>JAUNUN010000025.1 GCA_030538155.1 bacterium
TCCTCAGGCGTTAGGTAGGCATGGAGAACTTTCTTGTCAGGAGAGGGCATTTACTTACCGCATCGCCTCCCTGGCCGCTTCGGCCAAAAAGCCGGATCTGGTTTTACCGTGAGCGGACGCATAGGCGTCTATCCTAAACAGTAAGCGTCGAGGCAGCGTAATGTTGATCTTCTCTGCTTTCCCCTCAAAACGGGTTACATCTACTTCGACCGCAGCCCAAACACCATCATGAAAGTCCGGATTTTTGCGATGATCGGCAATGGAGCGGGGAACAGGTATTTCTCCCCCTTCCTCCGTCAAACCTTCAAGATGCAGGTCAATTGCCTCTACTACTGAATCTAACGCCTCATCGAAAGTATCGCCTGCTGAAAAACATCCGGGCAAATCAGGAACTGTCACGCCAAAGCGTATACCGTCGTCTGTATGCAATACCACAGGAAATCTCATCATGGCCCTCCTATTTCCATCCCGCCTGCTTGCGTATGCTGTTCAGGGTACCGGCGGGGATGTCGCTATCCGGGTGCTTTACTGTCACCAACCCTGGTTTTGTGGGGTGTTTGAACTGATGGTGTGACCCTCTGACTCGGGCCAGACGCCAGCCATCCATGTGGTTATTATACCCACCTACGAGGAAGGGTCAACACTATACCCACCAGTAATTTCAATAAGAACATTAAAAAGCAAATTCGATGATTCTCTTTTGGTTGTAGAAAATGCTGCCTCAGGCAGCATTATAGCGTTGAGCCGGATCGAACGAAGAGAGGAAGAGGCGAATAAGCACCCCCCGGAGGGCAGGATGCTGAAGACCACCGAGCAACGCGAGTAGTGGTACTTCATATATCCTGCCCTCCAAAGTCACCTCAATGTCACAAAATATTTTATCAAAACAGTACTTTCTCTATAGTCGTGATTGAAATTACAAAGTATTCCCATGTTTTTTTCGCTATTGAGGCTTTCTTTACAGAGATTCAAATCTTATGGTTAAATATTTCTGGATTTTTAAGAAAAGGCTTCTTTCTCCACGATTCTGCGGCCCTCTCCCCTTCCGTCCGTAAACGAGATCTTAGCTTGTCGATACCATTTCTAGCTTGATCAGAATCAATATGGGCATACCGCATTGTCATAACAATAGTTGTATGCCCAAGCAAATAACTGACAATATTAATTGGTGTTCCCATTTGCACTAGCCAGCTCGCGAATGTATGACGTAGTGTATGAAACACAACTTTTTGCCTATTATCAAAAACCCCATCGTTAAGTCCAGATTTTTCAATCGCCCTACTAAAAACCCTGGGAGCTCTATTGTAAAAAAATAAATCATCCTGCCTATTCAAATTATTTTTTTTATTTAAAATGTCGAATGCTGTTTCATTTAATGGAACAACTCTATTGTTGTCAGTTTTAGTATCAACAACATAAAGAAGTCTCTCGTTAAAATTAACGTTATATTTTGTCAAACCGAATATTTCTCCTCTTCTTAACCCAGTATTTAATGCAAACATCGCTATATCATGCCAATTTTCGTGAGGTTTTAAATAAAAGAACAATTTATTTACTTCTACTTCACTAAGAAAACGCAGCCTTTTATTATCAAATTTTGGAAGTATTTTTTTAAAACTTGGAACTTCACCTTGATATTTCCCCCACTCCACTGCATTGTTTAATACTCTTCGCAAGAGCGATAGAGCATGATGTATGGTTTGCGGACTTAACTCTCTGAGTTCAAGATTTTTTTTATTTTTAAATAGTCAAACTTAGTCAGATCATCTATCTTAACATTCCCTACAATAGGAAAAATGTAGTTATTCCATCGGCCGACTTCTGTAACTTGCCCACTCTTCTTGAGTGAGTACAAAACCGTATCTCCATACAGCAGCCAAGCATCTTGAACTGTTTCAACGTCCATCTAATCCTCCAATAGTTTTTATTTTTTTCTACTCTCTTATACAAGGGTATGGATTATCCTTGCGCAAAAAACTATTTTCAGTTATGTAACTTAAAGCTGCTATAGAAATTTTTATTTTTATGCCACAGCGGCCTTCTAAGCCGTGGGCCGGGGGTTCGAATCCCTCCTGGCGCGCCAGTAAAATCAAGCACTTAGACACATCAAGCCACCCCTACAAGACCCTTTCCCCCTCACTCTCCCCCTCACCTGCCCCCCCTGTGGCCGTGGTGCTTGTGGAGCCTAGCGCGAGATTTAGAACCTACTTACGCGAGATTTAGAACCTGGGCGCGGGTGTCAAAACGTGCATGGAACGAATATTGCATGCGCTCTCAACTTACGCTTGATTTAGAACCTGAATGGTAATGGTTATCAGGATATTTTACATTCAGTAAACCGCCTTTAACATCCGGTAAAAAATCTCAATTGCTGATCAGCAGCTCCGTTCTCAGCTTGTCCCGGCTGCCCTGTCCTTTACCCATCGAGTACTTCAGCGTAACCTCCTCGATCTGAAATCGACCGAATACCTCTCGTACCTCCGGCGTGTCGTTGATGCTCATCAAAAACCGCCCTTTGATGCCCGCCAAAGCCTGGGCCAGATCTACAAAGTCCTGCTCCACAAAATTGTGCTCATACCCGACAATGTCCCAGTATGGTGGATCAAGGTAAAACAGCGTATGCGGCCTGTCGTAACGCGCAATCAGATCGCGAAAGTCCATGCACTCAATAAGCGCCTGGGCCAAGCGCCGCCACGCCGTTTCAAGCGTTTCCTCCAGCGTAAACAAATTAAGCCTTGGCTTGCCCACCGTGACCGTGCCGAATGTGCGCTGATGCACTCTGCCGCCGTAGCATGTACGCTGTAAATACAGGTATCGCGCAGCCCGCTGGATATCGGTCAGGGTGTCTGGAGCAGCCCGCATCAAACGATTAAATTCATCTCTCGCCACCAGGGTATACTTAAACTGCCGGCGCAGTTCCTCGGGGTGATTTTGTACAGCGCGATAAAGGGTGATCAGTTCCCGATCCAAATCGTTGATCACCTCTGTTTTACTGGGCTCCTTAGAAAAGAAAACCGCTGCTGCCCCGGCAAACACTTCAACATAGCAGCTATGCTCAGGCATCCTTGCCACAACCTGTTTTGCCAGCCTGGACTTGCCGCCAAAATACGGAATCAACGCCCCCACAAAAGGCCTCCTTGTACATTGCCAGGCAATCGGCTATACATCCGGTCGCGTCTCCAAACGCCGGGACTAAGCCGGTGAACCCTGGCGGATTGCCTTCCGTGTGATAGCACGGCAGGTGATTCGGGGCGAGGTGCGAACTCGCTTCGTCCCGTCCTAATCTGAATAGACTCCCTGTAGATCGATATCCCCAGTCCTGCCTTTGCAAGACTGCCACCAGGAGTACCAGCCGAACACATCCAGCGCCAGCCATGCGACTGTGCTGGGCACAACCATGCCATTGACCTCTATGCAAATTTCGCGCATAAGCCGGTCATGAAAGCGCTTGCCAGCGCCCTGGTGGATGCGGCGGGCATGCTGGTCGAGATAGAAATCGTGGCGATAGCCGAAGTCGTGGAACAAGCTTGGCACAAGCAGGATGCCAACCGGGTCCATGCCAACAGGCCAGAAGGCACGGGGGCTGCTCGCAAAATCGGTGCGAAACCCGGCAGGGATCATCAACTGACTGCCGTCAGGCCTGGTGTACAGGTAGTCTTCTTGCAGTTCCCATTCCCTGGCATCCCACAGCCACGCCTTGGTGCGCTGCCACCATGATCTACCTCGGGTGCGCAAAGGGATTGGCCGGATCACCGGCATGGGAATAGAAACGGCCACTGGATGGGCAACAATGGCATCCGGATAGCCTGGCAAGGCTGCGTCAAAGGCTACCATTGTATTGCCTCCACATCAGCAACTGTAGGGGCTGCCATCGCGGCCGCCACGAGTTGCGCGCACTTGAAGGAATTAACCGATGCCGACTGATGAATCGCGAGACACACATCCAGCGCATCAATTTCTGTGTCGCTTGCCAACGGCAGTGTCACCGGTGTGCCTGCCACATCAAAAAACATGACCGTAGTGATGCCAGCGTGCGGATTCACCCCTGCATACTCGACCATGGCGCGCCGCTGCGCATCTATGGCCAGGCCGGACTGGAAGCCACCCTTGTACGCATGCCCACCTACAGACACCGGATTTAACTCAGCCGCTTGAAATGTTGCGTTAATCTCGGCCACCTTTCGTTGCCTGGCTTCTTCCAGCAATTCTTCTTCTGTTCTCCATGGCAATGTTTCGCCGCCATTGGCCACCCACTCTTCGTATTCTTTCCAGCGATACGTTCCAGGATGGATACAAAAAACACCAGCTGACGGAATACACACTGAAGAGTTTTCTGCATTCTCGAATTTATACATAATGACTCTACAGGTAAGCATTTAAATACATTCTTCCGCCATAGATCCGATACGTACCTGCAGCAGAACTAGACACCCTAATGACAATCATATCCTTAGTTGCTACAGGTTCAATGGCAGAACAATTTTCCGCTGTATATAATTCATACAACACTGAAGGTTTGGCACGCATCGGTATAAAATTTAATGTAAAAGCATCTAAATAACCATTGCTGGAGTTAATATATTTAAACCCAGAACCACCCTGTACATTATCTATAAACTGATAATACCGCGCGCAGGCAGCCGTCATCAGTTGACGGTCTACCCTCTCAAAACGAGAGACATACGGAAGATTATCAATTTGCACATCAGCCAAATCGAACACCCCTGACTGATTACCTAAACTAGATGCCCTGGTTGAGAAAGCACTGCCTGCATCAAACCAGATGGAAAATCCAAGATAATCGTCATCGTTTGTTCCCAATCTTTTTCCCGCTATACTAGGGATTTCCACATGGGCCACAATCAGTTGCCAACCCGCATCCAGATGAATCAATTGCGAGCTGATTCCGTGTTGCTCCGCAGACGGAGAACCACCTGTGCCGAAATTTTGCGAAAACTCAATGGCTATAGCTTTTGGAGAGTCGGCTCTAGCCCAGAATGATACTGGGCCTGAATAGCCAGATAGCGTTCTAACGCTCTCGATTCTCTGCGACTTGCGGACATAGTTGTTCGCCCCGGCAACCGAATTAACTACAGTGCGGCTGAAATATTTCGGATAACCAGGAATTTCTGCCTGGCCAATAGGGAAGAGTTCAAGAGAATGAGTTTTACTAGAGCCAACATGCTCATTTAGCCAGCACACGTCAGAACCGTATCCGGAAGACACTTGCGTCAATACCGAATGGTGTACGGAAAAGTCTCCGTTGACGATTAAGTTTTTGTGCGGCCGTTCGGCTAACTGCGCAGCTACAGTGACTTTATCTGCCTTGGCTGTAAACTGCTCTTCCACCCACCCATTATCCGCCTTAGAAGCCAACCCGGCCGTCAACGCCGCCTCAAAACCATCCACCCTGGCAGTTATCTCAACCAGTGCGGCCTGCATCGCCACCGACGCAGCGTGAATATTCTGTACTTCCTCCTTGACGCTTTCCCACCACTCCACAAACGAGACCCGTTCGGCCTTAAGTAATTCAACGCTACCGACCATGTCTTCTAGGATGGGAGCCAATGCACCATTGATGCGGGCCAAACCAAACTGCTGCAGTTCGGAAACCGCGTCTTTCCAGGTGACGCCAAGTTGCTCGAGCGAGTGCAGCCTTGCGTCAAGGTCTGCAAATATCTGATTAAATGTGTCGGCAGACAGGTCGGTTACGCCATCCTTGAACCGGTATGCATCACGCTTAATGGTCATGGCTTACCCTTTATTTCGCCAGATCATGACGATAGGCAACGTGGAAGAGGTCAAGTTCGTTGGTTGATGTGCCCTCTATCTGGATGCGGTAATCGCTTACAGGTGCCGCCAGATTAAACACGAACTTCTTGAAAATGGAGGGCACATCAACGCCACGCACTACTTCTTCAGTTGATGAACTCGCCGCGGTCAAGCCTGTGCCAGTTGCTTCCCTGAGCTTAGCTACACAGCTATGCTTGTTTGCATCCCATCCTTCCAGCAACAGGGTGACCACAATCTCTTGTGATGGCGTGGGCAAAACCCGTGCCGTGGAGATATGGCGAAAGGTAGTTGTTTGTCTCGCCGCCTGCAGGGTTGAGCCGGGCAGGTCGAGCGAGGGCATAACAAACTCATCCCCCTTAAACACTGCACGCAAGTGCAGCAGCGGCGGCTTGCCCCGCAATTGCCCCGCAGTGCCTGGCCCCATCGCATACCAAAGACTGTCTCCCTCTTTGCGGTATTCGATAATCAACTCTGTATTGGGCGGCTCAAGCGCGATCAGGTCAAAATCGAGGTCAGAAATGCCGCCGTCCAGGTCGAGCGACCCAAGCTCCACCGTCGTGCGGGGGTTGATGAAACGCGCAAAGTGCAGCCGCATCATGAAGTCTTTAGTGAAATCACCCTGGTGGTACACGCCATCAGTGCTTGTAAAGAGCGTGCCCTGGGTGTAGTTGGTGCCCTGGGTGAGGGCTATTTTATGATTGCCCTGGGTAATGAGCACCAAGGCATACAGGCGGCCAGCCTCCAAAAACACCGGCTCCTGCAGCGTGAACAAGGTGGCCTGCGGCCGCTTGCGCATATACTCCGGTGCAAGCGATGTCGTCGCGATGTTCCGTCGCACATCGGGCTGGCCAAGCTGTGTCTCACAAATCGCGAGGTGCAGGTCGCCAGCCGTGTCAACTGCGTCAAAGTACAGATCAATACCGGTAAGCCAACCGCTCTGATGCGCCAGAATGGTTTGCGCTACTTGGCTGCCGCTTAAGGAATGCACATTGGTGCGCTCGTACATGTACTTTTCGAGCACCGTGGTGCGCCAATATTCTTGGATACGGAAGAAATGCCAGCCACCGTGCTCTCCCCACTTGCCGGTTACTAAGTATTCCTTGCCATCGTGCGCGACAATGCCGTTGACTGCTGCTCCTTTCATCCAGTGCCAGTTGAGGTGGTTGCTGCACACCACCCTGGCCGGGCCATATTGTATCTGTACCCTAGTGCGTTCAGCCTGCACCATTTCGACAGTGGTGTACTGGTATGATCCGATGGCAAGATTTCCTGCATAACCGTTGGAGAGGTCGAGCCGTATGTGGTCTTCATAGGCAGGCAGGAGCAGCCCGTTGTGATTTTTTACCTCATCGGCATACGGGTTAAAAAGACTGGGCTGCACCTTTTTCATGTTCGCCCATGGGAAACGAGCCCCTTCCTCCGATCTGGCATAAAAATCGACATCATCAACGTCTGTTTCGTCATTGGTCAAAAACCAGTCCGAGCCATAGGTAGAATAGGTGTCGGGTAGCCCCTGCAGGTCTTTCAGGTTGGCAATGTCGCGGGTCATTTCCATCAGAAGCGGCGCGTTCGGCTGCAGTTCCGCCAGGCGAGCCGCCAGGGCCGCGATATCGCTCTTGATGCTGGCTATCTGCGGGTCAGTGGCATCAATCCAGGCCTTGTTGGTCTGAGTGGCCAGCCATGTACGATAGAGCGACATCAACCGGAACTGCTCGGCTATCTGGATTTCCTCAATGCCGGATGGCGAAATGCGCACATAGCCGATCAGGGTATAGCCCGTGGGCGGGTTGTTCTTCTGCGGATCACTGGATTCGAGGCCTTGCACAATATGCAGTTCCGCCACCTTGGCGCTGGTCACAGGCACCATTCGCGGCTCGGTCTGCATGGATTGCAGATCAATAAGGAAATCGCGCGGCTCGATATCCACCTCTTTCACTTGGCCCACCACAGACAAAGTCAGCCACTTCTCATCGACCACCGGCAGATACGAAACGATCGATTCCCTCTTTGCGCTCTCTGAAACGTAGATATTGCCGCTGGTGCCGTCCCAAAGGTGGCCAGGGGCAACCTCGATTTCAGTTGCCGAAGGGTTGGTGATCAAAAAACCGACAAAAAGCCGCTCCGGGGTAATAGCATCCTGCACAAAGTGCTGCAGGGACTGCTCGGTGTACAATTCCACGTTGTTGGCGTCAGCAGCCTGGAACTCCTGCCGATCTCTAAAAATAACCTGTTTTTCCATTCCGTTATCTCCTGCTTAGTTGACCCTTAAAACATAGGTTCCGGCCTTGATAGCCCCAGCCTTATACGCGGAAGAAGCTTTGGCCCTTTTGTAATTGCTGATCGAGAGCAGCACCTTGTCACTGGCCCGCGCCGCTAGCCGCCCCACATCAACGACCTGCTTGATCCGGTCAGACGCGTCACTGACTGTAAAATAGGTGTGCCCGGCAAAGCCCTTGCCCGGCCATGGGGCGAAAGAGAAGGCCAGGCCCCTTGCATCTATGGAGATCTCCCCATGATGCGGCGGCATCTTGCCCAGGCGGAAGCCGCCCAGGAAGGCGCGGGCGTTACGGGTGCCATCGAACGCACGGCGGGCGTCGTAGAGTTTGAGCTTTTTATAGATGCGATCGCCCGCATTACTCTTTACCAGGCAGGACTTGTGCCAGGTTTTACTGGCTGGCAAATACCCGCCGAGCTTGCTGCCGCCCTCTTCTGCAAAATAGTCAGGGTACCTGTTGCTCAAAAAGACGCCCTTAGCGGCGCCGCGCTGCGGTGCAACCGAGTAGTTGCTGTACATGGGCAGGAGCGCCTGGGCCGCCAACGAATCGCTGCCGCTTGAACTTGCCGTGGGCGCAGTCGGGTGTAAAAGGAATATCCTGCCTGTGCCATGGTGGTCTACCGTTCGGCTGGGCGTGATCACACTGCCCAAAAATAGCCCCGCAGCCCGACCTGCCTGGGCAATCTCTACCGGGCTTTCAACGGTCACATCCAGTTCCTCGGGCAAGCGGTTGAGCTTGACCTCCTGGCCGGTGACCGGATCAAAGTTGTAGACCTGCCGCCCAACCCGGTCGGCGGCATCACTTTTCACCATGTAATCCGGACACAGGATGCAGTTCAGAAACTTGCCCTGCACCAGGCCCTTGTTGCGGAACGGATAGATGCGGATTTCTGGATGCAGGTCTTCAAATGCTCGCCGCTCGGCCTGTGTCAGGCTGGCCCCGCAGTAGCTGTTGTAGCGGGGCGCGTGCCCGAGGAGCGAGCGGTCTAGTAGCCTGCGCCAGTAGAGCGCATGCCCGTGTACCGTGCCTTTGAAGCGGTGCCAGGCGTGAAAATGCCGGACCAGCCACAGCTTCTCTGCCTTGCTCCCAGCATAGCTGTAGCCGTCAATATGCAGGTGCCAGGCCAGGTGATCGAGCTGCGAATCGGTCAGTTCATCCAGCCGGCTCCAGATGCCCGCCAGGGGGATCAGGTCAAAGGCCCGCTGTTCTGCCCTGCCAGCGGCTTCCGCAGCCGCTGCCATTACGGGCGCGGCCAGGCTGTCCGGCAATATAGGGATGAGGCGGTTACTCATGGGCCAGGCCTCCGTAGCTCACTTCTGATACTGCCAGATGCGCAACCTCCCAGGGATCAAGCGGCATGAAGGCCGGGCTCTCCACTTCGACCCGCTGGATGCCCTCCACGCCCTGGATAAACTCGATCAGCTTGGAGGGGAGCACATCCCGGCCCAGCACCGCGCGCTGCCATGCGATGTACGCCTCCACCGCAGCATTGACCTGGGCGATGATCGCCGTCGACCTGGCCGCATAAGACACCAATATATAATAGCGCAGACTAACCGAGCCTTTGATCACCGTGGGCTTGACCACAGTGGGCAGATCGGTGAATGGCCGGATATCATCCCGCACCAGGTGATCATGCACCGCCTTGATCACCTCGTCTGAGGGCAGCTCACCGCCAACCATGAGCGGGGCAATGTATACCTCGCCCGGTTCGGGTTGCCAGATTGCCTCGTCTATGATGCCCTGGTGCACGGATTTGACATGGTAGCGATAGGCGTCAAGCGACCCGGCAGAGCCATAAGCCTCGGCGGCCAAAGCAATGCGGCCGCGCAGGCCTTCATCATCTTCCATATCCATGCCGCCCCTGGATTCAGTGGTGTTAACCACAGAGCGCACATGCGCTACCGGGTCGACCAGTTGGCGGATTTGGCCGGGCAGGAACCCGTTGCCCTGAACGCCCTCTGTCTCACAAACGCCATCCACCAGCCCGGAAAGCTCACCCGCCGGGATAATCAACTCTTCCACTGTGGCAAAAACTACACTGTTACCGGCCCTGATGCGTATGCCCTGGGGTATGTGCAGCGCCTCGGTGCGGACAGAGGCCAGGGTAACGGCAAAAGTTGCCCGCGCCGCTTGCGGCTTAAGACGGTAGGTATGCAGGTAATTGCCTAAATGCTCCAGGTAGCCATCAACCGCATAGTGCAGCAGGTTCTGCTTGCCGGTGAAGTCAATGAGCACGTTTTGCTGGGCAATGAGAAAGGCCACCCCTTCCATGAAGAGCCGTACCGGATCGCCAGGATAGAGCGTTACCCCAGCCGCCTCTTCGTAGCCGGTGATGATGGCGGCCTCCACCTTCCTGGTGTCAGTCTCGCAGAAAGCTATGTCTGGCAAAAAGCGTCTATTCATCGGCAATCCTCACTATCACCCAGGGGAGCAGCCGCCCGTCCGATGAGGTGGCGTTATCCCCTGAGAATCCGGCCTGCACTATGCGTGCCCGAGGTTCGTAGCGATTCACCTGCTCGTGAATCTCCTTCACCGCCAAGGCCTTGGCCCGCTCAATCGGGGTGTCGATGATCCGGGGAGACAAACCGAAATTCCGGTCCAGCGGCAGGGTGCCCTTCACCGTGGTCAGGATCATGCGGATGTTCTGCACTACCTCCGCCTCCAGCGAGCCCGGATGAATGGTGATGTCCTGTCTTTCGGCGCTGATGGTGATTTCCATCACACATACTCCTTGAGCTTGAGGGTGCCGGTGGCCATCATGATTACCCCGTTTTTGGCAACCGTCTCCCAGTTGCTGCCCATCTCTTCCAGCACAAATTCACCGACCATGAAGCCGCCCACAATCAAACTGTATGCCTGGTGCTCTTCCACCATCAGGCGCAGCAGATCAATCTCGGCCATGGGATTGCAGAAGCGGTGGTGCAATTGAATGGTGAAGCTCACCTCCTGCAATTCCCGGCCTTCGTACTGCAAAAGCTGTTCGTGGTTGGCCACATTGATCACGCTGTAGCGGCCACGCTTCTGCTGCTGCAGGTCTTTGAAGGTGCGCATTCTGCTGTCGCTCACTTCAAAGACGATGTCGCCAAAGCTGCCCAGCTCGCTTGTCATCAGGTGCCTCCGATCTGAGCCCGGCTGGTTGGCCCTTCGCCCGGGCCCGGGTCTTTCGGTGTCGGCCCTGGCGCTGGCGGCGGATCAAACACATAGGGTTCCGGCACAATGGGTTGCGGCTCCACCACGGTATCGGCTGGCAGGGCAGCGGCATCCTTGCCCGGCGACGCTGGCGGCAGAGTGGTGGCCGGAACGGGTGGTAGGGTGGCCGCGACCCGCTCCACCATCTCAACCAGGTTCAGGCCGCTGGTCTGCACGGTCTCTGCCCCCAGGAGCAGCATAGGCCCGCCATAGACCGAAGTGATCAGATCGGAACCGAAGTGGGCATCCATGGTGCCGTGGCAATGCAACACCTCGCCAGCGGTCAGATAAGCGTTGCTGCCACTGCTCAAAACCAGCTCGGCTGCTGCCTTCACCTTGGTGTCGCCATCGCTGTACAGCTCGCTTTTGGCTGTGCTCATCAGGGTCAGATTGGTTGAACCAACGATGTTGGTGTCGGTCTTGCTGTTGATGTTGATTGTGGTCGCATCGCCTACGGTGATCACGTTTGGCGCTTTGACTGTAATCTCATCCGCCGCATTGATATTAATGGAGCTGCCGCTGCCGATCTTGATGTCGCCGCCTACGGCTATGGTCAGCTTGCCGGTTACGTGCAGATCCACGTCGCCGGTTGCGCGGTTGTGTTTGAACCAGGAACCTTCGCCCCAGTTGATCATGGTGATATCCGGGTTATCCGCCCCTTCTGGCACCGGGTTGATGGCCGAATAACTGGTGGAAAGCACGTAGCCAACATCCTGCGCGCCTGGGATGTGGAAGACCAGCACCTGTTCATCAATGTCCGGCAGCGAGAAATACTTGTCCTTATGGCTTTTTGCGGTCAGCACCTGGAGCCAGCCGGATTCAACGCTGTCCTGGGCCGGGTATTTGACCTTGACCATGTAGCGCTCACCATCAACCTGGGTGACCAGGGCGCGCAGAATCATCTGGTGCACCTGTTCCTCTACCCTGGCAAGTCGTTTGGCCAAATCTTCCACCACTGCCATCACTTCACCTTCTGCAAGCTGAGCTTGACCTTGTAGCCATCAAAGGGTGAGTGCTCCGCCGACTTGATCAGGTACTTGCCAGAGAAGCCTCCAAACTCGGTTAACGTGCAGGTTAAGCCGCCTTTCACGCGGGTATCGCCCACAATGGTCAGATCAGCGATGATATCAGGACGGTTCTTTGCCAGAAGCGATTCCTTGGCCAGTTTTTCCGCATCACCGCTGGAGGTCACCCGCTTGTCGGAGATCTTCAGCACTTCGCCTGACGGCACCTTGGGGTCATCGAATTTGCCGACATACAGCTCGCCCAAGTCCGTGTCCTGCCAGATCACCCGGCAGCTCTTGTATTTGTCGTGCAGTTCCGAGGAAAAGCGGTAGTCCACCACTGCCGGGCCCTGGGCAAAGGATTGCAAGCGGTTGAAGACAAAAGCCGGGGCCTGGTTCTCCATCGCCGCCACATCCATTACTGTCAGCCGCCCCTCATGGAGCTTGACTCCGTTGCCTGCCTCCTGGGCGATACGCTCCAGGAAGGCCAGGTCTCCCTCTTCTTTTTGATCAAGCCTCGGATAGCTGCGATCCTTGCCCCGCCAGTCCAGGCTGTAGCCGTTGCGGCCAGCAATATCGCCCGCCACCTGGGAGAGAGAAACCGCCTCCCAACCGGTGGTCTTCTTCTCGGCCTGGGCGCTGGTCTCCGTCTTTTTGGCGGAACCATTGAGTTCAATGGTATCCGGCGGCCCGGTAACCACCGGCATATCCAGCTCAAAAGCGCCGCAGCGCAACTCGTGCCGGTCTTCGTTCCTGCGCCAGTCTTCCACAATCAGGATGGGCTCCAAAATGTCGCCACGGGTTGGCCAGCGCTCTCCCTGCCACACCCGGCCATCCCGATCCTGCAGGGTAATAGCCACCTGATCCATCTCGCCGTAGGCCTTGGATGTAAAGCTGAAGCTGGTGCAAAATGCGGCGATATCCTCACCCTTGTAGAGCATCACCACCGTGGCTGAACGTGCTGTCTTGGCGTCCATCAGCGCTCCTTCCAGCGCGGGATCTCGACCACGCGTTCTTTGGCTATTGCGGGAATCGTCAGGGCCACTCCAGCCTCGAAAAACAGGGTCAGCCTGTGGGCGGGATTGGCCGCTATCAGGTGATGCATGCCGGTCTCGCGGCCATACACCTTCAGGGCGACCTGATCCCAGGTCTCGCCCTGGATGGTAGTGTACACGGTAGGCTTAGACAACCTGCACCCCTCCCAGGCTGACCCGGCGGTTATTGGTCTCCTGCTCACGCATCACCTGCCTGATCAGGTTGACCAGCTTGGCGTTGCCAGAGTTGAGAATACGTTCAAATTCCTTGGCGTCGGCCTTGGCGTCTACCTGCAGATTCTGGTGGATAATGATCTGCCCAGCCCCCGCATCCTTTGCCCCGGCCTTACCTGCACCAGCCTTGCCTGCGCCGGGCTTACCGGAGAAGAGCAGGCTTGCGGGCATTGCCAGCGCACGCGCCGCGCCCGAGAACACTTTGCTGAAGACTGTTCCCAGCCCAGTCCCTTCCTGGCCAATACCTGCGGCAAAGGTGGTCACCACTGCCCTGCCAGATGCAGTCAGGCTGGAGAGCGGACCAACCTTGGCATCAGAGAAAGGCAGGTATTCACGTACATTGCCCAGCATCCCTTTTACCGCTTCAACTGGGGCCATGGCGGCCGACTTGATTCCCTGGGTCAGGGTGTTCACCAGGGCCCGCCCGGAGGCAGACCAGTCAACGCTGGCAAGAAAACTGGTCACCGGGTCGATCATCTGCTTGACCCAGATTACCGGGTTGAAGTTCAGGAAAACCTGCTTGATCGCCTCAATACCTGCCGAAAACGAGGTCTTGATGCCCTGCCACAGGTTGGTGAAGAACGGCCCCGCTTTGTCCCAGTGCTTGATGAGCAGTCCGCCCGGAGTGAAATTCAGAAACACTTGCTTTGCAAACGCTACCCCCTGGGCAAAGACATTCTTGATGCCCTCCCAGGCGCGGGCGAAAAACGGCCCCACCTTATCCCAGTGTCTGATGAGCATGTACGCTCCAGCGCCCAGGGCTACGACTGCCGCGATGGCGATGCCGATCGGCCCAAGCCCGACCGTCATGGCCGCGCCCAGGGCTACCTGCGCTGCGGCCAGCAGGCGTGAACCAATAGCCAGGGCTTTTTGGGTTGCGGCCAGGGCAATCATCCGTATCCGGGTAATGCTCGCTACCTTGCCAATGCCGACCAGGGCCAGCTTGGCGATGGCGATGCCGCTTGACATCAAGTTAAACGCATATCGAACCGCCACGAGGCTTACCGGCAGCGCCACCATGGCGACCGCAGCACCCGCCACAACGGTAGTCAGGGTGGGGAATCGTACAGCCAAATCACCCACAATGTCCGCCAAAGCACCGATAGGGGCTAAAAGGGCATTGAAGGCGGGCAGCAGCGTGGTACCCAAGACCACGCCGATTCTGGTGATCCGGTTGCGCATCAGCTCAAGGTTATTCCCTGTGGTGGCAGAGCGCAGGGCAAATTCAGCCTGCATCGAGCCGCTGAGCTTGGTTGCATCTGCGGTGAGATTAAAAGCCTTGTGCAACTCTGCCATATTGGTCAGGAGTGGCGCGATTGCACCCTTTGACTCCTCGCCAAAGAGCTGAGAAATCAGGGCCGACTGTTCCTCAACCGGCATGGCCTGCAGGGCGGCAAAGACCGACTTGATCGCTCCAGGCGCGTCTTTTTGCATCATCTTCGCCATGTCGACCGCTTCAAAACCCAGCTCGGCAAAGGCCTCCCGTTGTGCCTTGGTTGCAGCCTTGCCCTTGGTCAACGCCCCCACCAGATTCTTCAGGGCCGTGGCTGATATTTCCGGACCGGCTCCAGAGCTGAGCAGGGCCGCGCCCAGGGAGGCGGTCTGAATCTCGGTCAGACCCGCAGCCTTGGCCACCGCGCCCTGCCGCTGCAAGACCTCGCCTAGCGCCCCGGCATTGGCGTTCATGTTGTTCGACAGGTGGTTGACGGCATTGGCCAGGCTGATCGCCTGCCCCTGGTCAAGCGCCATGGCTGAACGCCAGTTGGCCATCATCTGGCCTGCTTCAGCCGCGCCAATGTCAAAGGCAACGCCCATCTTGGCGGCATCTTCGGCAAACTGCAGCAGCTCTGTTCTCGTCTTGGCGATACCGGACTGACCGGCAGCCGCAATGATCTGACTCAGACCAGAGGCTGCCATGGGGATACGCGTGGACAGCCGGAGCACATCGTTGCCCATTTCGGCAAAGGCCTCGGGCGTCTCGAAATCAACCACCTTGCGCACATCGGCCATCGCAGATTCAAACTGCACCGCCGAATGCACGGCTGCGGCAATAGGCGCGCTGCCAGCCATCACCGGCGCAATCCCGCGTGCCATCTTGCCGTGGAGGTCTGCACGCTGCTCTTTGTTGCTGGCTAGGGTCTGGCGCGCAGAAAGCTGGGTATTCGTCCTTTTCAGTTCGACGCCGAGGCGTTTTTCCTCCTCGGTCAGTTTGCCGGTATCTATGCCAAGGGCTCTGGCATTGGTCTGGGCTGCATGAAAGGCTGTTTTGGCCGCGTCGATCTGCGTGCGCATGTCGCGGCTGGCCGTAGTCATCGCCCGGTTCTTGGCGGTCAGCTCAACCAGGGCCGCCTCGTACCTGCGCACCTCGGCCACTGCCATTTTCTGCGCTTCCAAACCCTTCACCGTGCCAGTCAGATCTTTAATCTTCTGATCAGCAGTAGTAACGGCCTGATGGAAGGTGCCGGAAAGGGCCGCGCCAATGGTTATGCCCAGAGCAAACTTTTCCACCTCAATCCCCCTCGCGCCCTTCGGCTGTCATAGCGGCATCAACTTCCGTGGCAAACTCCTCCAGCTCGCCGAGCGTACAGCCCATCCAGAAATCAATGCCGGTATGCGTGGTCATGGCCAAGTGCACCATCAGCGTGCGGCAGCCTGCCCAACTGAGGCGAAAAAAGAGGCGTACTTGTCCTGCAGCCTCTTGTAGTTGCTGACCGAAAGGGCATCCAGTTCCTCGCCGGGAACTCCGATCAGCCTTCCAATCATAAGGATTTCCCGCTCCAGATCCGTGCTGCCCTGCTTATCCACGGCCCGCATATCCGCCACGGTGGGTTCCCGCATGACAATCGAGCTTACGGTCTCTCCATTCAAGGTGACCGGATTGGTAAAGACCACCCTGTTCTTCTCTGTCTGGCCCGTGCTTACCGCTTTACCTGCTTCCATTTTTCACTCCAGGTTTCGTTATCTGTCTGCTCAGGCGAGGCCAAGGTTGACCCGCACCGCCGCGAGATAGTCCTTGCCGTCGACCATGAAGATGTAGTTGAGCTTGTCGAGTTCCAGCTTGTCTTCACCATCCAGGCTGATCTTGATATAGGTCAGCTCCAGTTCGAGCTTGGTCTCGGTCTTCTTGCCGCTATCAAACTTGCCCATGCTTTTTTTCTTGGGCAGCCCGTGCACATAAATCTTGCACGGGATTTCCTTGATCTCACCCGCAACCCCGTCAAAATGCTGGATTGATCCGTACAGACTCAGCTTGTGCACCTTGGGAGCCAGCAGGGTAAAAGTGGCATCCGTGGGCGTGCGGAAGTTGAGCCCCACCTGCAGCGACTTGAACTGGCCCAAAGCAGGCGTGTCCAAAACACCGGCCAGTCCTGCCCCTTTGATTTCGTCCGAATCCGCTTCAAAATCCGGCAGGTCGATATCTGCCACGCCCAAAAGATCCTGGGCATCGTTGTAGACGCGGAAATCTGTCAGTTTATCTGGTATTCGTCCTCGCATATTGCGGTCTCCTTATCAGGTGAACAGCGTTTTGAAGTATTCGGGGTCATACTCCAGGGCGAAGTCGATCTCCCGTGCCGGTGTCGGCGGCGTGACCATGACGTGGTAGCGGACAATGCCGTCCATCAGATCAGTCACCGGGTTTTCCTCTTCCAGAAACAGACAGCGGCCCCCCAGGATGATCTCGCGGGCAGCCAGCCCATTGAGAAAGACGTTTGCCGAGTCAATGGCGTTGGTGATGTCGCGTCTGCGGATCGGCGTGTCCACCCTCGACCAGTACGACAGAATCAAGGTTTTCCCCAGCTAGTTAAAGAAGCTTCTAACCGGGATAAAACTGTCTTTCGGGTCGGTATTGGACGGATAGGCTGCGGTGCGGTTGCCCCACAGTTTCCAGCCGCCATCGAAGTTGATGGCCGTAACAATGCCCTCGCCATTCAGGTAGTTAGCCTGCTCGATGCCGAGATTCACCGCCTGTGCGCCGATCTTGAAGCCGCTGATGCGCAGGTTATGGTTGGATGGCGACACATAGGGGATGTCGCCGTTGTCCTCGTCAACCTCCATGGCCAGCGCAGCCAGATGGGTGGAAAGATAGTGCTCCGTCTCGCCCACCAGGCATTTGCCCACGCAGCAGATCATGCCCGCCGAGGTATAGTTGTTGGTCTCTTTCCAGGATGGGGCCTCGGTGTAGTAGTCCACCGGCAGGTCAACCACGGTCAGCGCCCGGAACATGGTGTTGATCTCATCGGCCTTGGCCTGCATCATCACGGCAACGGCAGGCAGGTCACTGTATCCGGGGGCCAGTATCTGCCCTGGTACCAGCCTGAACAGGGGAAACACCGAATCCACCAGCTCAAGCCCGGTTTTCGCTCCCGTGGGCGCGTCAATGCCGCCCACAATGTCTGCCGCTGCCACCGCGCTTACACCGTCAGTATGCTTGACCGGGTCGAACACATTGATGAACACCACCGGAGCCACCGCGTAGAGCCTGAAAAAGATGTGGGCCGCCTCACACAGGGTGTAGGCGGGGTCTTCATCCCAGCCGAATGCGGCCACAAAGTCCGCATAGGTATGGCAGAGCACTGGCTGGTTGACAGGCCGCTTGGCTGTATCGGTGATGGTCTGCACAGGAGCCGTGCCGATAACCACCGGCATCCGCGCCTCCACATGCCGCATGGGCCGCAGCGAGGTAGGTACCTCGCTGATGTACACTCCGTGCCTGTATGTCATTTACCTGCCTCCTTCTGCTGCTTTTCCCAGGCCGGGAAATCATCCAGCGCCACAAAAAGCGCCTCGTCCAGGCCTTCCGGAATCTGCAGATACGCGGTTTTCGTCTTAAGCTGTTTGCGGATGTCATTCGGGCCTACGTACACCCAGGGGCCTGCCTGCGCGCCCTCTGCTGCCTTAGCGCTGGCCTTCCTGGCGGCGGAGCCTTTCTTTTCCGGTTTGGCGTCTGCTGACGCGCTTCTACCATCCGTTGACACGGTTTTATCATCTGTTGACATGGCCTTGACCTCTCCCTGACTCTTCATCTCATCACTCATGGTATGCTCCTTACTTGTTCGGGTAGCCGGTTCCGTATATTTCAAAGTTGTTGGTTATGGTCAGTGGCCGCGCCAGCTCGATCCGCAGTTCCAGTCCGAGTATGGCCAGGCCGCTGACCGCGTGCAGCATCCGCCAGCGTATGGGCTCGATGTCGCGGATGTTGCCGCGCCCGTTTTTCCACCCATCGCTTGAAAACAGGGCGCGCACAGCTTCCAGCACGTCCCAGCAGCCAGGCTCGCTGCCAGCGCCCAGGGCGGCGGCGTCACTGCTGAGATTGCGCCCGCCAATCACCACGCTCAGCTCCACCTCTTCTATCTGGCCGCGCAGCGATGCATCCCGTTCGTATGCCCCGCCCCGCACGAAGAGGCCAAGGGTCAGCTCAAAGTCGAAAAAGCTCCTCAGGGCCTCGGCATCAAGCGCATGGATCATGTCTGTCTTGCGCAGGTTTTCGCGCAGGAACGGGACTGCATCGATGCAGCTCAGTATGAACTCGCAGAGTTCCGCGTGCCTGGCAATCACTTCAGGGCCTCCCCAAGGTGCGCGCTCAAAATGTCCAGGGCCTCCTGCCGGAGCAGCTTGCCACCGACATCCGGTAAATATGGCCGTGCAGGCAAAGTCAGCTTGTGGCCGCGTCCGGCTTTACCGCCCAGTTGATGAATGGCGGCGTAAACCATGTTGCTGCCAACCTCCACTTCATCCCTACCCATTGCCACACTCAGGGAGTTCCTGAGGGTGGCCGTATCCACCAGGGTCTTGCCGCCTTGCCGCAAGGCCCGCTGCGAGGGTTCCCAGTCTGCCCCTTCCGGCGACGCGCTCTCTGAAAAGGCGTCAATGGCCATGGTGCGCACACTCTCGCCAATTTCATACAGCGCGCCCGGAATAGCGCCTGTGCCCAAACCTTCCAGCCGCCGCCGCAAGATCTGGAAATCCTGGTCATCTATTTGTACCCGCAGCTCAACCGCCATGGCTCACCACTCCTTGTCTCTGGTCACGACCACGATACGGCCCGGATCGAGCGCATCGTCGACCAGACCGCTGCCGCCATCTTCTTCAACGGGCAGTTTGAGCTTGCCTTCCGCGATCCTGAGCAAGAGATCACGGCAGCGCTGATACTCGCTCTGCCAGTGATCGGGCACCGTGGGCCTGCGCCGCAGCAGGTTGTAGACCGCGATCTTGGCGGAGAGGTTGCCCACCAGCCGGGGCGGCAGGTTCAAGGGCAACTCCACCACCAGGCTGAGATAGCCGTCGATCTCGCTGTCAGCCTGGTCAATGGCCTCGTTCAGCACCGCCTGTACAGCCGGGTCAAGCCACAGCCCAACCCGGCCATCACTGGCCAGTTGCACCAGCTCTTTTTCAGAGAGCAGCAGTTTCAGTTCATCCGGCGTCGAGTACATGCAGCCTGATAGCGTTTAAACCATGTTTAAAATTCGCCAGGTTCGATTTAGAGCCCCTGGCGCGAGGGTAGACTCGTTTATGGGTAAAAAATCGAACACAGGGCAAATAAGGACGTTTTCTGCTTACGCCGTCACTGTGGCCCAGCAGATAGCCTTGACCACCGGCACCGGGAAGGGTTTGCTCCGCCCCACAATCTTGATCCCGGAGGGATCCTTGGTGTCGATGGGCTTGCTGAAGTAAGGCAGCGGCTGCAGGCGGGCGTCCAGGTCGTCCAACGCGCAGTAAAACAGCGTGTGCACAGCGTCCGTGGCAAAGGCCATAACCTTGTTGGCCGCAACTTTTGGCGTGACTGCGCCGGTTTGCGGGTGCACATAGGTTTCGGTCATCTTCTTGATCACAAACTCGCCAATCGAAATGCCGCGGCTGCTGACCTCTACCCGCAGCTTGGCCTTCGGGTTTTCTCCATAGACCTCCACCAGGCCAAGCAGCACGTTGTATGCGGTCTTGCCCGCCCAAAACTCCACATTGCCGCCGTAGCCTGATTCCTGCACCAGGGTCTCCATCTCCTGCAGATGGTCAAAGACTTGGCGCACATTGATATCAGCAGCATCCCACAGCTTAGCGGGCACGAATGCCAGCGGATTGCCAAACTGCACCTGGTAGGTCTCCATCTTCCCGCCTTCCAGGGCCACCGGCCAGGAGACCGTGCCGGTCAGGGCAACCGAGGCAATGGCCTCCGTGGTCACCCGGCAGATACGGCGCAGGTTGTCGTCCACTCCGGCAAGCCGGGCCTCAATGGACTGCTCGTCCAGATGCCGCAGGCGGTTCATGTCGGCGGCAGTGAAAAACTGGTGATTGGCAACTTCAAAGGGTTCGTAGTCGTCAAGCGACAGTACGCCACCGCTCACAGGCAGCGAGGGCGCGCCACGGGCAATAAGCGGAGCAGGCGCGCCGATGGCGGTGATGTCGCTGCGGCCAACCCGGTCAAAGGGGTGGTTGACCTTGCGGCCATAGAAGGTGTCCACCACCGTACTGGTGAGCGGCGGCAACTGCTGCAGCCGCTGGGCTATGGCCTTGACGTTGTAGTATTTACGGATGTCCATTAAATCGCCTCCTTAAACGGCGTAGATTTTGTGCGCTTCGAGCGCGTGCACGAAGTCGGCGGAAGGGGCGGCCTGGGCGTCAACGCCAACCTTGAGTTCAGAGAGCTTGACCCCGCCAAAGCGGACCACCATGCCGCTGCCAGCCTTTGTGGTGTCAACGTCCTCGTCCAGCACACCCAGGAACCAGACGCCGGTAGCGGGCAGCGCTGAAAGCGGTGTCCACTTGGTTGCTGCCGAGCTTTTCACCAAAAGCAGGCCCCGAGGCCATACCTTGGTGTCTCCTTCCAACTCGCCGGGCAGCACCCGGTAGTCCCCCTCGACGCGGGCATGCTGGTCTGCGGCAAAGCTCATGCTGCTGATGTTTCCAGAAATGGTCATGGTTTACTCCTTACGCGTAACTGTTGATTTTGGAGAGATCGACCGTCTCTTTGCCTGCAGCCGGTTCCCCGCTTGCTGCGAACTCGTTGAGTAGGCCCACATGGTTTTCGGGCCGGGCCTCCAGCTCGCGCAGATACATCTCGCGGGGGCTGACCTGCTCGCTGCTGCCGTCCTTTTTTGTGAAGGTCATAACGGCCTTGCTGCCCTCCATGGCTTGGGCAAAAACGAGGGTCTTGCCCTTGTCTGCCGGGAAAATCCGGCCTGTGGCGGCCAGAGCGTCGATGCGCTCAGCCAGGGCCTTATCCTCGGCCTGCTGCCGGAACTGGCTGAATTCGGCCTTAGTGGCCGCGTGTGCATCCTGTTCGGTTTTCAGCTCGCTTTTAGCGTGCTCAAGGGCGGCCTGGGCCTCGCTGCTGTCCCTTGCAGCTTCGAGCGCGGCCACCTGGCTTTCCAGTTCCTGGATGCGTTTGTCTTTTTCGTCCATCCCTTCCTCCATCTGGTAGTAGATGATTGATTGTTCGTCTTTGTTGAAAGTGAGCGGGCCAAGACCAGCCACTGCGGGCGGCTGATCCGCGCCTAGAAGTCCAATATGGGTAAGCCGCATTGCGACCGGATCGATGGCCACCGATTTGCCGAGCTTCAGGCCGCCCTGCACAAGACTGTGCAGCGCACCAGGCACATCCTTGTAGCGGGCCTGCAGCTCCACGCCCACACGGCGCAACTCTGCGGTTTTCCCGAACTGTTCAACTTCCCGCTCGCTCTTGGGATGAATGGCCACAAGCGGGACCTCGGTAGACAGCGCCAACTGATCCAGCTCCGCCTCTGTCCACAGGCGTTCCCGCCCCTTTGAATCCGTTTGTTTGCCCGCCTTGAAGATGGTGTCCCACACTTGCTTGCCTGCCTTTTTGTTGTTATTATGAAATTGGGTGCATGCGACGCGGTGATATTCTCCCGGCCGTAACACGCGATACGCGGAGTGCTATGCAGGGTTGCCGTTCAATGCGGAAAGGGAGGCCCTGCCATGCACCTATTCCCCTTTTTTCCGTAATCTCAGTATTTCCTTGTCTCGTTTTGCCTCATCAGCGCTCAGCCGCCTGAAACTCGTTAGATACAGGGCCTTGCCCGTTTGTGTGGCTTTCACCACGCTCACATAGCCGTCCGCGGCGTCCAGTATAAAGACCAGCGTCTTCAAGCCGTCCTGGATGGCTTCACCGTGGCTGATAGTGTCTTGCACCCTTAAATATTCGGTTGCGCTTAACTCCGGATGGCGGTCAGCCTGTTTACGGGCAGTTTCAGGCGATATATGCACCACCTTTGTCTTGGCACCGATTTTTGCTGCGTGGGCATCGGCCAGTACTGCCACCGGAAAATCACCTTTTGGGTTGTTGTGCCAAAAAGCGAAGCTCTCAACTTGCGCCTTGGAGGTAAAAGACGCGCCAATCGCTGCGGGCAAGGCGGCAAGTTTGGCTGACACCAGCGGCAACAGGGTTTCCAGCCAGTGCTGCTTACCCACGTTGCCGTGAAAACCCAGGTCTGGCCGGGGTACAACCGGCGTTTCCGCGCCTGTCTGCGGATCGATCCAAACCATCATGCCAGGGGTGCCTTCACCAGCCTCGTAGCCTTTCCTGTCCATCTGCCGGTCAGACAGGGCCTGCACCGTACAGCGGCACCGGAAGCCGTTAGGCGGGTAGAAAGCGTCCCAGAACGGATCGTCATAACGCCGTACCAGGCCGTGCAAAGCCTTGTGTGATGGCCGGGTGCGGCTGTCATCCACCGACACGTAGCGCCACCAGGGCATGTTTTCGCTCACCCGCATCATCTGGCTGTACCGGCCTGCATGGTAGGCCGACTGCACATTGGTGCGGTAGACGGTCTCAAGCCGGTATGCGCTGAGCTTGCCGTCGAGCTTTTTGCCCATCTCCCGCTTAAACTCCTCCATGGGCCTGCCTGCGGCCATGGCATCGCCAATGGCCTTATGCACCAGGCTCACCTGGTCGAGTTTATGCAGGCCAGATGCGGTAAAGGCCCGCGCCCTGGCCTCAGCGGTCATGTTTTCAAATTCATCCTTGCTGACCGGCACCTTGTTCTGCCACCAGGCCAGAGCTTCTTCCGGCGGTTTCGGATCAAAGTGCAGCATTGCTTGCCTCACTTGCCGCAAAACGGCCGTACAGCTCCGCTGCAATCAGCATCTCGGTGAGCAATGCGCCCATCGCTGCCGGGTCAAGATCGCGGCCCAAAAGCTCTGCTAAAGCGGCCTCAATCTCCTCGTAATCCCTTGATTCCAAAACAATTTGCCGCAGCGGCCCGGCAAGCGCCTCACCGCCCTCGATCGCCCTGGGCAAGGCCCTGGCAATCATTGCATCAAGCGCCTGCTGCTGCGGATCATCCCCGGCGGCAAACTCGCTTGTGCCTGCCTCACCTGCTGCCGGATCGCCCTTATCCCCGCTCATGCCTGCTTCCACAGCCATGTAGAACTCGTCATCGCTCAGGCCGTAGCGCTGGAAGTGGGCCTTGGTGAAGCGCACACCCACCGCGTAACGCTTCTTGTCCAGTTCGGCCTGGGCGTCATAGTCTTCAGGCTCGTTGAACGCGAAAACAGGCGGATATTCGGCAGAGCCATTCACTGCCGCATACACCACCGCCAGATCGTTCATGGCGTCGACGATCAGCTGCTCATCTGCCGTGGCGACGTCTTCAAGCACTTCGTAATGGGTCTTTGCAGAGGCATAGCTGCCGGTGCTGCCGGTCAGTTCGCTCGACTGGGTCTGACAGCTCAAGACCTTGGCAATGGCTGCGTTCCAGAAGTGCAGAAACTGCAGATAGTTCTCACTGTTGTCACCGCTGGCCTGCTCAAGCTTGTGTTCTGACCCGGCGGGCAAGACCGCCACCGCATCCTGCACCATGGCGGCCAGGGAAGAGGCCAGTTGCTGCCGCTGCTTTTGATCGTAATTCGTGGGCGCTGTGGCTACCTGCCAGGGCATGCCGTACTTCTCAAGAAAGCGCATGCACCACTCGCTGCCCGCCTGTTTGAAGGCGACCGGCCACAAGCAGCGCGACAGCAACCGCAGACCGTATGGATTGGCGTAGGTCGGTTCATGCCGCACTACCAGCAGTTTGCCGTAGGGCGGATATTGCTTCTGGCCGTTGGCAGAGAAAAACAGCCTGCCTTCGCCATCAAAACCGAACCACTCCCGGGGCTTCTCAACCATGCCGGCGAGCCGCATCAGCTTGCCTTCCGGCCGCCAGAAAAGTTCAAACACGCTGTAGCCGTAGAAATTGGCGTCAAGCACCCCGTTGAACACGTTCTTCAACTTGATCGGCGCAAGATCGCTGGTTAACGCGTCGCACAGGGCTGCTGCCGCCTTGGCCGGCTCCTCTCCCTTGTCTGGCTGGCCAGGGCTGTAGTCATAGTCACCTTTGGTCTGCACCTTGCGTTTGCGCAGTTGTATGGCCATGGTGACCTGGTCATCGGCAGCTAGGTCGGCCAAAACCCTGGCGTCATCGCCCCGCTTGCGCAAAACCGGGTCTGGATCAGGCATAATCTGCATGACCTGGCCTGTGGCTGTACTGAAGCTGGCAAGTTCCGCGCCCAGACTCTTGCGCTCGATCCGTACCGGGTTGCCGTACATATCCAGAATCATCGGTACCCCCGCAGTATCTGACTTGCCTGAGAGCGCGCCGCTGTGCAGATGTCGATTTCATACGGCCCGCCGCCACTTGCGGCATTGGCCGCCAGGAACTTTGCCCAGGTGCGGTCGGCGTGGCCTGCGCTGTCACTTTCGGCTACAAACCTCGGCGCGCCGGTGGGCCCGGTCATCTTCTTGAGCTTGTGCAAATCTGCCCGCAAGCTTGTGTCACCCATGGGGATGCGGCATTTGCGGTCTTCAAATTGCTCCTTGCCCAGGGTGGCGAGGGTGAGCTTGTTGGCCGCCGTAAAAAGGACGCCCTCAACCCGACTGCTGCCATGGCGTTTCTGTGCGTCTTCAACCGGTTTCTCACCCATGCCGGTCTGATCCATGCAGCAGCGCAAAACCCGGTACCGGCTGAACACGTCATCAAGAAGCATGTCCTGCTCACTGAAACTGATGCGCTTTTTGGCAATGATTTCACGGCACCAGGCCACATCGCCCACCAGTTCATCTACCCAGATCACGAAGAGGTCGTTGCGTGCCCCGATATCCACGCCCACATAGCAGGGGCCGCCGCTATACAGCTCTGGCCTGCCAGCCTTGTCGTCCTCAACAGCGTTGATCAGATCAAAACTGAGCCAGGCCGAAGCCTCGTCCAGCCATTGCAGCTCGTACTCCTGCGCCCAGAGGTCATCATCGTTCAAAGCCGCGCGCAACTCTTCGATGTCACGAGGCAACCCGTCTGCAACCGCCTGGTAAATATCCGTGATTTGCCGGTACCAGAGCGCGTCCCCGCCGGTCATGATCTCGTAGAACTTGTTGTTCTTGCCGTTGGGCGTGCTAACTACCCGCAGTTTGTGCCCGGCGCTGATCACCGGGAAGAGAGCCCCCCAGATCTTGCGGCTGTCCTGGTGAAAGGCGAACTCGTCCAGGAAAACATTGGCGGAAAAGCCGCGCGCCGTGTCCGGGTTAGCGGGCAAGGCGGTAATGCGCGAGCCGTTTGGCCATTCCACCTCAAGCGCCCGGTAGGTTGCGCCGTCTGCGCGCCAGTCCGCCTCGATGCTCCGCACCAGTGAGCCCAGGGCCTGACAGTGCCGCTTAATGCCTTCTTCAATGGCCTCCTTGGCCTGGCGTTCCCCCCGGCTCAGAATGACCCAGCGTTCCCGCCGTCCTTCCAGGTCGGCAATCTGGCAATCCCTGGCTATTTCAAAGGTGGTGCAGAAGGTCTTGCCTGTCTGGCGGGCGAACATCCCCGCCTTGAAGCGGCTGCTGTTGCCGATCCAGCTTCGCTGGTATGGATAAAACAGCTCAGACCCCATAGACCTTCTTGATTTCCTCCCGTAACTGATCCGGCGTCATGGTCTTGGACTCTTCGCCGTCCTTAAAAACAGCCTCCACCACCTGCTGTGTCCTTTCGATCTTGTCCCAGCGCTCCAAGAGGCTTCCCATCTTGGAAAGGGTGTCCATCATCGGCGCTGTCCGTTCCATGGCGCTCAAGCCTTCCAGGTAGAAGAGCTGGTCTTCAAACAGATCGCGCAAACGCTGGATATTGCTTCTTTTCTGGCTTCTGCCCCTGTCCCATTCATCCATGTCGACATCGGGGCGTCTGCTTTCATCTTTCCATCTTGAGAGCGAGGTAACCGACACCTCAAGCTGGCTGGCTATGTCGGAAAGGGAAAAGCCATCGGCATAGAGCCGCATGGCCTGTGGTTCCAGAAAAGCCCTGTCGCCTTTCTTAGCCATAGAGCGCCTTTTTGAGCTGATCGGCGCGGCTGGCCAGCCGCAAAAGCTCGGCCTGCAGCATCACCAGATCATCCATAAGTCCAGCGGCCTCGGCGATGCGCATCTCCTCAAATTCAGTCAAAAGAGGGTTCAACAGCTCCCGTATGCGCTCGCAATGCCCCTGGGCCTTGGTGCCTTTCCGCTTGATCTCTTCCTGGGCATCAAACAGCTCGCCCTTGAGTTGCTGGCGTTCCCTCATATCAAATGGCTCCTCAAAAGCGATTCGATGCGGGCATTGCTCAGGGTCATGGCCTGGGTGTTGGCCTTCACTACATCAAGCAGTTCATCAGCAAGGGCCTGGTGGTTCACCACCAGTTTTTCATAGTTTTTGACCACGTCCGAGGCGAACTCCCCCCGCTTGACCAACTCGACAAAGACTTTGTTGGTTTGATCGTCAGATACCGCAATCTGCCGCTCCAGAGCCCGCAGTGCCCGCACCCCAGACAGCACCGCGAAAAAGGCGAGTACCGGCGGAAAGATGAACAGTATCGCTATGATGACCTCAATCTCCCAACTGCTCATCTTCTGCAGCAGTTCGATAATGGCGATGGCCAGGCTTGACTCACTCATTGATTATTCCCCTCAAACTGTTCCTGGCATCCGATGCAGCGGCTGCAGCCCGGCATGGCCACCCTGCGCGCCTCTGGAATGGCCTGGCCGCAATCGGCGCACTCACGTGCCGATTCGCCCCTGGGCAGGGCATAGGCGCAGGCTGCAAGCAAGCGCCGCAGCTCACGTTCCTGCTCACGCTGCGCCAAGTCCGCTTCATCCATTGCTGCCAGGGCCGCCGCTTCTCGATTTTTCAATCTTATGCCCCAGGCCAACCAGGCCAAGCGCAGCCATGACCTTCGAACCGGCAGCATCAAAGTCGCCGTTGGCAGCGTCCACCACAGCCAAAAGCACCATGCCTGCGGCCGCCACCCAGGTTTTCCAGCCGCCCATCATCAGATTCAGCATATTCACCTCTTCTTTTCCTGCATGCGCAGGTCGGTGTAGTATCGTTCTATTTTTGCAATATACCGCGTGGTCTGCCGGGCATTGGCCGCGCCTGTCACCGAAGCCAGAACCTTGGCGATGCTCGCCCACTTGTCCGTAGGGTAGCCGCGCTCATCCGCCCGCATCTGGGCTTTAATAATGTTGCCAGCGCCTGCGTTGTAGGCCGCAAAAGCAAAGCGCAGCCGCTCCAGGTCGCGCTCGCGCCGGAAGATGTTCCACATCTTTCTGAGGTAGTAGATCCCCATCATGATGTTGATATATGGATCAAAGGGGTTGTCCGGAATTCCCAGTTCCCTGGCGACATCCTTGGATGTGCCCGGCATGAGCTGCATCAATCCACGCGCGCCCACAGGGCTAACCGCATGAGGCCTGTACTCGCTCTCCGCCATGATCTGCGCCTTGATCCAGCGCATGTCAAAGCTCCGGCCCTCTATGTCAACGCCACGCCAATAGCGGCGGCACATCAGCCAGATCAGGTCATCATATGTGGTGGGAATTGCTGCCATCCGTTCAAGCTCAACATTCAAGCTTCAAGAAAGGGGGCCGGAAACCCAGCCCCCCCAACCCAAGGAGAATCAGCATGAAGCACTTGCTGTTACCGTATTATCTAAGTGATATGCCGGCTAAAGTTGAGACGGAGCGTGAAGGTGTAAAAGGGTGCGCTGCTCGCATGATGAATCTACGCAAATTTATATGTGTAAAAAAACAAATTCGGACGTATTGACATTTATTAACCTTGAGGTTAATATTTGGTGCGGAAGGAGGGATTCCACAAACTAGGAGGCACAAATGATAACGGAGTTTGGTAAGTATTTAAGGAAGATAAGAATAGAACAGGGGCTCCGACTCTATGACATGGCTAAAAGCCTCGGCAGGTCGTCGGCATGGCTTTCCTACGTTGAGACAGGAAGGAAGAGCATCCCTGTCGGTTTTGCTGATGAGATCGCAGATAAATATAACCTTGCAGAAAAACAACGGGAGGAACTGAACAAAGCCGCATCTAAGTCGGCTAAAGATTTCAAGCTCAATGTTGCAACAGACGCGTCGGAGACTCGAATCAATGCGGCCTATGCCCTCGCCAGAAAATTTGAGGACATTGATGATGAGACTTTAGGTGAATTTCTAAAAATTCTTAACGAGAAGACTTGATGAAGCACACAATGAAAGCAATGCCGGTATCCAGAGCAGTACTTAGGGGAATTGCCATTGATCTGCGCCGATTATGCAGGATCAATATGCCGTACTTTCCTGTTGATTATGTTCTAGAACTAGTCCCAGAGATCATTCCAGGGTACAAGGTCGTCATTGAAACAATAGAGAAGATGGGGAACAATCACGGATTAACGCTGTATGCTGAAAAAATCATAAAAATCCGTGAAGATGTCTATGAAGGCGCTTGCGAGGGCAAGGGGCGCGACAGAATGACCTGCGCCCATGAAATAGCGCATGCGATTCTTCATACCAACACTCTTATAAGTGCTCGGGATTACGGAAAGTTAGAACGGTATGAAGATCCGGAATGGCAAGCAAAGGCCCTAGCTGGCCATATACTGATCCCAGATGCAATAGCAAGGCAACATACTGCGGAAGAAGTTGTTGGCATTTGTGGAGTGTCTTCTGATGCTGCGCAATTTGCGGTCAGCTTGGTACCACGGCATCAGCAAATAAGAAGGGGCTAAGGACAGTGGCATGTCCTTAGCCCTAAGCTTTTGGCGGATCATTAACCGGTCAGTGGCGACTGTCAGGCTAATGAGTGAAATCCGGCTGACAATGGGGTCAGCGATCCTTCCGCCAAGCGCAAGAAACAGCGAGTACATTTTTATAGTTTCTACGCGCTGGGAAGTCAACCGAAATCGCCGTCTGATGAGGTTGAAGATGAAACACAGTAAATCGCGCCTGCGCGTGCCTGTCGCTTACATCTACCGCCCGTACAGGACTCTGCCGGATGGCAGAATCATCTGGGCCCGCCACTATGGCCTTAAAGCCTGGCGGATTCCGGTGTACGAAGAAGATGTACTAGACTGATCTCGTGCAACCAACTGCTGACTTTTCCAAGTCAGCCGGGCCAGCTTGCCTGGAACAGAAAAGGATTGAGCCGGGGTTTTTCCCCGGCTCTCTTGTTTGCGCGCAAAACATAACCTTCAAAAATCAAACCTGGTCTAAAGCATTGGCTTTCTCCGCATATTCTCTTCAATCCATTTCGCGGTCAGGCGTTCTCGCGCGTCCTCAAAAATCCTGGTAGCCCGCTCTTCTTCGATTGTTCCCGCCTCAACCATGCCGCATAAGCCCCTGCGCATGGCATAGAGCCCGTGCAGCTCATCATCATCTTGATTGTCGGCTAAAAGCTGGTGCCAGCCAGCCCAGGTGGCCTCGTTGTGGCAGTGGTTCTTTTCCTCTGCCGCCCAGGCAGTTCCTGCCGCCAGCAGGGCCAGGCTCAAAAAAAGCGCTATCTGTTTCATGCCGCCTCCACAAAAAAAGCCGCCCAGGGTGCCCAGGCGGCTGTGTTGTTAATACCCGGTATAAGGTAGTTTACAGCCGGGTTAATGCCAGTTCAAGCTGGTTCTGAATGTGCTGCATGATGTAGCCGAACCCGGCGCAATCCCTTGCGCTCAGCTCCACCTGTTCTGGCAATTCGCCCAGCATCCGGCTCACAAAGCCAAGCATATCCACCGCCTGGCTGACCAGGTCGGCCGGGTGCACGCTGGCCTGGCTGACATATTGATTTGCCGTCTTCATGCCGTGCCTCCTGCAGAGAGATCGTCCCAGTGGCCACCGGCCTCTTCTGTCTCTTTCCGCATCTGTGTCAGACCGCCGCAGAACAGCAACACTGCCATGCGGATTTCCCGCGCGCCTGGTTGCTCAGTGGTGGCCAGCACCCGGTCAAGCGCCTCGCCCGGATCCCGCTGGGCCAGCTCGGCGATTATCGCCAGCTCAAGCAAATGGGCCTCAAATTGCGTTGTACTCATTGCGCCACCTCCCCAAACAGAGGCAGTTGCCGCTCCGTGCCTAACGCAGGCCTTTTTACATCACGCTTGGCTGTCAAACCGCATTGCTCCATCAAGCGACTGTGCCGCCGCACCGTATCCTTGGACACCTGCACCAGCCGAGACACCTCGACATTGTTCAGCCCCATGTCTTTGTAGTGGCTGATCTTGCGCCACATAGGCCGTTCTTTTAGCAACTCGGCCTGTAGCACTGGCACGGTTTCCAGTACCGTCCGCTCGCAGCGGATGAAATACTTGCGCGCCAGCCTGCCCATGGGGCTGCGCTCCACCATGGCCAGTTCCTTGGCCATGTCCAGGGTGAGGTAGTATTCCTTGGGTGGGTTTGGGTTGAATTCTCCGTCGCTCAAATTTGAGCATCCCGAAACTACGATAAAATCTCGATCTTTTTCATACTCAAAATCTTCGATCCGTCTCACTATCCAGTCCTTGAATAGAGTTTGCACTTCCATGAATCGGTGCAGATCTCGGGCCGAGACGGTTGGGATGGGTTTGCTGTTGATCGGGGTGTTGGGGTGGATAGTGATCAGTTCTTTCATGGCGGGTCTCCTGTAGAGAATGATTAACCGCCCCCTTTGACGCCAACAAAAAAAGGGCGGCGAAGAACAGGTTGGCGTGCCGGTCTACAGGAAACCGGTGAGCCTTACGGCTCCCTGCTCAACGTCGCCCAAGACAGGTGCGCTGAACTACGGACACAAAAAAACCGCCGACAAACAGAAGGGGGCGGTGCATCCGCCTGTAGATTTCGGGACGCCAATCCCGGTAGCCGATTTTGCAGCTACATGATCAGTATGCCCTAATTATCCCCTTTTTGTCAAACAAACATTTTTGATTCCAAGCTTTTTTCCATTATACTGAATGGGTGAAATCAAAGATTCACCAAAACAGTCTTTTAAAAAATGGAGGGATTATGAAAAAAGTCGCACTGTTAATCGTTCTGGCAAGTGTCCTGTTCGCTTTTAACTTTGCTGAAGCCAAGGGCCGCCAACCATGTGATGGCAAAAAAGGAGGGATAAGCCATTGTTCAAATGGCAAATTTATCTGCAATGACGGCACCGTCAGTGCATCAAAGCGCGTGTGTTCCGGTAGATAGTTCAGCAGGAGATTCCCAGCGTTTTCCCGTATACTGAAAGGATGAAAATAAAGATAAATCTGCTGGCTGTTTTTTTGCTGCCGCTTCTTTGCTGCGCTGCGTGGGCAGCCACGCCGGTGCGAGTAGTGGGCGTGGGCGATGGCGACACCATCCGCGTTGTCGCCGACGGCAAGCAGATCAAGATACGCTTGCACGGCATCGATGCGCCGGAAGACGGCCAAGCCTACGGCAAGGTATCCACCAAGGGCCTGCGCAGCCTGCTTGCGGGCCGCCAGGTGAGCATTGAGCCTACCGGCAGCGACCGCTACGGCCGCACAGTTGCTTTGGTTTATGCCGACGGCCTCAACGTCAACGAAGCCATGGTAAGCAATGGCTGGGCATGGGTATATCCCCAGTATTGCACCCAGAGTTTCTGCAGCAAATGGATACAGGCCGAATCCATTGCCAAGGCCAGTAAAAGCGGGCTGTGGCGCGACGGGGCCGCATTGCCTCCATGGGAGTGGCGCGCCCAGCAAAACGCCCAACAAATTGCTCCCGCAAACACTGCTTCTTCGCCGCAACGCTACGCCGCTGGATCGAGCGGCGGCAGCTTCAGCGGCAACGTTAAAAGCGGTGTGTTTCATCGTCCTTCCTGCAAGCATTATCGGTGCAAAAACTGCACCAAATCTTTCTCTTCCAGACAGCAAGCCCTGGATGCCGGCTACAAACCTTGCGGCAACTGCAAACCCTGATTTGCTCCCCGCATCAATGCCGGGAGCAAACCGCAACTTGCAGATTTACCGTTTAATTCCATGTGTTAAAACGGTACCGGCTGTTCCGGCACCATCCGCTGCGGCTGCGGGTTAAATGCTTGGCCCTGGTTGTTCTGCTGCGTTGATGGCGCGGCGTTCCGGCTATCCAGCATCTTCATATCACGTGCTACAACCTCTGTTATAAAACGCTCCGTCCCTTCCCTGTCCTGCCATTTCCTGGTCTGAAGCTTCCCCTCAAGATAGATCCGGCTGCCTTTTTGCAGATACTGATTGCAAATCTCAGCCAGCTTGCCCCAGGCCACAATGCGGTGCCACTCCGTGCTTTCCTGTACCTTGCCATCCTGGCCTTTCCAGCGCTCACTGGTGGCAATGCTAAACGTCGCCACCTGCGTCCCGCCCGGGGTGTAGCGCAGCTCCGGATCAGCGCCCAGGTTGCCTATCAGCAGTACTTTGTTAAGCATCTGCATTTCTCCTTATATAGTAACAAAAGCATCATCTTCACGCGCGCTTGCGTACGTCTGCGTATACCGGGCTAGTCAGGAAATCACGAAACGTGAGGCCACCGTCAACGTCTTTAATCAGTAGGAATTGGTGGTAAAGTCGTTTCGCTTTCGGTCGCCTTATCTCTCTGTGGCTCGCAATAGCTGCCACCCGGCCAGCGCGACTGGTTCTGTACCAGTCATATTGATCTGATTGTCTATACAGGATCACAGCACCAATCTTCGCAAGTTCAATGAGTTCAGCATCGCCGCGATTAGCGCAGTAGTAATCGCGGTATGGCTTGGGCGCAGATTCATTCGGTCTGTCAATACCAAGCATGTGGCGGAGCGTCTGCAGTTGCTTATTCGATAGTTTCATTTTGCCCTCTCGCCTTCCAGCCTGCGCACCATTCATAGTGCATGACTTGTACAGGCTCGCCAAACTCGCAGATACCGCCTGTATTGTATGCGCAGGTGCAGCAATGCTGTGCCGCCTGCATCGCCTTGGACTTCATCGGCTCTTTTTGCTTATCCGTGGCCATTTTTAATGGTTACAACGCTATAACCGGATGCGGCAGCCACACCAGCAGGCCGCCACCTTCCTGTTTGTAGGCCTGCTCAAACACGTACTCTCGCCGGTCTTGCTGATTTTTAACGATCATCGAGCAGTTCATCCGCTCGCTTTTCTCTATTCTGCGCCAGCGGAACTGCGCGGTTGGCGTCAGGTTTTTGTATGTCGGCATGGTAGTACCCCTCGCAACAAGTAGTCCTTTCACCCCAAAACCCCGCTCGCCGAGGTGGCGATAACGGGGCTTGAGCCTTGCCTTATTGGTGGGCGTCTATTCTGATGCGATTGCCTCAGTAGCTGTTTCCGTTGTGGTTTCCGTTACTGCCCCTTCCTCGGCAGGCGCGTGGTTGGTTGTGGTGTTGGTCACGTTATCCCTGGTGGTGCTCGGGGTTGCGGTGGCACTGGATGGTGAGTTATCGCCCCAGGCCATGGATTCGGATGTGGTGTCGTGCTTACTGCTGTCCATCTTTACATCAGAGTTGTCGCCAACGGAAGTAGTGGTGTTATGGCCCGCGTTTTTAACAGCATTATTGAGCACATCCGCCGTAGCCACAATACCCGTCACCAGGGCGGCTCCACTGATAACGCTGCGGGTGATGCTTGCTGCACCCTGGTTCTGGGATTCTGCAATCTTCACCCGCGATTCATAGACGTTCATGCCGCGATCCGCGCATGGGTCGGGCTTAGAGCGCTCGGCCAGTCCCTCTGCCATAATGACCAGGGCGGCATCCCTGGCATCTTCATAGTGTGTTGCGGTGCGCGCCTGAGCCTTTGCTGCCTCTGCTGCGTAGCAGGCCCGCGCCGTTTCTGCCTGCATCATGGCTATTTGCGCATCCAGCTCCGTAACTTTCGGCCCGGCACAAGCCGCACAGCTCAGCGCCAGCGCCATCCCTGCTGCAAATGTCTTTTTCATTCCCTGCTTCCTCCAAAGAGTTTGCCCTGTTTTTCCTGTTGTTGCGCCGCCGGGCTGGATGGCCGGGCAAGCACCCTTTCTGCCGTGCTCAGCGATACGCCAAAGAGCAAGGCAATTTCCTTCATGCTCACATCGCCCTGGTCATAACGCGCCCGCATGGCATCATCCCTGATCGGGCGCAAAAACCGGTCTACCCGGCGGAAGTACACAGGAGTGCCGCCGAATACCTGCGCCAGCAGCAGGGTAAGACGCACCCCGTCGCCGGGGATATGCTCCTCTATCGCAGCCGCGATCCGGCTCAAATCACCCGGCAGTTCGTCTATAGTTGGTCTGTATGCGGCAGGTATTTCGATGATTTCAGCCAATGTCCACCCCCTCGCGTTCAGCCCATTCCTTTAATGCCTCAATAATCCGGTATTTATGCTGCCCGTTGCACCACGCAAGATGGTCTACCCCGCTCATGCGTTTGACAAAGCGGCACAAAGCCCGGTTGCTGCCATCCCGCACCACGCCAGCCCGGTGCAATTCAATCCACAGCGCCAGTATCTTGCGGGATTGCGCGTCGCTGGGCAGGGTGATCGGGTCTTTCTTTTTGCTGCGCCGCGGCCCAGGCTTCCAGCCCTTTGCTTTGAAGATGCCCAGCAGCTTTTCCGCGTCTCTGGCGCTCAACTGGGCAGAGCTGGTGCGGCCGCCAAAATTCATGGCCAGGATGTCTTCATAGGTCTCACGGCTGTAGCCCAGATCGGCGATAGCTATATGGATTTTGGCACGTTGTGCGGCGGTCGGTGGCATGGCTATTTCTCCCTGTTCTTCTGTGCTGCTTCCATCCGCTTAAAGGTCTGATCAAGCCCCAGCTTTTTAAGGGTTTCTTGCTCCGCCTCGGTCAGCACTACTTCTTCCTGGCGCTTGATCTGTCGTTCTTGCTGGCGTTCCGCGCGGGCGTTGCCGTTGCGCTCTTCCTGATAGCGCCTGGCCTCCAGGTCTGCATCGAGCTTATCGGCCAGTTGCCACACGACCTGTCGCAGGTAGTTGTGGTTCTTCAACGGCCTGGCGATGGTGTCGCGCTGTGCAACCATCTGCCGCATGCCCACGGCCCATACATCAGGCGGGCAAGGGCGGGATGGTTTGCCCTTTACCTGCACGTGGCCGCTCGCGACCAGGGCGCTCAGCTCCTGCACGATTCTCAGCGCGGCTTTCCAGCTCAAAGCCCGCTGCTGAGGCCGGAACAAGCCGAGATAGCCGAAACTCTCCACCGCCACTTCATGCGGCAGACCCACTATGGCCTGCATGGCCTTCCTGGCTTCCATATCGCTCTCCCAGGCCTTCGCGGAAGCTGTTGCGCCACAGCATGGACAGACGAGTTTCATCATATCTCCTTGTTGGCTGCTCATCAGGGCCAGACCGCCACGCCTGACCGACCCCGGCAATGCCGGGGTTTCGCTACTTTGCTGTTTCTTTTCCTTCAGTCCCCCAGGCCACAGTCTTTGTGCTCAACTGCTCCTCGCAATGGGCGCAAAGGCTGTGGTTTCCCTCCTGGTCAACCGGTTTGCCGCAGCTCGCGCAGAGCGGCGTCTGTTCATCACGCGGTGGCATCCGCCACCTCGACTTCCTTTAACTCGTACCAAAAGCTGTCCTTCTCCACCCGGCGTGCGCCCACCAGGTCAAGCCGCTCATCCGGCCAGGAGCGCATAATGTCTTTGTTCACGGCCTTGCTAAGACGTACAGCCTCCTCAAATCCAAGCTCTTCCAGCTTCCCCAGCACCATGGCCATGGTGTGCTTGGGCTTGGCCGCAATCTCGTTTGAGCGCCGGTAACCCAGGGTGCCGAAGGTAAGCTCGCGGCTGCGGCGGCCAACGAACAGGTCGTCTTTGTTGTATTCGGCAAAGGCCAAAAGCCCGTTTTCAAGGCAACTCATCTTGGCCAAGAGCGGGGCAGCCTGGGCTTCGGCGTCAGCTTTTAGCCGGTCTACATCATCCGCCAGGGTCGCATTGATCTGCTCGATCTGGCGCTTGAGCGCGCCAATATCAGCAAGCACGATGTTGGCCTCGGCCAAATCTTTAACCGGGTACAAGTTTTGCGGTTTCTTTCTGCTCATGCTGCTTCCTCCTGAATAATGCTGATTTTTCCGGTCACTGCCGGGTCAACCTCGATCACCTGCGGTGTAATGCTGTCGATGTGCTCCTCCAGCTCCGGCACCAGTTCATACAGCATCTCAATCAGATCGCGCGCGGCGGTGGAGTCGATGCCCTGCATGAAGACGTCGTCAATGGCATCGCTGGTCAGATTCATCAGCTCAAACAACCGCAATTGCCGCCGCCGTTTCGCGGTTGCGGGTACAACCATCTCGTCCCGCAGCTCCAGGGCTGTCCTGCGCACCCGGCTCACTGCTTCCAGCGCCTCGGACGCGCCGCTGATCCTGTGCAGCCTCTCTTCCAAATTGCCGATGTTCTGAAACATTTCGTCTATCTTCTTGTTCATGCCTCTCTCCTTAATCTTCTGAGTGATCGTCTGTATTGTATGGGCATTTCCGGCAGGTCTGGTACATACGCACCCGGTGCGGATTGGCCGTGGTAAAGGGTTTGCGGCGCTCGCTCACACATGCGGGCAGGGCGATGGCGCCCAGAATCGGGCAGTTCATTTCAGCGGTGCCAAACACCTCTTCAACTCTGGTTAAAAACTGGTCTAACTGGCCGCCATAACTGTTGCTCAGCACCTGGGATACCGTCGCCGAGCTGTAACCAAGCCGCTTGCCAACCTTGGCCTGGCTGCCCAAGTCAGCAACAGCCTTGCGCAACATGGCCAGCCGGTCATTATTCGTCATGGCTCGCCTCGCTCGCTTCAACATGGCTGCTCCAGCGGATCTCTTTCAAATTCGGGTCCCACACCCGCTTCGTACGCTGAATCATGGGCGCAAGCGGGCCGGTATAGGCTCCCGGCAAAAACAGGTAACGGCTGCCATTCTTGCGCAAATACCCGGCCCTGTGCAGATGTTTGATGTAGTCCTCGGCGGTGAGTTCTTTCACCCGGCAGGTGGGCATGCTGGCCGCAACCGCCAGTTCCCGCGCCGTGAAATCCCGCAGGATGCGCATCGCATTCCACATGTTTTCCCGGCCCTGACCTTGGATAACAGGGCTGCCGTCCCGCCGTACCCTGGGCGCTTCACTGCCTGCATCCCTGGCCAATTCCCACTGTGCCGGACTGCCAATCCCTTCTGATTCTATGGTTTTACGCACATACCCGGCAGCTTCCAGCCCGGCGACGTAGTCCCGCACCGTGTCTATCTTCAGCAGGGTTTCGTCGCGCAGGCTAGGCACGGTAAAGCTCTGCATCCTGCGGATCGCATCCCACACCGCCTGGCGGCTTTCAAGGCTACCGCGCTTGTCGATCGGCTTACATCCTGCCATGGCCCACCCCCCTGTCCCCGGTCAGAAACTGGCGTTTGCCCCAATCCTGCAGGCCCACTTTGCCCATACCGGTGTCAGCGGCCAGTTTGGCCACTGCCGCCAGGTTCAAGCACACCCGGCCCGCGCTACCGCCGCTTACTTCTGTGATGCGCTCCAGCAGATCCTGCTCCATCTCGACTTCTGGGTGATACAGCCGCCGCAAATGGCCGCAATCCTCGATATCAGCCGGGGCAGCCTGCACCCATTCAACGATCCTGCGATGGAAGCGCTCCCAGCGGCCAAGTTTGTCGTAAATGCCCTGCTCGCCGATCAAAAGGATGACCGCGCCGGAGCCTTCATACAAATCGCGGATCAGCTCCACGCTCTTCTTCTTGACGAGCTTATCCAGTTCATCCACAATCAAGGGGCGTCCGCTTTTGGCGAGCTGTTCGCACACCTGCTCAGCCATTTCCCACACCCGCTGCCTGGGCGGAATGCCCATAGTCTGCAGGATATAGTGCAGGATGGCCCGGTTCGTCCAAGTCTCCTGGCACTGGATGTAGTAGCCCCGGTATTTCAGGGCCACGAAAGTGGCGGCCTTGCTCTTGCCCCATCCCGCCGGACCGTGCATGCACACCATGCCGGGCAAATGGCTGGGCCGGTTCAGGGCGCGCTCAACTGCGCTGGCACACAGGCTCACGTTGGCCAGCGGCGCAACCGTGTATGCTGTGTAATCCTTGCCATTTTCCTTCATTTCCACTATTCTCCCTGTAGCTGTTTTCTTCGTTTTTGCGGTAAGGGCCGTGTAGCCGCACGGCTCTTATCGCGCCTGTATACTCAACTCGCGCTCCACCTCACTGAACACTCGAAACGTGTCCGAATTCGGGAAGCTCTCGTAAAAACGCAGGGCCCTGTCTTCAAGTTGCTCGCCGTCCTCAACTCGCCTGTCCAATTCATGCCAGAGCCGCACCATATCGCGGTCATTGTCGGGTAAGGAAAACTCGGCGGGCTTGCTTAGCTCCTGTTCAAGCTGCTTGCGCGCCTGCTCAATCACGGCCCGGTCTGGCCGCAGCTCTGTAATCTTCGCTGTACGTCCGGCCATGGAGACAATCTCCGCCACCCCGCGCCGTTCGTCGTAGATTTCTTTGAGCTGCTGCTCCTTGATTGAAGCGCGTGCCTTTGTGCGCCGCTCCTGAGCCTGCTCCACCATCGCTTTCGGGAACATATCCACCAGGTTCTTTTCGTACTCCGCGTAGCAAACCAGGCGGCCTTCCATGTCCCAAATTTGCACCCTGGATGCATCAGTTGGGTAGTATGCAACCTGCACCTTGCGCCCTTCCATGTGCGCCAGCATGCTGTTGTAGTAGTGGTTGTTGCCTAGGGATACCGTGGCCCTGGCCACGGTGCGCTCTTCCCTCGGCAGCCACAACACTTCCACTTCTGCTTCGCTCAATTGGTGTTCTTCCGGTTTCCACCCATCGGCTATGTGCCAGGCCCAGCATTCCAAGGGTGTCATGTGTCGCTTGCGGCCGGTTTCCGGGTCTGTGAGCTTGGGCAAAGCGGAGTGTGGCCGGTTGTTGTAACTGTCCACCGCTTCCTGGCAGTATTCGAGAAACTGCTTCCAGCTCAGTAAATGGTCGCTGTATCCCTTGTTTTTGAAATCCCGCTGAATGGCGATGTACATGTTGCGCCGTGCGCCCTTGTCCATGCTCTTACCGGTGTAGGCGGGCAACTGTTTTGCTGCCCGTATCCAGATGGATTGGTTAGATTTCTCAATCAATCCGCGCCCCTGCGGGTTGCCGGGGCGGCCCGTCGCAAAGGTGGTGCCGATGCGGGCGAAGAGTCCCGTCGCGTCATCAGCATTGATCTTGGCCATGTTGCCTGAGCCGCCATCGGTGTAGAGGATGTCAAAGATGCCGCCATAGGGCTTGTGCTCGTGCACCGTGGCTGCATGCCGGATTGCGGAGGCAACCGTTAGGGCAGATTCCGCTAGGCCCGTAGACCAGCCCACGGCCAGCCGCGTTGCTACGTCCAGCACCGCGCACACCTCGGGGTGATAGGGTTTGCCGGTTATCGGATGGGCCACATACGCTTTGTAGCTGTGCCCGTCGCATTGACCGATACACAGGGGCCGGTAGCCGCTGGTGTCTCGTTTGCGGTAGCCTTTCAGTGCAAGATAGGCAGAGCCGGTCTTCCGGCCCTTCTCTTGCTCAAGCCGAGACCGTTTATTATGCCAGCGCACCACTTGGTGGTAGGTCGGCATCGTCATTTCAGCAGGCAGTTGCTTTTCCATTGCTTCCATCGCTTCCGGAATACTTGGGTTGCTCGGCATCTGATAGCACCGCATGAAGTATGATGCCCATTCCGGGAAGTCATTTTGCTCAAGGGCTGCCGGGGCCAGTCCCGTCACGCCATACCTGCGTACTGCCCGCTGCCAGCCAAGAATCATGGATCTGGAAAGGGTGCGGCCTTGGCCTGGCCGCGCGTTGGCGTCTGCAACGCAGCTTTGCAATGGTTCCGGCAAGGTGCCTGCGCGAGCCATATCAACCAGCACTTCCACCGCCTTGTTGGTGCCGTGTAATTTCTGCAGATTCTCAAACTCCCGGAACAACGCCACGCGGGCGTCAAACACCTTGCGCTGCCAGCTTTTAAGGGAGGTTAAGTCCTGGACAGGCTCCTCTTTCTTGGCGGCTACGGCCTTGCAGGCCGGGCTCACCGGCTCCGGGAAGTGAGTGCTGGCGCGGAAATGCAGCGCGGTCTTGGTCTCGTCCGGCAAAGATGAAATATGGTACTCCCTGCCGCCGCCGCGCCCCTGCCTGGGCCGGGACTGCCATTGCTCTGTGTTGGCTTTAAAGCGGGCACCTTGGGGCGTCGATGGCATCCCTGGCAAACCCATCAACTCTGGTACAGCCCACCATTCTTTCATGCCGCCACCTGCATATCTTCCGGCAACGCCAGCAGGATAGCCGGGCAACCCTTTTCGAGCAGCCAACCCAGTACCCTGCGATTATTCTCCCGCCCCTCGATCGTTGCCCACACAGTCTTAGGGTCCGCGTAGCCAAGTTCTCGCCTGATATCCACTTGGCGCACCTGATGCCGCTGCATCCACACCCGTATCTCGATGCTGTTTCTTTCCATATCCGGCCCCTACAGATCCGCCGCCAGTTTACGTATCCTGGCCTTCTTCTCTTTTATGTCGTCCTCAAGTTCGGCCAGTTCCAAACGCCGCGCCTGCCGCTCATCGATTACCTGCCATCCTAATGGAGCTACCAACACCTGCATGGTGCGGATACCTCCGGTTGCGGCCAGAAATACCGGCAAGCCTTTCACGGGAATCACACGTTCCTTGTCTTCAGGGTTGAGCCACTTCTCAAGCGTCGCCATGGTTATGTTCTGCCCGGTTCCCTTCACCAGTCGCACTCCGTGCCGTTCGGCAAGCAGGTTCATCTGGTCACACAGCTCCTCGCGCGATAGCCCGCTTTCCTCAGCATCCTTTGCCATGGCTGCCTTGAAATCGCGCAACACGTTGAGCGTGAGTTGGTTAAAGAGTCCCAGTTGTCTTGGCATATGCCTGTCCTTCACTCGCCTTCATTTCACTGTCCGCTGCCGCCCTGGGCCACTGTCTGATTAAACTTGGAATCGGACATTGAACCTTTCTTGAGGCTCGTGTATTTTTCTTCTACCGCTTCCCCTATATGCGGGAGCTTTTCTTTATTGATAAAAGAAAAGTTAACGGTAGTCAACAAGAATTCTTTACTTTCTTCTTCGGGAAAAAAGAATTCTTGAATGATTTTTCTTATACGGCTGATATTTCGATCTTTTTCGCTAACAAGTAAGTAACTTTTCCACTTTCTCGTTACTTGCTAGTTCAGAGGAGAGAAGTAGAAAGTGAAAAATAGCAAAGAAAACTTTGGCATTAGGGTAGGAATAGTTGCTGAGAGGGTCGGTGGCCAGGCCGAATTGTCTAGGCGGACGGGGATAAGTACGGTTTCGATCAACTCTTATATTAAGGGTGAGGCGGACCCGTCTCGTGAGCGCCTCATATCAATGGCCGAGGCCGCTGGCGTTTCCCTGTTTTGGTTCGCAACTGGGGAAGGCGGAATGCAGTCGGATCAAGAGGGAACTCTGTCCAATAATCCAGACCCGACGACAGAACAGAACGGTACAATACGATTGGTGGATGCGGCTGGGAACATCGCTAATCCTTTAGGCAACCCTGATCCAGATCTGTTTGATTATGTGCCTATGGTTGAGACACAGCTCTCCGCAGGTGGCGGATGTTTCGTGCTTTCTGAGCATGTGGAAGGATACTACGCGTTCCGGAAAAGCTGGCTCCATCGCATTGCCACCAGTATAAAAAAGCTGGTACTCATGCGAGTGCAGGGCCGTTCTATGGACCCGACGATCCAGGACGGCGACACCGTCATGATCGACACTGGCCGCCAGGCGATCAAAGAGGGTCTGCTCTATGCCATCCGCTTTGATGCAACTGTCATGATTAAGAGACTGTCATTTCGCCCTGGTGGGCGCGTCCAGGTAATCTCTGATAACCGCCAGGAATACGATCCGTTTGAAACAGACCTGAAGGATCTGCATGTCATCGGCCAGATTGTTTTTTTCTGCCGGACATTCGTCCAGGAATAGAAAAACCTCCCGAACAGGAGGTTCTAAATCAAGTGCAAGTTACTCTCGATTTTTGATTTTTCTGGCCATTTAGGTTCTAAATCTCGCGTAAGTTGTTTTTCTCACCTTTTTTGAAGCATTTTTGCTTTTTCTCTAAGTATTTCAAACTATTCCACAACCTTTTAACCCACAGATCCCCATAAAACCTAGGTTCTAAATCAACTACCCCTCCACACTTGGGGTCTGTTTTCTCCTCGCTCCAGCCGCTTTGCTACAGCTACACCTGCTACTCTTGCTACACTTGTGCCTCCTTACAAAATCGCACGGCTAAAAATTTGACGGGCTGAGGGGTAGAACGCCGGGCGGCTGTAGAGATTCAACCCACCCCTCCCTCGTCTACCGTGCTTTGCTACAGCTACACCTGCTACTCTTGCTACACATTGGGAATAAAAAAGGGGCAAGCATCCCACTTACCCCTAGCCTCCAAGCATCCCGCGTGAAGGTGTATGCCCGCCTGAATCCCTCAGGGGGTTGGCCCTGCTGAATCCCTCAGCAGGGGGATATCTTATGCCATCTTCAACACGCGAATGGCGTTGCTGTCAACCAGCAGTCCGCTTACCCGCTTGACGCTGTAAAAGTGCACGTAGGGCTTGTTGGTGAAGTCATCCCGAAGTACACGCAGCCGGGTGCGGTCTATGATGGCATATCCGCGCTTGAAGTCGCCAAAGGCAATAGGGGTTACCCCTGTGGCCATGTTGGGCATGCCTTCGTCAATGTACACCTGGTAACCGTGGAGCATCGCAGGTTGCCCAGCCTGTAGGCTTGGCTGCCATAGATAGTAAATATCCACCGGCAAAGCCGGTGGCTTTAGGCTGTGGACCGCTCAAAGC
>JAUNUN010000090.1 GCA_030538155.1 bacterium
TAAGAATCAAGGGGCAGTAATTTTCTATTGACACTGTCAACCATATCAACAGAATAAGACCATGATTGAACTTGCCTTTCATAAAAATGAGCAGGGACTCCTCCCAGCTATAGTGCAGGATGATACCAGCGGCGAGGTTTTGATGCTGGCCTTTATCAACCAGGAGGCCTGGGAAAAAACCCTGGCCACCGGTAAGGCCCATTACTGGAGCCGCTCGCGCAATACACTGTGGCTCAAGGGTGAAAGCTCGGGCCATGTGCAGCTCATCCGCGATATTCTGGTGGATTGTGATAGTGACACCGTTATTTATAAGGTGGAACAACTCGGCGGTGCTGCCTGCCATACCGGCTACCGCAGCTGCTTTTACCGGCGAGTAGAAAAGGGCGCTTTGGTTTCTGTGTTTGCGCACAAGGTTTTTGAGCCGGACCAGGTGTACGGCAAAAAATAAATTGACTGCTGATTGAGAAAAAGGAGCAACAATGCAGGTTTTAAAACTGGGTATTCCCAAAGGGAGCCTGGAAGAGGCAACCATTGAACTGTTCAGAAAATCGGGCTGGCGCATCAAGCTGGCCTCACGCAACTACTTTCCTGAGGTGGACGATCCGGAACTGGCCTGTTTCATCTGCAGGCCGCAGGAAATGTCTCGCTATGTGGAATCCGGCATGCTGGATGCCGGTATTACGGGTAAGGACTGGACCCTGGAAAACGAGTCGGATGTGGAGGTAATCGCAGATTTGGTCTACTCAAAGGTGAGCAAGGCGCCGACTCGCTGGGTAGTGGCCGTGCCGGGCGATTCCGGCATTACCGCAGTGGAGCAGCTGGATGGCAAGCGCATTGCCACCGAACTGGTCAATGTGAGCCGCAAGTTTTTTGAGGGCCGGGGCATCAAGGTGGATATCAGCTTTTCCTGGGGAGCAACCGAGGCCAAGGCGGTGTCCGGGCTTGCGGATGCCATTGTCGAGGTCACCGAAACCGAGAGCACCATCCGCGCCCACGGGCTCAAGGTGATCCACGAGCTGATGCAGTCCAACGTCCAGCTCATTGCCGGTCGGCAAGCTATGGCCGATAGCTGGAAAGCAGACAAAGTGGGCAACATCGCCATGTTGCTCCAGGGCGCTCTGCGGGCTGACCGCATTGTGGGCCTGAAGATGAACGTGCCCACGCCCAAGCTGGATGAAATTATCAGCATCCTGCCCAGCGTGACCGCGCCCACCGTGGCCCAACTCTACAAGCAGGAGTGGTTTTCTGTGGAAACGGTGGTGTCTGAGCATCAGGTGCGCGATCTGGTGCCCAGGCTGAAAAAGTGCGGGGCAGAGGGTATTATCGAATATTCCCTCAACAAGGTGGTCTGAGTGCGGCAATCCTCGCCAAGTTCTTGATCGCATGAAAATCATGATTCCGCTGCAGCAAGCGCGCTTCCTTCTGGCCGCCCATACCTTGCAGCAGTTGCCGCCGGCGCTGCTGCCGGAAATTGCCTTTGCCGGCCGTTCCAATGTGGGCAAATCCAGCCTGATCAATCGGCTCTTGGGTCGCAAGGGCCTGGTCAAGACCAGTTCCAAGCCCGGCAAGACCCAGAGCCTGAATTTTTTTGCCCTGGGCGATGCGCTTTATTTCGTGGATTTACCCGGCTACGGCTATGCTCAAGTCTCCAAGCAGCAGCGCCGCTTCTGGGGCGATTTGGTGGCAGGCTATGTGGAGGGGCGGCCCAATCTGGCGGCAGTGGTGGTGATCATTGATCTGCGCCACGAACTCAAGCAGCAGGATCTGGAACTGGTGGACTGGCTCAGGCACATCGGCAGGCCCTATCTTTTGGTTTATACCAAGGCGGACAAGCTCAGCCGTAACCAGCAGGAGAAAAGCGCGGCGCTTCTGGATGCGGCCTTGAAGGTGCAGCGGGGCGAACGCGTTGTGTTCTCGTCCCAGACCGGGCAGGGCCGAGATGCAGTCCTTGCCGGAATCCAGACCTTGTCCGGCCTTGATGGCACTGCATCAACTCTATCAGAGGGTGCCGAGGCAGAAGGAGACAGCCTCTAATTTTTTTCGCCCACCTTGGCTTTTTCGAAACAGCAGGCAAGGGCTCAAACCGGCTGATTTGCTGCCTGAACATCCACGCTTACATCATACAGGGTGCTGCCCCTGCCGCTGTCGGTCAGGCGCTGTGAAGTCAGGGCATTGATGCCGCATTTTCCCGCTACAAACTCCGTCCACCACACTCCTTCACAAACCACCGTGCCCGGCCGGGTTCTCTCGCTGACGCGGAGGGTGCACTGCACCTCGCCAACCTGGTTGAAGACCAGCACCTCCTGGCCGTCGTATAATCGGCGCGCCGCCGCATCCTCTGCATGTATCAGCAACTGCATTTGCCCCTGCCGGACGCGCAGCCGATCCTGCTCGTAAAAGCTGGAGTTCAGGGCATAGGGAGTAGGGGCCGACTGCAAAGAGAGCGGATAGCCATCCTGAGCGGCATGGGTGGGCAGCAGGCGGGGCAGGACTTCATCCAGGTGTTTATTCAGAATTTCAATCCGCCCTGATGGCGTCTGCCACACCCTTTTCGCCTTGCCCGGAACCCGCAGACGCACAGGCTCACCCGCCCGCAGCGCCGCATTCATGGCCTCGTCGCGCCAGGCATTGTTTTCTGCCAGCAACTGGTCGATAAGAACGCTTGCGGGCTGGTCAAAAAAGGGATCTTCCATGCCCATGCCTTTTGCCAACAGGCAGAAAACATCCCAGTTGGACTTTGCCTCACCAAGCGGTGCAATCACCGCCTCGCAGTACTGCGCCACATAGTTGCCGTAGGAACGGTAGATGTCCGCATGCTCAAGGGATGAAGTCGCAGGTAGAACAATGTCTGCGTAGCGGGCAGTATCGGTGAGGAAACGCTCGTGCACCACCGTGAACAGGTCTTCCCGCATGAGCCCACGGATAACGGCGTTCTGATCCGGGGTGACCGCCGCCGGGTTGGAATGATAGACGTAGAGGGATTTGATGGGCGGAGAATCGAGCGTGTTGAGTGCAGCACCCAGCTGATTCATGTTCACCAGTCGGGTCGGGTTTTTGATGAAATCTTCACGGGTAACAAGGTGTTGCGGAAAGGCCGCGCCGGTTGAGGTGGCGCTGAGCAGGCCGCCTCCTTTTTTCTGCCAGGCGCCGATAAATGCAGGCAAACAGGTGATGGTACGCACGGTCATGGCCCCGTTGGCGTAGCGGGTCAGCCCACTGCCCAAACGGATGAAGGGCGCTTTGGCCGCAGCGTAGATATGGGCCATTCTTTCAATGGTTGCGGCATCCAGGCCGCAGACCGCAGCCATATTTTCCGGACTGCAATCCGGTAGTACCGTGCCGGAAAATTCCTCAAAACCAAGCACATTCGCCTGGATAAAAGGTTGATCACAGAGCCGGTCGCGCACCAGCACGTGCATCATGCCCAAAGCCAGAGCTCCGTCCGTGCCCGGTTTGACCACAAAGCTTTCGCCGGCTGTATCGGCAGTGCGGCTGGTCCAAGTGTCGATCACCCAGAGGCGCGCGCCGCGCTGCTTGGCTGCAAGCGCGTCACGCATGGTGTGGATGCTGGTTGCGGCCGCATTGATGCCCCAGAGGATGATGAGATCACTGTCCTCTATCTCAGCGGGATCCATGGCAGGCGTGGACCCCATGATCATGTTCCAGCCCGCGCCCTTGGCGGGCGAGCAGATGGTGCGATCAAGCCTGGATGCGCCCAGGGTGTGGAAAAAGGGGTGACCGGCATTGCGCTGCACCAGCCCCATGGTGCCGGCATAGGAGTAGGGCAGGATGCATTCCGCGCCGTGCTCGGCAATGAGCGCTTTCCATGCAGTACAGATGTGCTTGATGGCCGCTTGCCAGGAAATGGGCGCAAACTCGCCTGTGCCCTTTATGCCGACGCGCATAAGCGGCGTTGTCAGCCTGCGGGACGAATGCACCGTGTCTTCATAGTGCTGCATCTTGGGGCAGAGCAGCCCACGGGTGACAGGGTGCTCCGGGTCGCCTGTCACTTTGACGGCGCGGCCATTTTCCACTGTAACCAAAAGCCCGCAGGTATCCGGGCAGTCAAAGGGACAGACCGAGCGCAGTAATTTTTCTTTCTCCATATGATCAGGGTGTTGCAGACGCGTTATTACTGTTCCAGATCAACGGGAAATATTGACGGGGTGAGAAAAATGCGACGCAGGCACCCTGAGAAGGCCATCCTGCGCACATCTACCGGCACCGACATAGATAGTGATATGGCACTGGACCTACAGCAGTACCTTGACATTGGGATAGCCAATCATGGTTAAGGCAAACCAGTTCAGTGCGGCATCTGCAGGGTCATCAGCGTAGCAGATGATTTCGGCCAAACGCGGCAACTCGTTGTCCACCATAAAATGTTTGTATAAGTCAGCTGCACTTTTCAGGCCTCCTGCTTGCATAAGGACTTGGCTTGCCGGCAGGTGGAGGGTTTTGCTGTCACTGGCCAATGTTTGGCGGACAGTCTGAGTTTCTCCTGAAGCCACAAAAATTTGCGGGAATGCATGGGTTTTAGGTCCATTCCCATTCATCTTGACGGTATTGACCGTTTGTACCTTATATTGTGTCGGCGGTAGTGCCAGATCAAATTTCATTTGCCGTGGTCGTACCTCCACTGCATCTATTGTCGCCTTACCGCCCTTGCTGCTCCAGTTGGCCATGTCATCAGATGCGATGGACGTTTTTCCCTGGCCAATATATTCGAGCATCCAGGCTACCAGGGCCGCTTCTTTATCGATGCCTTTACCAAAAACGACTGCTTCATGGGTTTGATCTGCGCCTGCATTCCCCAAACGCTGTGCCATTTGCTCCGGATTATCCACATGTTGCAACCATTCATCATAGGGGATGCTGATGGCGAAAGGTGGATGGCCTTTGGCGTATTCTTCCGCCGGCCGGATATCAAGCAGGGATGTATGGACTGTGCCTAAAGTACGGTTTCTGAGACCAGCCCATAGATTGATCCAGGCGCTATCACGAACACGATACGGCGTGTCGTACTGCCAGAGCGGTAAGGTTCGTTGATCGTATTCCCAAGCGATTAGTGAGCCGCGATATAGTTTGACGTTGGGAAATTGGGCAATGAAATGTGCGGCAAAAAAAGGCATGCTTGCAGCTATGCCTCCTCCGCATTGCACATATAAATTTTTATCTGGTGTGATGCCGTGAAAAGTGAGAATAGCTTTTATCTCTTCTGGTGTCTTGAGAGTTTTGTCAGTGTTAAAGTATATATCTCTAGGAATGCTGGTAGCGTAGGGAATGTGACCTTGGCGAGAATAAAATATAGTGGTTCTTAACAATCTTCAGCCTAATACTTATATTTATACGCAAGATCAGATTGATATTTTAAATACGAGG
>JAUNUN010000026.1 GCA_030538155.1 bacterium
AATATAAAAAAAAATAAATTTAATAATTTACTTTTTTTTTCCAACATTCGACCTGAGAAAGGGATCTTTGAATTTTTGGAACTTGCAAGATATATAAGCAATCTTAATATTAATGTAACATTTACAATTGCCGGGCCAGTTAAGGATAAAATTGTTGAAGGACAGATTTTAAATTATATCTCAAAATATAAAATAAGCAATATATCCATACTTGGCCCTATGTATGATAAATTTGGTAAAGAAAATTTATTCTCGAATTCCGGGGTTCTTATATTCCCAAGCCATGCCGAGGCATTGCCCTTAGTTATTATTGAAGCGTTTTCTGCGGGATTACCGGTTATCGCAAGCTCGGTGGGGTGTATTCCGGAAATGATTACGAATGGTTATAATGGATACGTCTATAATGACTTTAATGTTGAGACTATTTTAAGCTATGTGCAATTTATATTTTCCGATGATGAAGCATATTTAAAATTTTCTTCTAATTGCAAGGCAAAATATCATGATAAATATGCAAGGGATATTTATAGGAACAAGTTGAGCAAAATTTTGGAACATGTAATGAAGAGTAATCACTCATGAATCAACTTACGCAAAAACTCAAAAACGGCTCCATGCAGATTTTGGATGCTCCCTTGCCTCAACTCTCCTCTGGCACAATTCTAGTTAAAAACCACTATTCCTTGGTCAGTGCCGGTACTGAAGGGAGTACGGTGAAGGCGGCACGTTCCAGCCTGGTCGAAAAAGCACGTGCCCGACCACAGCAGGTTAAGCAGGTCATCGACACCTTAAGGACCCAAGGTGTTACCCAAACCTACCGGGCTGTCATGAAGAAACTTGACGCCTACTCACCCCTTGGTTACTCCTGCTGCGGTGAGGTCATCGCTGTGGCACCCGATGTGACAGGCTTCTGCGTTGGCGACCTAGTAGCCTGCGGTGGACTGTCCGCCTCCCATGCAGAGGTGGTCTGCGTACCGGTCAATTTATGCATCAAACTGCATCCGGATGCCGACATGCGCCAGGCCGCCTTTAACACTCTTGGCGCTATTGCCATGCAGGGTGTGCGTCAGGCCGATCTGCGGCTGGGCGAAACCTGTCTAGTCATTGGCCTGGGTCTTTTGGGGCAACTGACCGCCCTGCTGTTGAAGGCGTCCGGCATCAGAACCATTGGCGTTGATATCGATCCGGCCATGGTTGACTTAGCCGTGCATCACGCCGTAGATCTTGGCCTTGTCCGCAACGCGCCGGATATTCGCCAGACCATTCACGACTTTACCAACGGCTTGGGTTGTGATGCTGTCATTGTCGCTGCCGCCACCCAGTCACTGGATCCCATCAATTTTGCCGGGGCCTGCTGTCGCAAAAGGGGCACCATTGTGCTGCTGGGCGATGTGGCAACCGGCTTTGATCGAGAACCGCACTTCTATAAAAAAGAATTACAGGTTCGCATGTCCTGCTCCTACGGTCCCGGCCGTTACGACCCCGAATATGAGGAAAAAGGGCGAGACTACCCGCCGGCCTATGTGCGCTGGACTGAAAACCGGAACATGCAGGCCTTTCAAGACTTGATCCATGCCAGGCGCATAGATGTCGGCTATCTGGCCACCCATACCTTTGATCTTAACGATAGCCAGGCCGCCTATGACCTGGTTATGAGCAAATCCGAGCCTTTTATCGGCATTCTGTTAAAATACGACAGCTCAAAGAAGCATGTACGCGCGCGTTTACCCCTCAAACCACAGGGCAAAACAGAAGGTACAGATGCCGTAAGCATCGCCTTTATCGGTGCCGGCTCCTACGCGCAAAGCCACCTCCTCCCCAATATTCCGCTCGGCATGGGTGTCAGGCCGGCCGGAATTTTGACCGCCACTGCCGCCGGCTCTCGTTCTACTGCTGACCGATTCGGTTTCGAATTTTGCGCAGGCAGCGAGGATGACATTCTGAGCGATCCCAGTATCAATACGGTTTTTATTGCCACCCGGCACGACAGCCATGGCGGCTATGTCTTGCGCAACCTGCAGGCAGGCAAGCATGTCTTTGTGGAAAAGCCGCTCTGTCGAGCACCAGAAGAACTGCAAGATATCTATACCTGCTACGCCGACTTAGCTCAGGTGGGCAATCCGCCACAACTCCTAGTCGGCTACAACCGGAGATTTGCTCCGCTCGCAATTGCAATGAAAGAAAAGATGGGCCAGGGGCCACTTGCCGTTAACTGTCTCATCAATGCCGGCTTTATTCCGGCAGATTCGTGGATGCAAGACATGGACTTGGGTGGAGGCCGCATCGTCGGCGAAGTCTGCCACTTTGTCGATCTCTGCAACTTCCTCACCGGCTCACTACCTGTGAGCGTGTACGCCATCTCCTTGCCCACACCCGAACACCTCCACGACACGGTCAGCATCAACCTGAGCTATGAGAATGGCTCCATCGCCACCATCAATTACTTTGCTAATGGTGACAAGAGCTTGCCCAAGGAACGTATTCAGGTATTTGGAGGCGGAAGTGCGGCCGTACTGAACGACTTCAGAGGGCTCTCTGTCTATGCGGCAGGCAAGAGAACAGACAAAAAACTCCTGAGCCAGAACAAAGGGCAGAAAACGGCGGTGCACAGTTTCATCGAATCGGTGCGCAACGGCGGCGCAGCTCCGATTACCTTTGACGATCTGTATAGCACGTCGCTGACCACCTTTGCCGTGCTCGAATCCCTGCGCAGCTGCGCGCCGGTATCGCTTCGCGGCTAAATTGATGGCCCGCTCTCCAGGTTTTTATTGGGCACGCTTGCGCAAGGCATCCTGGCCTGAAATGCTGTACCGCCTGCGAGAGCAAACCTTTGTTGCACTTCTACGCCTGCGCTGCGCTACTTCGGGCTGTGGCCTGCGGATACCCGAACCATCGCCGGCTTTTTTAGCGGAATTACGCCTTCCCGAGATATACCCAGAACCTGGAAGCAGTTTGATTACAGTCGGGCCCATGCATGGCCTCGATGAGACGAACCTGAAAAAGGAAGAGGAACGTTTTCGAGAGGTGTTTTTTTCACGCATCCAGCTAGACCAGTTGGATTGCGATCTCCGGGCGCTGTGGGAGCCTGCCCGCCTGCAAGATATAACTGCTGATTTGGCCGAAACATCGTGCCTCCCCCAGGCGGAACGGAAAAAGGACGCACTACAGCGTGCCCTTGCCTGGATAGACCACAACCCCTTCCTCTTCGGCCTGCACTATCTATCGGTTATGGAGTGCGCGCTCAGGATTCCCGTCTTTGCGCGCTGTTTAGCACTCAACACAGGCGACGACAATGCCCGACGAAGATTGCTGGGCGCGACCTATCACCATGCCTGGCTTACGACCAAGCGCCTTTCACTCCACTCCTCGCTGGGCAACCACACTGTGACCGAATCTGTCGGGCTCGTCTTTGCAGGTGGAATCTTTGCCGAGAGCGCGACCGGGGAAAAATGGCTCAACATGGGCCTGACATTGCTTGAGCAGGAATTACCCCATCAGATCCTCGACGATGGCGGGCCAGTCGAGCAGTCCCTGAGTTATCATCGTTTTGTGCTCGATCTCTACTGGTTGGCCACTGACTTCCTTGAACACAATAATCTATACGACTGTTCCGGCTGGAAACCGAGGCTGATTGCCGGCGAGCACTTTCTCGCCGCTCTTTCCGATGAAAATGGCCTTTTCCCGAACATCGGCGACAATGACGACGGCAGGGCTATCGCACCTGGGCTTGCTCCGCGCCGGGGTTCGCCCACTCGTCCGGTTGCCGTCGGCAAAATTCAAACCTTTCCCCAAGCCGGCTACACCGTCCTTCGTGGCGCCAATGGTTCAGTGCTCACCTTTGACCACGGCCCCTTGGGCATGCCCCCCTTGTACAACCATGGCCATGCCGATGCCCTGGCGCTGACCCTGTCCGTCAAGGGCAGACAATTGCTGGTAGACTCCGGCACCTACCGCTACAACCAGGTGCCGGAGTGGAGGCGATACTTCAAAGGAACAAGGGCACACAACACCGTCACCATCGATGGTCTTGATCAGGCGGTGCAGGTAACGGGATTCATCTGGGACAAACCCTATGTCGCGCAACTCCTCAGTTCTTGCAAAACAGACGCGGGCATACGTCTTGAGGCCGGCCACAACGGCTACACCCGCCTGCCGCAACCGGTCGAGCATCGAAGAACCCTATTCTGGGTAGAGGATGGCTGTATCCTAATTAGGGATACATTCATCGGCCACGGTGAGCACACATTTGAATTAAACTTTCACCTCCATCCACAAGCCAATACCGTGGAACAAGATGGCTGGTGGCATGTGTGTAGAGACGATGCACGGCTTGCCCTCTGTCTGTTTGAGGAAGACAATTTCACCTGTGTATATGGGCAAGAATCCCCCATTCTTGGCTGGTATTCTTCCTCCTATGGTAATAAAGAGAAAAGCAGTGTATTACAAAAGCGGAAAACAGGAAACCCTGGGGCAGTCATCTTTACAACCGTATTGTTTTTCTCAGGACTGCCCTGCAAAGAACGGCTTTACCAATATGCAAAATCTCTATGAATGAGCGTTTACCCATTCTCAATATCTGGGTTGATCCAGTTAGCCGCGAAGAGGCCAAAGCGAGGGTGTGCGGTTTTCTGGAGCAGGGCACTCGACCCCACGCTATCTTTGCCGCCAACCCGGAAAAAAATTTTTCCGTGCCTGCCGATGCCGAACTCTATGACTGTTACCGTCAGGCAGACCTGCTCCTGCCGGACGGCATCGGAGTTGTCTTGGCGGCCCGCCTGCTCCACGGGGCCCGGCTGCAACGTCTGCCCGGTTCGGAATTTATCTTTGATATTTGCCGGCTGGCAGAAAATGGGTGCCATTCAATATTTGTCTACGGCGCTAGGGAAGAGGTGAGCCGCAATTCAGTAGCGCGCTTGCAGCAGCGTTATCCCGGCCTGCGTATTGCCGGACGGGCCAATGGCTTTGTACCCCAGGAAGAGATGCCGCGCCTGATCGAGCAGATCAACACCTCAGGGGCCTCAATTCTTTTTCTTGCCCTGGGTTCACCGCGTCAGGAGAAATGGTTTGCCGCCCACAAGAACGCACTAACCACGGTGCGGGTAGTGCAAGGCATTGGCGGCACCCTGGATACCATCGCCGGTACGGTACAACGCGCGCCGGAATTCTGGTGCCGCCACAACCTGGAATGGTTCTATCGGCTGGCTAAAGAACCGAAGAGGATTAAACGGCAAAAAGTGCTGCCGGTTTTTGCCCTGCTGGTTCTGAAACGCTGGCTGGGTATGCGACTTAGCGGCCCGGTGAGCCGCAGCGGTGGTACTGGATGAGAATCCTTCTCATACTCTGCTCCGCCCTACTTTACTTGTGGTCTGCACTTGTTTTGGGTCGTGCCTTTTTGGTGGTTTCCGAAACTCCGGTTCCAGCAGATGTGGTGGTGCAGTTTGTGGGACCAGACGATCATGTGCGCCACGCAGCAGCCGTTGGTCTGGTGGCGCAAAACTTGGCCCCCCTGTTGATGATTCCGGCAACATTCCATCTGTCCGAACGCAATAGCCAGGGCGAACTGGTGCAAGTGCCCAGCAAGAACATACGAGAGATTTTCCCCTGCGAGCCATGGAACGACAGCAAGACTTCCAGGCTGATGGAAGACACCCATAAAGAGCTGTTACTCGCCAAGTGTACCATGGACCGGTTGCAGCTCGATTCCGCCATCCTGGTGAGTTCAGCTTCGCACATGCGTCGCATCCGGCTGATGGCTGACCGCGTGTTCGAAAAGAGCCGCTACCGCATCCACTGCGTTGCTGCTGAAGAAGGTGGCAAAAAACTTTCCTGGTGGCCAGATAACAAGGACTGGTGGTGGCTGACCAGGGAATACCCGAAAATACTGTGGTTCTTGCTGTACGCGCCCTTTGTACAGGACAAGGACGATCAGTTTACCAGCCACGCCTCTTGATGAAAAGCAATGCGGTGCTCACTTGGTTGCATATTTTCACTATCGGGCAGATGCCTGCAAAGTACCAGGAAGCAAGTTGCCCCTGCAGGCGCTGGCCCGAACCCGGAAGCCGCAGCATATAGTGGCCCTTTTATACGTTTTTTCCACCTAACAGAGCCAGGGAGATTGCCTTGAAAGCGCAGAGCAACAACATATCGGTTGACTGGATCAAGGTTGTGCTGTTCGGATTGATCCTGGCGGCACTCTATTACTCAAGCTTTAGTTGGCTGGTGCTCAAAGACTGGCAGCGGGAAGACTATTCGCATGGATGGCTGATCCCGCTGGTTATCCTGTATCTGCTTTGGGATAAACGGTACGTCCTGCAGGAAAAGACTGGCAAACCGTCCTGGCTCGGCCTTGCGGTCCTGCTGCCCGGTTTGTTTTTGTATTGGTTGGGGGAGTTGGCAGGGGAGTATTTCACCCAATACCTCTCCTTTACCCTGATCATCATCGGCCTGTGCTGGCTGCATCTGGGCTGGGAAAAGCTGAAAACTCTGCTCTTTGCCCTGCTCTTTACTGTGGCGATGTTTCCCCCGCCGAACTTCCTCCACGATAAACTCACCTTCCAACTCAAACTGATCTCCTCCGAGTTGGGCGTTCGCATCCTGCACCTCGCCGGCATGTCTGCCTACCGGCAGGGCAATATTATTGATCTGGGCTTTACTCAACTGCAGGTGGTGGATGCCTGCAGCGGCCTGCGCTATCTCTTCCCCTTTCTCATCATGGCGATTCTTTTTGCCTATTTGTACAAAGATCGCCTATGGAAAAAAATTGTGCTCATCCTGTCCGTGCTTCCCTTGACTCTAGCGGTCAATGCCCTGCGCATTTCGGGTACCGGTATTTTATACAAATTCTGGGGGGCAGAGGTAGCCGAAGGGTTTTTCCACGAGTTTGCCGGAGTTTTTGTGTTTATGACCGGGCTGGTTGTGCTCTTGTTTGAAGTGTGGGTTTTGTCCGGATTCCGCTCCATACGCAGTTGGGGTCTTGCCGGCGGAGGAACTGCTTCTGCTAGGCCGGCAGCAACAGCAGAAGGGATGCAAACCCTTCTTCCAGCTGAACCCGCCTTCAGGATAGGTCGTTTCTTTACTCCACCCCAGTTTCTGGTTGCCCTCGCCCTCCTGCTGGCCACCCTGGCTGCCGGACAATTTGTTGATTTCAGGGAAAAAACACCACCGACCAAGCCCTTTTCAAGCTTTCCCCTCAAAATTGCTGACTGGCAGGGAAGCCGGGGCCTTCTTGGTCAAAACATCCTTGATAGCCTTGATTTAAGCGATTACACCATGATGGACTACCGGCAGACCGACGGTCGAGTGGTTAATTTCTACATCGCCTACTACCAGTCGCAGAGCAAGGGTGAATCCATCCATTCTCCTGAAACCTGCCTGCCGGGCAGTGGATGGCGATTCGAGAAATCAAGTGTGGTCAAGTTGCCGGTCGCCTGGGGCAACTATTCTGAGCTTCCGGTAACCAGTGCCATCATGAAGCAGGGCGAGAACCGTCAACTGGTTTATTTTTGGTTTCCCCTGCGGGACAGGGTGGTTACCAATGCCTATGCTCTGAAATGGTACAATTTTTGGGATGCCCTCACCCGGCAGCGGACTGATGGCGCGCTGGTTCGAATCATTACCCCGGTTTACCCGGGAGAAGAACTCAAGGACGCCAACGACCGGCTCCTTGAATTTACCAAAGAGATAAGCCCGGTTCTGACCGAGTATCTGCCGCACTGATAGATCAGGGCGTAAAGACATAAGAGAAAGCGACCTGGCCTGTTACTTGGCCAGGTCGCTCGTGTTAGAAACCCGCGCGTTACTGACTTTTGCCCGGGTTCAGACAACCCTACAGGCTGCCATCCACCGTCTCCCTGGGAAGTGCGCCTTTAACATCATAGATAACAGCGGGTGACACACAGTAGCTGCGCAATTCCTCGGCCGTGAGGGCGCAGAACTGCCGATGGGCCACTGCCAGGACAATGGCATCATACTGGTGCTGTTCTACAGCCCCGATCATGTTGATGGAGAAATGCTTGCAGGCTTCTGCGGGATCAACCCAAGGATCATAGACGTCGATCCGTGCTCCATAGCTTTGTAGTTCTTCAATTATATCAATCACCGCAGTATTGCGGAGATCCGGACAATTTTCCTTAAAGGATAAGCCAAGAATCAGGATATGCGCATCCGCCACATGGATTCGCTTTTTCAGCATGAGCTTGACCGTTTCAGCGGCGACATACCGGCCCATGTTATCGTTGATGCGCCGTCCTGCCAGGATCATTTCCGGGTGGTATCCTACTTCCTGCGCCTTATGGGTGAGATAGTAGGGATCAACACTGATACAATGCCCTCCGACCAATCCGGGGCGGAAGTGTAAAAAATTCCATTTCGTGCCGGCGGCCTCCAGTACTTCAAGGGTATTGATGCCTAAACGGTTAAAAATGAGTGCCAATTCGTTGACCAGGGCGATGTTGATATCCCGCTGAGTGTTTTCTATGACCTTGGCCGCTTCCGCAACGCGAATGGAACTCACCTTAAAGGTTCCGGCAGTGACTACGCACTGGTAGAGCCGATCAACAAAATCCGCAACTTCCGGATTGGAGCCGGAAGTTACCTTGATAATTGTGGTGAGACGGCGCTGTGAATCTCCTGGATTGATACGCTCCGGACTATAGCCGACAAAAAAACCCTGATTGAAGCGAAGACCCGAACAGCGCTCAAGAATAGGTACGCAGACCTCTTCCGTGGCGCCTGGATAGACTGTTGATTCGTAAATAACCACATCATCCTTTTTCAAGACCGCGCCCACTGTTTCACTGGCCAGAATCAATGGCGATAAATCCGGGGTCTTGTTGCTGTCAATCGGTGTAGGCACGGCAACGATAAAAACATTGCACTCCCGCAAATCTTCCAGTGAACAACTAAAACGGAGATTGGTAGCGACTTGCAATTCTGCACTAGCTACTTCCAAAGTGTGATCTTTACACTGCTTCAGTTCTTCTATTCTTTCCTTCTTTTTGTCAAAACCTAGGGTCGGCCATTTTTTGCTGAACTCTACGGCAAGCGGCAGGCCGACATAGCCAAGGCCAATGATTGCGATCCGCACGTTTTCTAAAGAAGGCATGAGGGTATCCTTTACCTGGTTTAATGAGGGATATTGATGGGTTGAAACTGATTGCATATATCTCTCGAATGAACCGTCCCAAGTTTTTGGGAGGCAGTTTTCGTTTGAGTCAGGCAGTGCAGCCTGATCTCTCCTGCCAATGATACTCTCTTTCTTTTTCCATGGGAAAAATATTCTCTATCGACCTCAACAGTCGGCAATTATTGAACCAATCCACCTAAATCAGCGTGGCATACTCCACTGCAGCAAGCCCTCACCAAGGGCCCCTATTGCCAATATACTCGGTCGTAAAAAGTCTGATAACCGATTCAGCCAGGGCATTACCGCAGGCATCATCGGCAGTTCCGTTTGAGGCCCTGAGCCGGCCTCGCTCAGGCGATCGCTGTAGCAGACCGAAAGATACCGGCTGCCCTTGTCGCTGTGGTGGATCAGATCCCGGTTGTGCTGGCGAGCGCACAAGGCTTGATCCAGGCCATCCGGAACCAGCCTGGTTTTCATGGAATACATGACTCCATTCTCTCAGACTCTGGAGCCTCCGACAAGACCGGGGCGGTTGAGTTAGCGCCTCTCATCCTCCCGGTAAGGTGATGGTAAAGGTTGAGCCCCTGCCCAGCAGGCTTTCTACCTCCACCGTGCCATGGTGGGCCTGCACGATGTGCTTAACAATTGCCAGACCCAGGCCGGTGCCGCCCATATCTCGGCTGCGGGCCTTGTCGCAGCGGTAGAAACGCTCGAAGATACGGGGCAAATGCTCCTTGGCAATGCCCGGCCCCTTGTCGCTCACGCTTAAATGCACAAGTGAGCTGCCGTCCGCCTTTTCGCCGGCCCTGCAGGAGAGCCGCACGGTCGAGCCGGCCGGGCTGTAGGCAATTGCGTTGTTGAGCAGGTTAATGACGGCTTGCTCCAGCAAAGGCTGATTCATCGGCGCGGCCAGCTCAGGGGCACAATCCACCTCCAGTTGCACCTCATTTTCCTCGGCCAGAGGCGCACAGGCCTCCACCGCATTCTCCAGTACCTGCAGGGCTGTTGCCGGACTGGTCAGCACCTTTTCCTCGCCGCTCTTGTCTTCTATGCGCGACAGGATGAGCAGGTCATCCACAATGGCGTCCAACCGGGTAGCCTGGGCCGCTGCCACGTTAAGAAAACTCCGGGCCGTATCCGGTTCGGCAAGAGCCCCATCGAGCAGGGTTTCAATATAACCCTTGATCACCGTGATCGGCGTTTTCAGTTCGTGGGAGACATTGGCGACAAAATCCTGGCGGATATTCTCCAGCCGGTTGAGTTTGGTAAGATCGTTCATCACCAGGAGCACACCCACGCTTACGCCCTGGTCATCCCTGAGCGGCATGGCATGGGTTTGCAGGGTGATCGGGTCGGTGCCGCTGAATATGGTCACCTCTTTCTCCTGCTGGCTGTTGTGGGCCAGGGTGAAGTCGATCAGTTCCAGGAGCTGGGTGTTGCGGATTACACCTTGAGCGGGCCTGCCTTTGACCGTGTCGGCGGGCAGCATGAACAGGCTTGAGGCGGCCTGGTTCATGCGGATGATGTTCTTCTGCGCGTCGATAGCCACCACCGAGTCGGCCATGCCGGAAAAGACCGCCTCCAGCTCGTTGCGCTGCTGGATGATAATGCGCACCCGTTGATTGATCTGCTCGGCCATCCGGTTGATGGCATTGGCCAATCCTGCCATCTCCACGGTCATATGATCCACCTTGATGCGAGGCAGTACGGCATCGAAACGGCCGACGGCCAGTTGCTCTGCTCCATGCTTCATTTCCTCAAGTGGACGGCTGATGCGCCGCGCGCTGAACACGGAAAGAAGGGCGGCCAGGATGGGCACCACCAGGCAGATGAGGATGAGCTTGTTGGTGAAGGCGCTGTTGACTTGGTCGTAGGCGGTGGTGGCAATGGCCAGGCGCAGCGCACCTGGTGCTTGCCCGGCCTCAAGCGGTACAGGCAGGGCCACGTAAAGCATGGATTCGCGCAGGGTCTTACTGCTGCGTATGGCCTGCCCCTCTTTGCCGGACAGGGCCAGGGCAACCTCCGGCCTGGAGGCGTGGTTATCCATGAGATCCTGATCTTCGCTGGAATCGGCCAGGACCGCACCGCGAGCATCAACAAGGGTGATGCGGGTCGAGGCCTGACGACCGGTGCGGCGGATAAAATCCTGCAACTGCTGCTCTGTGCCCTGCTGGGCGAGCGCCGTCACACTGGGCTGCAAGAGCCTGATACGCTCGCGTAACTCCCGGTTCAGTTCATTGATATGGAATTCGCTGCTGCTGGTATGGGCAAGCCAGCCCACCAGCAGGATGGACAAGAGGGAAATGCCGGCACAGGCAGGAAAGATCTGCCAAAACAAACGGAGTTGACGCATAGGGGACCTGCAGGAATGGTTTGTAACTTGTCGTTTGGGGAAATCCTCGGAAAAATGCTGTGGGCGGGGTGGAAACGGTTCTTGTCTGCATCAGTCGCGCAGGCGGTAGCCGATGCCGCGCACGGTTTCGATGCAGGTACCGGAACTGCCCAGTTTTTTGCGTAGGCCAAAGATCTGCACATCAACAGCCCTGGGCGTGATGCTGTAGTCGTAGCCGCGGATCTGGTCGATAATCTGCTGGCGGGAAAAAACCCAGCCCGGCCGAGAGGCCAAAAGCTCCAAAATAGTAAATTCCGATGCGGTCAGTTGGACTTCCCGGCCGGCCACCCGCACCTCGTGCCGCCCTGGATGGATCTCCAGGGAATGGCGGGTGAAGATACTCACCTGGCTCTCGTCCGGCTGCTCGGTTTCACTCTTGCGCCTGAGTGCTGCCTCGATGCGGGCAATGAGCACCCTGGGGCTAAACGGCTTGGTGACGTAATCATCCGCGCCGCTGTCCAGGCCGGCAACTATGTCGTCTTCCTCGCCCTTGGCGGTGAGCATGATAATAGGCAAGGATTTGGTGGCCTCCTGGCCGCGCACGGTGCGGCAGACCTCGTTGCCGTCTTTGCCCGGCAGCATCAGATCAAGCACCATGGCATCCACCCGTTCCTGGGCCAGCACGGTGAGCGCTTCCTCGCCGCTGTCGGCGCAGGTCACGTTAAAGCCCGCCTTGACCAAGTTGTAGCTGACCAGCTGCTGGATGTCGGCGTCATCTTCCACCACAAGGATACTGTATTTCTTCACTCCTGTTCTCCTTACTCTTGAACTCTATATTCTATTCAGCATAATGTATCTTCAGGGCAAGCTCAATGGTCGAGGTTCTAAAAAGGCGCGGACAAACACGACCCTAATCGCTTTCTAATCAAACAAAAACAGGACTGTGGCATTGCTGCATCTGTTTGAATCATTGCGTATAAAATCCTCACCAGCGGAGGCCATGGTGGCGCGACACATGTTTTTTCATCGGGAAATCGACAAAATAAAAAGAATGATCCTTGAACTTGGCATCATGGTGGAAGAACGCCTGCGCCGGGCCTGCATGATCATCCACGATACGGATACCGAGGCAGAGGCAGAAGAACTCATCAATTCCGACTGGCAGGTCGATGACATGGAGGTGCGGGTGGAGGAGGAATGCCTCAAGCTCATGGCCCTGCATCAGCCGGTTGCGCGCGATCTGCGGCTTTTAGTGGTGATCATCAAGATCAACAATGAGCTGGAGCGTATTGCTGATATTGCGGTCAATATCGCCAAAAGGGTGCAGACCATCAACAAGAAGAAGGATGAGAACTTCGCCCCGATTGTCGATTACGGTCCCATGGCGGCCAAGGCCCTAGCCATGCTGAAAATAAGCCTCAATGCCCTGGTCACTGAAGATGGTGAACTGGCCCGGCAGCTATTTTTCATGGATGAAGAGGTCAATGACCTGCGCGACAAGGCCTATCAGAGCGTGGTGGCGGAGATCCAGGAACAGCCGGGCAATACTGCCTCGCTCCTCAACCTGTACCTCATTGCTCGCCACCTGGAACGGGTGGGCGACCGAGCCAAGAATATCGCCGAAGAGGTGATCTATCTGGTGGATGGGGAGATCATCCGCAACTTGGACGATACGGATATCACCGGCCGCTGAAGATGGGCGTTAAATAGGTTATAAAAAACTCTGCTAAAAAGCCCTACGGCCGGCAGGGCTTTTTTTATGGAGCCTGCGGAGGATTTGAAACCGGTGTTATTCCAGTTACTGGTCAAAAATGATATCAAGGAGGCTTCAACAAATGCGACGCAGGCGTACAAATGGTACGTCCTGCGTCGCATTTGTTGAAGCCGAGACAGATAGGGTTTTGATCTGGAATTAGAATTTGGCGTTGCCCAGGCAGGCGCCGGTCTCCAAGGCCGCCTTGAGCCAGGGGTGATCCAGCGGTACTGATTTGAGTTTACCCACCACATCGCCAAGCGGCACCAGGGTCGTACCTTCGCCTTTTACCGCCACCATGGTGCCGAACTGCTGGTCGTGAATGGCCTCGGTACAGGCCGTGCCCAATCTGGTGGCCAGAATACGGTCTGCGGCGCTGGGGGTACCGCCGCGCTGGAGATGACCCAAAATGGTCACCCGGCTTTCAAGTCCGGTGAGTGCCTCCAACTCGCGGGAGAGCTGCAGGGTATTGGTGTCCTGCTTGAGCTTGAAGGCGGCCAGGGCAGTATCAGCTTTTTTAATGCGCTTGGCATCCTTCTCGTCCTTGGCCGCAATCTTCTCGGCCTTCAGCTTTTCCAGCACCGCCGCATCCTGCATGCAGAGCGCGCCCTCTGAAATGGCCACTATGCTGAAATTCTTGCCCCGATGCCGCCGCCTGCGGATGGCATCGGCCACCTTGGTAACATCGTAGGGGATTTCCGGAATGAGGATTACATCCGCGCCGCTGGCCAGGCCGGCGCCCAGCCCCAGCCAGCCGGTGTTATGGCCCATGATTTCCACCACAATAATGCGGTGGTGGCTGTGGGCAGTGGAATGCAGGCGGTCGATGGCGTCGGTGGCAATCGACAGGGCAGTGTCAAAACCAAAGGTGATGTCGGTCATGGCCACATCGTTATCAATGGTTTTGGGCAGGGTGATGATGTTCATGCCGAGCTGCGACAGGCGGTAAGCGTTTTTCTGGGTGCCGCCGCCGCCGATGCACACCAGTGCCTCCAGATTGTGGCGGCGGTAGTTGTGCATCATCACCCCGGTCATGTCCTGCACCTTGTCGCCCACGGGCATCTTGTGGGGTTTGTCGCGGCTGGTACCTAAAATGGTGCCGCCCAGGGTGAGGATACCGGAGAGGATATCGCCTTCCAGGGGCACGGTGCGGTTCTCCATCAGGCCGCGGAAACCGTCGCGAAAGCCGATCACCCGCATGCCGTAGGCCTTGAGGCCGCTGTTGCCGATGGCCCGGATGGCGGCATTGAGGCCCGGGCTGTCTCCACCTGCGGTCAAAACACCTATACATTTTCCCATAATTCCCTCCCTGTCCTTCCTGTTATACGTAGCAATGCTAAACAAATTCTTAAGGCGCTACCCATGGCTTGCGCTCTATTCCCCGTGCCGGCCAATAGAAACCGATGATCGACCTAACCAACCTAAGCGGCAAAAGCCCTTGCTCCCCCTGCGCCTGTCCGGTTTGCTTTATTTTTAACCACATCTCCTGTGGCTGCGCAAGAAAGCTAACGCGATCCTAACATATTCAAAACACCCTTGTAACTGAATACCGCTAGGGTGCAACGACTTATAATATTGTCCTTATTCTCAACCCATCCTATAAACGGCATCATGTCACCAACCCTGCTCCTAGCCGTTCTGCTTGCACTTTCCTCTCTGACCTACCGGCTTGGCAGCAAGCGCGCCTTTCATGTGGCCAAAAAACCCGACAGCCCGGTTCTGCATTCCCGGCCCGGCTATCACGGTATGCTGGTGGCCCTGTGGTGTCTGCTGCCCGCGCTGGCCATCTTCGTCATCTGGCATATTTTTTCCGATGACCTGCTCAGCGCCTACGCCGTGCAGAGCTTCAGCGCCGCCCACGGCGAGCTGAGCCAGGCCAGGATGGAGCTTTTGCTCAACGACCTGCGCAACCTCATCCACGGCAGCTACTTCAGCCGCGAGATCGACCCGGCCCTGCAGGAAGCGGCAGACCGCTACCTGGCCATGCGCCAAACCGCCAATACCGCACTGGCAGTGGTGGTGCTCACAACCGCAACCCTTGCCGCCGCCTGGGCCTCCTGGCGCATCAGCCCGGCCCTGCGCGCCCGCAACCAGGTGGAACGGGTGGTTAAGATTTGTCTCACCCTCTGTTCCACTATTGCGGTCTTCACCACCCTGGGCATCGTGCTCTCCATTATTTTCGAGTCGATCCGCTTTTTCCAGCAGGTATCCTTTTTCGATTTCCTCTTTGGCCTGAAATGGAGCCCGCAAATGGCCATCCGTGCCGATCAGGCGGGCAGCTCCGGCAGTTTCGGGGCCGTGCCGGTGCTGGCGGGCACCTTCCTGATCTCGGCTATTGCCATGGCCATTGCCGTGCCCTTTGGCTTGTTTTCGGCCATCTATCTTTCTGAATATGCCGGGCCTGTGTTCCGCAAGATCGTCAAACCCATGCTGGAGATTCTCGCCGGAGTGCCCACCGTGGTCTACGGTTTTTTCGCGGCTCTGGTGATTGCCCCCTCCATCCGTAACCTGGGCATGGGGCTTGGGCTGCCGGTGGCATCGGAGAGTGCGCTGGCCGCAGGGCTGGTGATGGGGGTGATGATCATTCCTTTTGTCTCCTCCCTTTCAGACGACATCATCAACGCAGTGCCCCAATCCCTGCGCGACGGTTCCCTTGCCCTAGGCGCGACCCGGAGCGAGACCATCAAAAACGTGGTGATCCCTGCTGCCCTGCCGGGCATAGTCGGCTCGATTCTTTTGGCAGTCTCCCGGGCCATTGGTGAAACCATGATCGTAGTCATGGCGGCCGGGCTTGCCGCCAACCTGACCTTGAACCCATTGCAGGCGGTCACCACCGTGACTGTGCAAATCGTCACCTTACTCGTGGGCGATCAGGAATTTGACAGCCCGAAGACGCTCGCCGCCTTTGCTTTGGGCATGCTCCTTTTTGTAGTGACCCTGGCCCTCAATGTGATTGCCCTCTACGTGGTGCGCAAATACCGCGAAGAGTATGAATAGTGCGAATCCCATCCCCCTGAGCTGAAATAACCATTTACATGCACAGCAATATGACCAGCGATTCCTCAGCCACGGCCCAGGTGCGGCGCAGCCTGCCAAAGCGCTATGCCAGGGAGCGTAGATTCCGCTTCCTGGGCTTAGCGGCCATTGTGCTTACCCTGCTCTTTCTGGTACTGCTGCTGGGCTCCATCTTCCTGAAGGGCTGGACCGCCTTCCAGCAGACCCATGTGCGTCTTGACGTCTATTTTGACCCGGCCAAACTTGATGTCGGTAACCTGAACAATGCCGATTACGGGGCCCTGGTGCGCGCCTCCCTGCAGGACATGTTTCCCGAAGCAGAGAGCCGCAGCGAGCGCCTGCAGCTCAACCGGCTTGTGAGCACGGGTGCGGCCTTTATCCTGCAGGACATACTCACCGCCAGCCCGGAACTGATCGGCAGCACCCAGCCCTTCTGGCTGCCTGCCGACGACGAAGTGGATATGCTGATCAAGGGCCACAGCCCCCGGGATGTGCCCGAGTCTGCGCGCCGCCTGAGCGATCGGCAACTGGGCTGGATCGACAGCCTGCTTGCCCAGGAAAGGCTTGAAAAACAGTTCAACACCGCTTTTTTCAAAAATGGCGATTCGCGCGAACCAGAACTTGCCGGGGTGCGCGGAGCCATTACAGGTTCCTTCTACACCCTCATGCTCACCTTGGCCCTGTCCTTTCCCATTGGCGTGGCAGCGGCGATTTATCTTGAAGAATTTGCGCCAAAAAACAGGTTTACCGACCTCATTGAGGTCAACATCAACAATCTGGCAGCCATTCCCTCCATTATCTTCGGTCTTTTGGGTTTGGCAGTATTCCTCAACTTTTTCGGCCTGCCGCGCTCTTCCTCCGTTGTCGGCGGCCTGGTGCTCACCCTCATGACTCTGCCCACCATCATTATCGCCAGCCGGGCCTCGCTCAAGGCGGTGCCGCCCTCCATCCACGAGGCGGCCCTGGCGGTGGGCGCATCCAAAGTGCAGACCATCTTTCACCATGTGCTGCCCCTGGCCCTGCCCGGCATGCTCACCGGCACCATTATCGGCATGGCCCAGGCCCTGGGAGAAACCGCGCCGCTTTTGATGATCGGCATGGTGGCCTTTATTGTGGATGTGCCCCAGAGTCTGCAGGATCCGGCCACAGTGCTGCCGGTGCAGATCTACCTCTGGGCCGACTCGCCTGAGCGCGGCTTCATAGAGCGCACTTCGGCCGCAATCATGATTCTGCTCCTGGTGCTCCTGGTAATGAACGCCGCTGCAGTCTACCTGCGCAACCGCTTTGAGCGTCGCTGGTAGCAGCGGTCGAAGCACCGCGCACAACTCACCAAGTCATAACCCACGATTAACGGAACCGTAATATTGGCAGGCTATGGTGCCGCAATAATGTTTTACTCATCCATAGCCTTATTCAGGAGAGCATCATGCTGAAACACACCTTGAGTCTTGCCGCCGCCTGTGCACTGCTGCTTGGCGCAGCCAATGCCCAGGCAGCAAGCCCCGGTCGCGACTACATTTCCATTGTTGGTTCTTCCACGGTCTATCCCTTTTCCACGGCTGTGGCGGAACAGTTCGGCAAAACCAGCAAATTCAAGACCCCGAAAATTGAATCCACCGGCACGGGCGGCGGCTTCAAGTTGTTCTGCAGCGGCAATGGCATCGATACCCCGGATATTGCCAATGCCTCGCGTCGTATCAAGAAAAGCGAAGTGGAGTCATGCAGCAAAAATGGGGTCAACGAAATTGTGGAGATCAAAGTAGGCTATGACGGCATTGTCCTTGCCAACAGCAAGAAGGCTGAGCAGTTAAAGCTGAGCCGCAAAGACCTCTTCCTTGCCCTGGCCAAGGATGTGCCCAGCCCGGATGATCCGGCTAAACTGGTGAGCAACCCCTACAAGACCTGGCAAGACGTGAATAAAGATCTGCCGAACACCAAAATTGAAGTACTGGGCCCGCCGCCCACCTCCGGTACCCGCGACGCCTTTGTCGAGCTGGTAATGGAGCCGGGCTGTGTCGAATTTGCGAGCATTAAAGCCCTGGAAGAGAGCGACAAGAACGCATTCAAGGCCACCTGCCAAACCGTGCGTGAAGACGGGGCCTACATTGAGGCCGGTGAAAACGACAACCTGATTGTGCAGAAGCTTGAGGCCAACAACAAGGCCATGGGTATTTTCGGCTACAGCTTTCTGGATCAGAACACCGACAAGCTGCAGGGTTCTGTCATTGAAGGCGGAGAGCCCACCTTTGAAAACATCGCTGCCGGCAAGTACACGGTCTCCCGGCCGCTCTTCATCTATGTGAAGAAGGCGCATGTGGGTGTTATCCCCGGTATGAGCGAATTTTTGGCCGAGTTTACCAGTGAGGCTGCCTGGGGTCAGGATGGCTATCTGGCCGACAAGGGCCTGATTCCAGCTCCCAAGGCCGAGCAGGAAGAATTTGCCAAGACCGCCAAGGACTTGAAGCCGCTGGTACTGGAATAATTTCACTAACTGTTCTTGTTTATTTGTGACGCGAAGCCGGATGCCAGCCGGTTTCGCGTTCTTTTGCTGTATGCGGTACGTAGATGAGAGATACGATATTCCTTACCCGGATGGGATGCTCTTTAAATGTGCAGATATCCCCTGCAGTGGCTGGCATAATGAGTGCTGGTTTTATCTGACCGAGCGTAATCAGATGAACCCAAGGAGACCTGAAGCATGAACACACTGGATACCGCAGCCATCGTACCGAAAGGATTTGCCGCCCCGATTACACCCGTTACGTGGGAGGCAGCAAAAAGCCGCAAGGTTGACCGGGACAACCGCGAAACCGTGGGACGGCCCTTTGTGGATGACCCGCGCATGACCTGCAGGCAGATCAATGTGTTTTATGGTGAAAAACACGCCATAAAAAATGTGAGCATTGATATCGGCAAAAATGAAGTGCTGGCCATGATCGGGCCATCAGGTTGCGGCAAGTCCACTTTTCTGCGCTGCCTGAACCGCATGAACGACACCATTGCCGGCTGCAGGGTAAGCGGCGAGATTCGGCTGGATGAGCAGGATATCTACGACAGGGCTATCGACGTGGTGCCCCTGCGGGCTCAGGTGGGCATGGTGTTCCAGAAACCAAACCCCTTTCCCAAGTCCATCTTTGACAATGTGGCCTATGGCCCCAAGATTCACGGCCTGGCCGACAGCCGCAGCGAACTGGCCGATATCGTGGAGGATTCTTTAAAGCGTGCGGGTCTGTGGAACGAGGTCAACGACCGGCTGGACAAGCCGGGCACCGGTCTTTCAGGCGGTCAGCAGCAGCGGCTCTGCATTGCCAGGGCCATTGCAGTTCGGCCCGAGATTATCCTGATGGATGAACCCTGCTCAGCGCTTGACCCCATTGCCACGGCCACGGTCGAGGAGTTGATCAGCGAGTTGAAGGCGCAGTACAGCATTGTCATCGTCACCCACAATATGCAGCAGGCAGCCAGGGTATCCGAGCGCACCGCCTATTTCCATCTGGGTGATCTGGTGGAAGTGGGCAAGACCGGCCGCATCTTCACCAATCCTTCGCACCAACTTACGGAAGACTATATTACCGGCCGATTTGGATAATCCCAGTTTCAGATCAAAGCCCTCTCTGAGTCGGCTTCGGAAAATGTTCCTCGGAGTATTTTAGGGTACGCCTGCGTCGCATTTTTCTCACCTTCTTGAGAGCATCTTTGATCTGAAACTGGAATAGATAAGCTTCTTGTCCGCAGTCTTGATATACTCCCGGCTATTTGCCTGCCAGAAGTTGAAAACGTTGCCAAAAATCCGGAAAGGATTTGGCCACACATTCCTCTCCCTCAATTTCCACGCCGCTGATGCGCAGGCCGGCCAGGGCAAAGCTCATGGCCATGCGGTGATCATGATAGGTTTGGATGCGCGCTCCGTGCAGACCGGCCCCGCTCTGCCCCTGGATGTGCATAGCATCCTCCTCCTCCTGCACCTCCACACCCAGGCGGCGCAGTTCCTGCACTACCGCACTGACCCGGTCGCATTCCTTGACCCGCAGATGGGCAATGTTGCAGATACTGCTCCGGCCACGGGCAAAGGCAGCCACTACCGCAAGCGTTGGAGCCACATCGGGCATATCAGCCATGTCAGCCTCGATGGCTCGCAATTCGGGCGAGCCTTCTACACAGATTCCCTTGCCTCGCCGGTCTATGCGACAGCCCATGCGCTCAAGCAGTTCGACAAACTTCGCGTCTCCCTGCAGGGAAGGTTGGGGTAGATTTTCCACCCGCACCCGACCGTTACAGATAGCCGCAGCGGCAAAAAAATAGGAGGCGCTGGAGGCATCCCCCTCCACCGCATAGCTGCGGCCCCTGTATCCCCCCTGGGGGATGACAAAACGGCTCAGAGCTGCATCGGTCTTGACTTCAACACCGAAATCCCGCATCACCGCCAGGGTCATCTCCACATAGGGTTTGGAATAGAGCCGGCCTGCGACGGTGATTTCTGCCGCCTGCGCAGTGGCATAAGGTGCCACCAGCAGCAGGGAAGAGAGGTACTGGCTCGATTGACCGGCGGCCAGTTCCGTGGCCCCGCCCTGGATGCCCTTTGCCTCAATGGTCAGGGGCGGGCAGCCGTTGCCCTGATCACTGCTGATGCTGACCCCCCAGCCCTGCAATGCCTCCATAAGCGGCGCTATCGGACGCTCGGCCATGCGGGCGTCGCCAGTGATCTGCACCCTGCCCTCGGCAAGCGCCGCCACCGAGGTAAGCAGCCGAGTGGCGGTGCCGTTGTTGCCCAGATAGATGGGGCCAGCCGGTACCTGCAAGCGGCCGCCACAGCCCCGTACCCGCCAGCAGCGGGCATCGCTGCAATCGACCGCAACCCCAAAGGACTGCAATGCTTCAGCCAAAAGACGGGTGTCTTCACTGTCCAGGGGATCATGCAAGAGTGAATCTCCCTTGGCCAGGGCCGCAGCAAGCAGGGCCCGCTGGCTCAAACTCTTGGAGCCCGGAACAGTCAGGCCGGCATCAACGGTGGAAACAGGTGTAATGGTCTGCATGGTCTGAATCGCTTGGAAAACCTTGAATATTATTCCTGCTGCCGGCTCAAGCCCTCGGTGAGGGCCGCGCGCATCACCTCCACCGGCGCTTCCTCGCCCAGCCACAAACGCCACTGGGCTGTGGCCTGGTAGAGCAGCATATTGGTGCCGGGAACTGTTTTACAGCCCCGGGCAGCCGCCTCCCGCAGAAGCCTGGTCTCCACCGGGGCATAGACAATATCCATCACCACCTGGAAGTTTGAGAGCAGATCCGCCTCCAGCGGAATGGCGTCAGTTTCGGGCTCCATCCCTACCGAGGTGGCATTGACCAATATTTCCGCTCGCAGATCGTGCAGTTCATTGGCCGTCAGGTAGGGACAATCCAGTTGGGTGGCGAGTTTACGCCCCCTGTCTTCACTTCTGTTGTGGATGAGAACCCGCACGCCGGCCTCCTGCAGGCCAAAGGCAACGGCCCTAGCTGCTCCGCCCGCGCCCAGAATCAGCGCAGAAGCGCCACTGAGCCGGATGGCTTCGGCAAGCGAGGCATTGGCGCCGATCCAATCGGTGTTGAGGCCGGTGCAGTGCAGTCTGCCGTCTGCTTTGCGCTTGAAAACCAGGGTGTTGACCGCTCCGATCTTTTCGGCCACCGGGTCAATGGCGTCCAGAAGCGGCATTATGGCCACCTTGTGGGGCACGGTTACCGAAACTCCGGCAAAGGAAAAGGCCTTTATTCCGGCCAGGGCCGCCTCCAGATCGCTTGCCGCAAGCGGCACATAGACCGCATTGATCCGGCACTCCTTGAAGGCTGCATTGTGCAGGGCCGGGCTGAGCGAATGCGCCACCGGGTTGCCCAAAATGCCGAATAATCGAGTTCTACCGTTGATCATGCTGTTTCCTCAAAAAAATCGCAAAGCGCGCGCAGGCGGCTGATGGAAATTTGACCGGGTGCGGTGATCTCTGCCTCCTGCAAGGAGGCGTAACTGATGTGGCCGCCCAGATAAAGGGAGGCCAGGCGAGTAATACCGCCCGGCGCACCCATGGCAAAGGCGCTGAGTGGAAAGCCGGCCCGCTGGGACGACTCTAAAAGCGCCAGCAGCCGAAGCGCGTCTGGACTGCTGGTTGCGGTGCTCACAATTTTACCGCTTTGTGCCGTAGTACTGCACATGGCTGTCAGAACCTTCTGCAGGCTTGCGCTATCCGGAGTGCCGTTAAAATCGTGCCAGGAGACAAGCGTCCATACGCCCTGCTGCTGAGCGTGGGCGAAAAAGGCATCGCGCAGGTCGGGCTCGGTGCGCAGCTCAATATCCACATAAGCAGCCCCGGCAGCAACGGCCTGCTCAAGCTGCAGAAGGCGCTCTTCCTCGCTCCCCCGAAAATTACCGCCTTCCCAGTGCGGCCGGTTGGTGGCTAGGATGGGCACCTTGAAATGTTCGACAAAGGGCGCAATGTCCGGCTCCAGCATGCTGTCCAGCCGTATTTCCACCAAATCAGCCAGATGGATCAGCGGCTTCGCCTTATGGATAAGTGCCTCAGCATCCGTACCGGCCAGGGACAGGCAGATGAGGCCCCGTTTCGGCTGTGGTTGAACCTGTGCCTGATTTTGCTCAGACATGGCGCAGGCTGCCAACAAGGGCCGCAAGGGAGCTTTCCTGGTATCGGCTGAGATAGGCGCTGATGCCGTCAATAATCTCCATTGCCGCCTGGGGGTTGTAAAAATTTGCCGTGCCCACCTGGACCGCGCTTGCACCGGCCAGGATGAATTCCAGCGCATCCTCTGCGGTAGCGATACCGCCAATACCGATAACCGGGATGCGCACTGCCTGCGCCGCCTGCCACACCATGCGCAGGGCCACCGGTTTGACTGCCGGGCCGGAAAGGCCGCCGGTTCGGTTGGCCAGTTTGGGCCTTCGGCTATGGATATCAATGGCCATGCCTATAAGGGTGTTAATCAGGGAAATGGCGTCCGCGCCTGCCTCTTCAACCGCGCGGGCCATGAGGGCGATATCAGTCACATTGGGGGAGAGCTTGACGATCACCGGCTGGCCTGCATACTGTTTCACTGCTCGCACCACGGAGGCCGCCATGTCCGGTTCTGCGCCAAAGGCCACCCCGCCCTTGTCCACATTCGGGCAGGAAATATTCACCTCCAGGGCTTCCACGCCTTGCACAGTGGCAAAACGATCCGCCAGTTGCGCATACTCGTCCACAGTGTCACCAAGGATATTGACAATCACCCTGGTACCGCACTGCCTGAGATAGGGCATTTTTTCACTAAGAAAACGCTCCAACCCCACATTTTCCAGGCCAATGGCATTGAGCATGCCGCAGGCGGTTTCCACAATGCGCGGCGGCGGGTTACCTGCCCGTGGTGCCAGCGAGATGCCCTTGACGATCAGTGCACCCAGGCGGGAAAGATCGAGCAAACCTGCAAATTCAGCGCCATAACCAAAGGTGCCGGAGGCGGTCATCACCGGATTGGTAAGAACTAGGTTGCCGATATGTACCCTTAGATCCGGCGTCGTGGTGCTCGCTTGCGCTGTCATGGCCATTCTACCGCAGATGCTTGAAAAACAGGGCCGTGTTTGCAGACATGCTGGTAGCTGTCCGCACGGCCTGGGATGGGGATGGCGCAGCCCAGGCATGCGCCCAAGCCGCAAGCCATATGGGTTTCCAGCGAAACTTCACAGGCAATGCTGTCGCCGCAGAAGCGCGCCACAGTTGCCATCATGGGCACAGGACCACAGGCATAAACCTTGCTGATCTTGGTGGAAAGTGCGGGCAAGAGCTCGGTTACATAACCATGATGGCCGAGGCTGCCGTCGTCGGTGCTCACATGCACGGAGCAGCCCAATTCGCGGAAATTTTCTTGCAGCGCGATTAACTCATCAGCGCCGGCCGCTCCTAAGAGCACCAGCGGAATAGTCCCTTGTTCGACCAGCCACTGCGCCAAAAAGAACAGGGGTGCACTGCCGATACCGCCGCCAATCAGACAGATCTCACCCTCAGGGGCGCGACCAAAGGAGCGACCGAGCGGCCCGATTAGGGACAGTGCATCACCTGCAATCGTTTCAGCAAGGAGCGCCGTGCCCCGGCCTACCACCCTGAAGAGTAATTGGATCACTCCTCCCGGCAGGCGGCTGTGTACGGAGAAAGGACGGCGCAAAAGCGGATCCTGCACCGTGCTGCAGGCCACCATCACAAACTGGCCCGGCCGGACAATGTCGGCAATTTCAGGTGCCTCAAGACTCAGGCGCACCATGTGAGCGCCGAGTTGTTCAACCCGACGCACTCTGTAATTTTTCTGGAATTCAGGCATGGAAAACGATACAACCTATTGTGGTCAAGATGATCAGGGCTGACCGCACTCACTCACCACTCAGCAACAAAGCCAGATGGAATCCCTTTTTCTTGTTTTTGCCGCACTTTTCGGTGCGGTTGTCGGCTCTTTTCTTAATGTGGTCATCCTGCGTTTGCCAAGCAAAGACTGCTCCATCGTCTTCCCCGGCTCCCACTGCCCCAAGTGCGGCTATGTACTGCGCTGGTACGATAATATCCCGCTCCTCAGCTACATCGCCCTGGCAGGTAAATGCAGACAGTGCCGCCAGTCGATTTCTTTACAGTATCCGCTGGTGGAGCTGACCATGGCCCTGTCCGCAGCCCTGCTCATGCACGTGTTTGGCCTGAGCTTCGAGTTTTTCTTTTACTTTATCTTTGTGGCAGCACTTCTGGTTATCATATTTATCGATATCCATCACCAAATTATTCCGGACGTCATCAGCCTGCCGGGTATCCTGCTTGGCTTTGCCGGCTCCTTTTTCAATGCGCAAGTTACCTGGCAGCAGTCGGCCCTGGGCATTCTCTTTGGCGGCGGCATCCTCTATGCCGTGGCCTATGGCTACTACCTCTTTACCAAACGGGAAGGCATGGGCGGCGGCGACATTAAATTTCTCGCCATGATCGGTGCCTTTCTCGGTGTACAGAGCCTGCTCTTTGTGGTCTTTTTCAGCTCCCTGACCGGCAGCATCATCGGCATTGCGGCCATGCTCAGTCAAAAAAAAGGTGGACAAACCCGCATCCCCTTCGGCCCTTTTTTGGCAGTGGCAGCAGGCGTTTTTCTCTTTTTGCAGGAACCGATTTTCAAGCTCTGGCAGGCTTATCTGGGGATCAGCGGGCTGCAGTAAATAGCGTCTGCAGTGTAAAGCTATTTTCCAGCCTGTGCAAAGGCAAACAACCGGGGAGTAGAGCGCGCGTTCAGGTACTCAGTAGATTGCTATACTGCGTGGTAAAATCCAGCGCAACAAAGTACGATCTATCCTGCAGCGCGTGCTCTATACATTCTTTCTTTGCATGTGGCTTATTCCAGGTGGAGAGCAAAGATGATAGAGAGTGATGATATTGAGGAGCCGAAGAAAATTCGACGCAGGCGTACCATAGGTACACCGAGGATTATTTTTTGATGCCGATAAAGATCAGGTTTTGATGTGGAATTGGAAAAAATTCTTGATGCGTGATGCTGGTTTTAGTCTGCCGGCGAATGACTTTCGTTCGTCGGATAAGCAATAAAAAAACCCGATCCGTTTGGATCGGGTTTTTTGCTTTTTGCGAGTTTTAAAAGTCTGACTCAGGCCTCGATCTCATGCTCCACACCGATGGCAATCTTGTACAGAATGGTGAGGACAAAGAAACCAGCTGCCCAGACTCCAGCAGTGATCAACAACTCATTCAAGTGAGGATAGTATTCGGTAATCTCATTGAGCGGGTTCGGAACAAAGCCGCCCAGTACAAAACCAATGCCCTTATCCAGCCAAAAGGCGATGAAGATAGAGGCGCAACCGGCACCCAGCCACAGATCATTTCCACGACGAGTGCCGGGGTAGCTCACAAGGGCAATCCCAATCACAAAGAGGATGAGGAAGGCCCACATAAACGGCACCAGGTTGTTGTACATATGGCCGTGATGCTCAAGTCCGAAGAAAAGGTACTCCAGAGTGTGGGTATGACCCGGAACCTGGGAATAGTAGCCCACGAAAAATTCGAGCCCCAGGAAGAACATGTTGGCAATGGCTGCATAGATGATAATGGTCACCATCTTGTCGATCGCTTCCTTGCCTGCATCGAAGTTGGCCACCCGCTTCAGGATGAGCGCCATAATGACGATCAGGGCGGGGCCTGCAGCAAAGGCGGAGGCGAGAAAGCGCGGAGCGATAATGGCGGAGAGCCAGAAATGTCTGCCGGGCAGACCGCAGTACAGCATAGCGGTGACGGTATGGATGGAAAAAGCAAAGGGAATAGAGAGGTAGACAAAAAAGTAAATCCACTTGGGCGGCGCCACCTGCTTACGCTCTGCAGTCAAGATAACCCAGCCGCAGAGGATGTTCAGGAACAGGTAACCCATGAGCACGACCATATCCCAGAACAGCATGGAGTTCGGGGTAGGATGGAGCATCACGTTCAGGGCACGCAAAGGCTGGCCAAGATCCACCATGATGAACATCATGCACATGAGCAGCGCAGAAATGGCAAGAAATTCACCCAGGATGGTAATACGGCCAAAGGCCTTGAAATTATGAATGTAGAAGGGCAGCACCAGCATAACCCCTCCCGCAGCCACGCCGACCAGGAAGGTGAACTGGGAAATATAGAGGCCCCAAGAGACATCACGACTCATGCCGGTGATGCCCAGACCGTAGAAATACTGGCGCAGGTAGCAGATGCCGCCTATGGCTACTATAAAGCCCAGGAAGGCCAGCCACATCCAGTAGTAGTTATTTCCTTTGAGCGCTTTCTCAAACATGACAGCCTCACACAATATAGAAGACGGAAGGAAGCGTTCCCATGGACGGATTCCGCTGCACGGTATGATGCTGCTTCAGCATTTGCCTGATCTCGGATTCCGGATCATTCAAGTTGCCGAAGACCATCGCCTTGCTATCGCCGCAGGCTTCCACGCAGGCGGGTTGCAGGCCAACCCGCAAACGTTCGGCGCAGAAGTTGCATTTCTCCACCACGCCTCGGGTACGAGTGGGGAAAGCTTTGTTCAGGCTGGCGGGATCGATATACGGCCTGGGATCATACCAGTTGAAACTGCGGCTACCGTACGGACAGCCGGCCATGCAGAAGCGACAGCCGATGCAGCGATGGAAGTCCATAATGACAATGCCGTTCTCATCGCGGAAGGTAGCCTTGGTGGGACAGACGCGAACACAGGGTGGATTGTCACAGTGGTTGCACAATACCGGCAGGGTAAACTCTGCATTCGCCTGATCGCGATACAAGGTTTCCTGCTCCGGAAAGGCGTTTTCATAGTGGGTCATCCAGATCCACTTGATCTCGTCCTTCTTGTTCGGAAGCTGCGGTACGTTGTGCTCTATGTGGCAAGCACGCATTACTTTTTCGCCCAAGCTTGAATCTTCCCTAAATTTGCGGGCATCAATGAGCATGCCGTAGCGCGTTACGCAAGGGGCATTGTTAGCAGCTTGGTCAGCAGCGGCCTGCTGAGGTGCAGCATCGGCTTCCCCGGTTGCAGCCAGGGCCGTTTGTGCGCCATCGACCAGGCGGCCTATACCGGTGGTCGCTCCAAGCCCGGCCAAGGTGGAAATACCAGCTACCTTAAGAAAGTTCCTTCGTTTTTGATCCATCTGTCATTCTCCTTCTTAGCCGTTCACTCAACAGGAGCAATATGGCAATCCCAGCAGTAAGGCCTTACTGAGGAATAGTCGTGGCATTTGTCGCAGAAATTTACCTTACTGGTGTGGCATTCCATGCAGTTGAGCTGCAAGCTTTTCGGATAGGCCTTGCCCTCTATGACAATGCTGCTCGTATCGCCGTCGCGGACCACTTCATCCCGCCAGACATTGAGCAACTGCATGTGCTTGGCCCGCATCTCCGTAGCCGGCAGAACGCAGGACTTGGAATTCGTCGGCATAACCAGTTCAGGTGCGGCCTTAGTTGCGCCGCGATTGTAAAAAAACGGTATGGTGACGAGCAGGACGAAGACAACCAGCCCTATAATGATTTTACCACGGTCGTACATCACGCTTCCTCCAGTTCTGCCGATATTCTAAACCAAGGTCCTGAGACCCTCGGTCAATTCCTGCCGTTGCTCGCCTTCTATTACCAGGGCATTGCCCACCAGTTCACTCAGGCCTGCCACCTCAACCTCCGGCACCCAGTAGCTCATCAGAGTGGACAGGGTGGCGCGGTCAATGGCGCACACGCAGCCCAGGGTGTTTACCCCGTGCTTCTCGTGCACGTACTTGACGGCATTGGCCCGAGGCAGGCCGGAACGCATACGCAGTTCCATAATCTCGTCGGTATTCAGCGCCGTACCGGATCCGCAGCAGAAGGTGCGCTCGCGGATGGTGTTTTCCGGCATCTCGTACCACTTTTCTACCACATGATCGAGGATGTAGCGCGGTTCATCCAAAAGCCCCATGGCCCGGGCCGGGTTACAAGAGTCGTGGAAGGTCGGGACGATATGGGAGTTTCGGCTCGGATCGAGTTTGATCTTGCCGTTTTTGATCAGGTCGGCGGTGAACTCGGAGATATGCACCATCTTGGTGGATTTGGCGTTGTCAAAGACCGTGCCCGTGATCGGCGACTTGGGTACTTCCAAGAAGTCGGTCGGCCCGTTCATGGTATCCATGTACTGGTGGATGACGCGCCACATGTGGCCGCACTCACCGCCCAAGATCCACTTCACGCCCAGACGTTTTGCCTCGGCATACATCTTGGCATTGAGCTTCTTCATCATCTCATTGGAGGTGAAGAGACCGAAGTTGCCGCCTTCAGAGGCATAGGTGGACCAAGTATAATCCAGACCGATGGCTTCAAACAGGAGTAGATAGCCCATACAGGTAAAGATACCCGGCTCGGCAAAGACGTCGGCAGAGGGGGTGATGAACAAAACCTCAGCACCTTTGCGGTTAAAGGTCGGATTGACCTTCACTCCGGTGAGGTTTTCGACATCTTCGCAGAGGAAATCCACGTTACCCTTGAAGGCCTGCGGCGTCAGGCCCATGTGGTTACCGGTGCGGTTGGAGTTCGCTACCGGCTCCATGGCCCAGTTGATACCGATGCCCACCAGATGCAGCAGTTCGCGCAGCATCATGGTGATTTCTGCAGTATCTATGCCGTAAGGACAGAACACGGAACAGCGGCGACATTCGGTGCACTGGTAGGCATACATAAACCATTCCTTGAGCACACCTACGGTCATTTCCCGACCACCCGCCAGTTTACCCAGAATCTTGCCTGCCAGGGTAAAGTCGTTGCGGTACACGGAACGCAAGAGTTCCGCCCGCAGAACCGGCATGTTTTTGGGATCGCCGGTACCGAGGAAAAAGTGGCACTTATCAGAGCAGGCGCCACAGCGCACACAGCAATCCATGAAGATTTTCAGGGAACGGAAGCGGTCCAAGCGATCAGCCAGACCCTGCAGGATGATCTCCTTCCAGTTTTCCGGCAGCTTCCAGTCTTCATCTTCCGGATTCCACTCGCGGGCATTGGGGAAGCTGACTCCCTGCTGGTTGTTGAGATACTCCAGCTTGTCCGCCTTGGTCGGGTAGGCGTAGTTTCCGGGTTTGAAGACCGCAGGAACTTCCATCCACGGTTTGTTCGGGTAGGCCCCTGTCATCAGGGAGGGCCCTTGGGCAACGCTTTGCGCCAGTTTATCAACCTTTACGACTGCCATTGCTCTATCCTTGTAGCGTTAGTGTTCACACGTGGGTCAAGCTGTTTCGCCGGCCTGCGGAGCCAATTCCTTTTCCACCGGAATGCCCTGTTCCACCATGTCTTCACGGAACTCATCCTCATAGCTGGCATAGGAGTGCGGTTTGATCGGCGGGTTCCACGGATTGATATGACGTTTCATGCGTGAGTCGTTGGCCATATTCCTGGTCGGGCTCAGGAAGACGCCGCCCATGTGCATGAGTTTGCTGAAGGGGAAGTAGGCCAGGAGCACACACACTAAAAAGAGGTGCACATAAAAAAGGGCGCTGATGTCTGAAACGATGGTGGGATGAAAGGTAACCAAACCCAGTGCCAGTTGCTTGACCGCCTCGATATCCACGTTGGCGCGCAGGAAAAACCGCATGAGGATGCCGGAACCTGCAATCGCCAGGAGCAGGAAGAGCGGGAAGTAATCGTTTGCCAACGAGAGGTAACGAACCTGCGGGTTGCTGAGTCGGCGCAGAAAGAGAAAGCCCAGTGCCAGCACGATGGTGACGTCGGTGATGTACATCAGCGGCGAGCCGATCTGCAGCAGCGAGTCCATGGTTTCCATCCAGGCGACAACACCAGGCACCGGCTCCAGAAACAGGCGCAGATGGCGGAGAATGATCACCAAAAAGCTGTAGTGGAAGACGATACCGAAAAGCCACAGCCATTTGCTGGATTCATAGGTCAGCTTGGGGCCGTCATAAACGGTTGCCTTGGTATTGCGCCAGAGGGAGCGAAAAAGGAAAATTTCAAGAAACATCCTGGCCACCACCTGGGAGGTGGTGTTCGGCGCTTCCAGCTTGTCCTGCTTGATCCAGGGAAGGGAATACTGCTGGCCGCAGGTGGTGGGAATCTTAAAGGGAACCGGGGACTTGCTCCAGTGGTAGACCCGGTAAATGAAGCCCCCGATAAAAAGGGCCACAGCGAGATAGGGAATGACCACGCCGAAAAGATATTGCATTCCGGGGATCTGCACTCCTATCAAGGCAATCAGGATCAGGGCAATAACTGCCGCCAGCGGGAAGGCGTACTTCATCGATCACTCCTTCACATACATTTTAACAACCGCAAATCAGCCTGTCTGTAAGCAGGCAGGCTCGCTGTCCTTCTGCATGGACAGGACGACTTGCCTCCTATTGTTCCCTATCCGCCCCCTGCTGGGCATCAGCATCCAACAAGCGGGAGGGACAACCTCCATCCGTGAACATGGCCCTTCCGCTCTTCAACTCATGAATGCGATTCAGATACAGTTGCTCGCGGCAGCGGCAGTACAGGTCAAAGGCCATCAGCGCCACCCGTTCCACCGCGCAATCGAATTCATTGAGCTGGCCAGCCAGCGGGCCGCTTTGGGCGTCCGCGCCCAGCACTTCCTTGACCACCCATTTCAGCTCAAGGAAGGGGACAACCGCCTGTGAAGCCGAAAAATCCTGCACGGCCCGAATGCGTACAACCTGATCAAGCGGCCGGGCAAAGGCTTCTTGGTTAGCCTCTTCGCACAACAGTTCAAACACTGCGGCCAAACCGCTGCGAACCTGCATCCCCACAGGATTGGCGAAAAGATCCTGCGATTTTATAAAAAACCCCGGAGATCTGTAGCTGTTCAGGGTTCTTTCGAGCCAGATATCAAGTATCTGTTTTTGCTTTGCCGCAATTGCTTTGGCAAGGTCTTCGTATGCAGCCATCAACCCTCACTCCTTGAGGCGTAATTGCTTGCCTGTACGCAGTAAAAAAATGAATGAGGATTCATACAGGACAGCTCTAGCATGATTGATAGGTTGTTTCAAGAAAAAAAATCAATAGCCTGCACCGGCGGAACCACTTTATTTTGCCGCGTTTGCAAACAGTTCCAACGAGAGCTGTACATAGGGATCAAGTGCCAGGATTTCCTCCAGTTTCTTCTCGTTTTTCTTCTGCCCTCCGCTTTCGTTTTCTTCTTCATCCGGCGTTTCCAGAAGACCGGCAGCCTTCGCCTCTTCACGGGCCTGGGCAAGAATTTGACGTTCGCGCCACATGTCGTCTGCGGTCACCGTGACCACAGTCTGCTGCGCGCGGATTCTGGCTTTTTCGCTTTCCTCAAAAATTTTCTGAAAACTCGGGCTGCTAGCGACCCAGTTTGCACCCTCCTGCTCAGCCTGCACACGGTCGAATCGGGGGCCCTGCCAAATCTGATAGGGCACCGGCAAGACCTGATCCCAGGGCAGGGCATAGTCCATGTACTGTTCCCCGCTTTCCAGGTGATCCAGCATGGAGGGCACAACAAGATCCGGGCTCACCCCTCGGAACTGGGTAGAACCGCCGTTGATGCGGTAGAATTTCTGAATGGTCATCTTCAGGGCGCCCAGATCGCTCACCTTGCTGCGGGAGCGGAACAGGGGCAGGTAGCGGTTCAGATCCATCATGGCCTGCACCGTGCCCTTGCCGTGGGTGTGCTTGCTGCCGATAACCATGGCCCGACCATAGTCCTGCATGGCAGCGGCCAGAATTTCGGATGCCGAGGCGCTGAACTGGTTCACCAGCACCACCATCAGGCCGCCATACTCCACGGAGAGGTCCTCATCGGCCCGCACCGTGATAGCGCCTTCGCCGTCCCGCACCTGCACCACCGGGCCGCCGGGAAGAAACAGGCCGGAGATGCTGACCGCGTCGTCAAGTGCGCCGCCGCCGTTGTTGCGCAAATCAAGAATCAGGCCTTCGATACCGGAATTTTTAAGCTGCCGGATAATGCGGCGGGTATCATCGGTGGCATTGCGTGGCGGGCCCTGCTTGCCGTCGGCGTTGAAGTCCCGATAAAAACTTGGGATGCGGATATAGCCAATAGCTTTGCCCTGGCCGGTGTGCAGCAGCGCGGATTTTACGTAGGTTTCTTCCAGCCGCACCACATCGCGTACAATGGCGACACTCATCCTGCCGCCACCGGGCTTGCGCACGGTCAGCACCACTTCGCTACCCTTGGGTCCGCGGATCAGGCTGACAGCTTCGCGAATACGCATTTCCGAAATATCAATGGGCTCGCCACCCTTTTCCGCAACACTTAAAATGGTATCCTCGGCTTGGAGCTGCCCCTGTTTTTCCGCCGCAGAACCGGGCAGAATCCGCACCACCTTGATCAGACCTTCATCCTCACGCAAAAGAGCGCCGATCCCTTCGAGGGAACCGCTCATCTGGATGTCGAAATCTTCCTTGGTCGTGGGCGGCATGTAGTTGGAGTGCGGATCAAAGCCACGCGCGACCGCATCAAAGTAACGGTCATAGTGGTCTTGCCTGGTCTGCTGCTGCAGGCGCTGCATGGAGCGGTGGCTGCTCTCCCGAACCTTGCGGATAGTTTCGGCCATCAACTCCGGGTGCACGGCCGGGTCAGCCTGCTGGTATTTCTCGGGCTCAGCCTTTTTCTTGTCTTCAATGGCCTCAAAAAAACTGTCCAGCGCTTGCATTTTCAAGGAGAGCCGCCAGCGTTCCCGCAGGGCGTTCGTATCTGGAACAAAATCCAGCTTCTTCGGATCGACCTCAAGGGTTTCCTTGAGCTTGAAATCAAAACCAGCGTCAAGGATAGGGTCTATCATAGCGTCGACCTCGCGGATACGCGCATCCAAAAGACGCCTGCCTACATCGGGCAGGCGGATATTCCCGCTTTTGAGTTCATCGTCGATACGGTCCCTAAACCTGTTCAGCTCCTGCAGATCCGCCTGCAAAAGGAAGCGCTTGCGCGGGTCCAGCTGACGCAGATAAAGGTCGTATATCTTGAAGGAAAGGGCGTCATTGATCCGTTCATGGCCGAAATGGCGGGCCGCCAGTTGCTGGCTGACCATGTAGGCGACAAGCTGGTTGCGCTCAAAGTCAAAGGACTCGGGAAGCGCTTTGGCAGAAGCCGAAGCAGGCGTGAGCAAGAGAAGAACAGCTAGAACACAAAAAGTGAAATAACGCATGACAACCTCGGTAATAACTCAGAGCCGCGCCGGCGCAGCCGCTGTGTTTACAGCGGACTGACCACCTTGGCCGCCCGGACAGTGGCGTCCATGATGGCAAACATATTGGAAATCTGCCCGACTTGTATGGCTGATTTGAGTTGATAAAAATCAAGACAGGTTCCGCAGACGAGAATCTCAACTCCTCCGGCCTGCAAATCGCGCAGGGCTTCAAGGGCACCGGACTCAGTGGTGACCAGCCGTACCCCGCTGTTATACAGAATAACGGCCTCGGGCAGGGGATCGACCTTGACTATGGTCTGCACATAGGTCTGCAGCAGGGCCCAGCCCAATTCGTCATTCCCTCGGCCCATGGTATCGGCACTGATCACGTAGACCAGCCCGCCCTGCTCGTCTGGGACCGGCACATCGCAGTGAAACTCCTCTGCGTGCGGATGAGCGCCGCTATTCACCCTGCTTTCCTGCGCCGCGATGCTCAGGCGATAGCAGTCGGCAGCCACCTGTTCCACCTGCACCAAATGGCCCATGCGGCCGGCAAGGCGCTGCACATTCTTGCTGGAGGCCTCGTTATCCACCAACACTTCAAGATGACTTGCGCCCTGTTCCAGGGCTTCCTTCACCTGCAAAACAGGTTGTGGGCAGGGTAAGCCCCTGCAGTCAAGCTCTTTTTGGCTCATAGATTCCCTCCGCAGCGTCAATCAACCAAATCCGTCAACACCCATATTTGCACAAAAAATCACGCACAACCTCGTCCATGATTTCCAGTTGCGTTCGCCCGCTCTCATGGATCTGTATCCAGACGCAGCGCTGGAAAGCCCGGTACAGGTCATCGGACACCATCAGCTTTATGGTCGCCGGTGCCTTTTCCTGCTCGTCGCGATCATGCGTGTTGTTCATGAAAAGCCACCAGCTCCCGGTAGGTGATGCCCGTGCCGCCAAAGATATCCAGGGCGGAACCCACGGTAGCGTCGATGCGGCCGGCGCCGACCTTCTGCACCAGTGCCATATCCGCCATGGTGGCAATACCACCGGCATAGGTGGTGGGAACTGGGGTCGTGTCGGCCAATAAGTGCAGGAGGCGCTCGTCCAAACCGGTGCAGGTGCCCTCGACATCCACCGCATGCACCAGAAACTCATCACAGTAGGCCCCCAGGCGGGCCAATGACTCTGCATTCAGTCGCAGACTGGTGAAGCGCTGCCAGCGATCAGTGACTACATAGTACCCGTTCTCACGCCGGCGGCAACTGAGATCAAGCACCAGGCGGTTTTTGCCGACCAGGAGCGCCAGTTCCTCAAGGCGACCCATATCCACCTGGCCGTCATGAAAAATCCAGGAGGTGACAATGACATGTGAAGCGCCGCGTTCAAGCCAGATTCCGGCATTGGCCGAGGTAATGCCGCCGCCAAGCTGTAAACCACCCGGCCAGGCATTCAGGGCCTCCATGGCAGCGGCCTCGTTGCCCGGCCCCAGCATGATCACATGGCCGCCGCGCAGATTATCGCGCCGGTACAGATCGGCGTAAAAGGATGGAGGATGCGGAGAGGAGAAGTTGGTGCGCAGGGAGGAGGGTTCTTCGCCCAGGGTGGAGCCGACGATCTGCTTCACCTTGCCGTCATGCAGATCAATGCAGGGGCGAAAGCGCATGGGGATGAACAGTAAAGGTGAACCGGGGAGCCGCCTTAGCCGCTCCCCGGGAAGAACAGGATCTCAGCGTTCCTTAACCATCATGGTGGTAGGATCGAGACGCAAGCCTTTGCCGCCAACAGCCTGCTCACTACTGTTGTTGATGAACTGCAGTTCCACGCTGGCATCTGCCTGTGGAATCAGGAGGATAGCGGTGTCGAACAGGTCGTCGACTTCATGACAGGGGGCAGGCACGCCATTGGGGGAAATCCGCGCATCATCCCGGTGGCGGATAGCGGAAAACCATGCCTGCAGGCCCATGGTCTCAACCAGAGCCTTGAGGTCTTCCAGCGTGTCTCGGTCTGCCGAGGCAAAGTCAAAACCATCCACAATCAGACAATTGGGCCGGAAGATGTCCTGCAGCACCAGATCGTTCAGGCGCTCTTCCAGACGGGAGCGCGAGAAGCCCGAGGCCTGAAAGGTCATGATCATGCGGTGACGGCTCACCATGTCGATCAGTTCATGGGGCCTGTCCACGCTGTGGCCCTGCAGAATCAACTGCAGGATATCGTCGTACCAGGCCTTGGTTTTGTCGATGCTCTGCCCAATGCTCACATGGATGACCCGTTTGCCGCGCAGGATGGCGTCTAGGGCGATCTGCACCAGAAGTGCCGTCTTACCCAGACCCGCACGGGCCATGACCAGCCCCATCTGGCTGTCTTTACTCATATTGAGAACCCTGAGCGGATTCTGCTGTGTCAATGCTGTGTATGCCATACCATTCACTCCAGAAGCGATTGCCCGCCTGCTGATCAGGCTCAGGATTCTTTTTTCTTTTCGTTGAAGGTCTTGATGAGTTCTTCCGCCAAGGTCTTGGGCACCTGCTTGTAGGTGGCAAATTCCATGGTGAATTCGGCCTTGCCCTGGGTGAGAGAGCGCAGGGTGGTGGAATACCCGAACATCTCCACCAGCGGCACCTCCGCCTCGACCACGGTGTAAGCACCCTCTTCAAAGGTACCGATGATCACGCCGCGACGCTGGTTGATACTGCCCATAACCCCGCCCTGGAACTCGGAAGGCCCTTCTACCGCCACCTTCATGATCGGCTCCATGATCACTGCCCCGGCCTTGTCGTAGCCCTGACGAAACGCGCCGATGGCAGCCAACTGAAAGGCCACGTCGGAGGAGTCCACCGCATGGTAGGCGCCGTCGTTGATGGTGATGCGTACACCGGTTATGGGCGCGCCGGTCAGCGTACCCTTGTCCAGCGATTTCTGGAAGCCCTTGTCGCAAGAGCTGATGAATTCTCTCGGAATAGCGCCGCCCACAATCTGATCGACAAATTCGTACTCGCCCTCTTCAAGCGGCTCGACAAAACCAGCCACCCGACCAAACTGACCGGAGCCGCCGGTCTGTTTCTTGTGGGTGTAATCGAACTCCGCCCGCCGGGTAATGGTTTCGCGGTAGGCCACCTGCGGCGCGCCCACTTCCACCTCGGCCTTGTACTCACGCTTCATGCGCTCAATATACACCTCAAGGTGCAACTCGCCCATGCCCGAGATGATGGTCTCGCTGGTCTCGTGGTCCACATAGGTCTTGAAGGTGGGGTCTTCCTTGGTGAAGCGGTTGAGCGCCTTTGACATATTGATCTGCGCCTTATTGTCCACCGGCTTGATGGCAAGCGAAATAACCGGCGCAGGGATGTGCATGGAGCTCATGGACCAGCTCAATTCCGGAGCGCAGAAGGTGTCGCCCGATGCACAGTCAACGCCAAAGAGGGCAACGATATCGCCGGAACCGGCCTCTTCGATCTCCTCCATCTCATCGGCGTGCATGCGCACCAATCGTCCCACCTTCACCTTCTTGCCGGTGCGGCTGTTGACGATGGTGTCGCCCTTTTTAAGCTCTCCCTGATAGGTGCGGATATAGGTGAGCTGGCCGTAGCGGCCATCTTCCAGTTTGAAGGCAAGGGCTACCAAGGGATCTGCCGGATCATTGCTGACTACCTTTTCCGCCTCATTGTCGTTCAAATCAAGGGCGGTATTCTCGATATCCATCGGGGTCGGCAGGTAAGCGGCAACCGCATCCAGAAGCAACTGAATACCCTTGTTCTTGTAGGCTGAGCCGATCATGACCGGGGTCAGCTCCAGGGCCAGGGTGCCCTTGCGGATGGCCTCGTGGATCAAGGTTTCGGGGATCTCACCCTCTTCGAGCATCACTTCCATCAGCTCATCAGAGAACATGGAGACCGCATCGAGCAGTTCCTCGCGCTTGGTCTGGGCCTCCTCGAGCAGGTGAGCCGGGATTTCTTCACGGCGCAGGCCCTGGCCTTGTTCGCCGTCAAAGTACACCGCCTGCATGGCCACCAGATCAACCATGCCTTCGAGATCACTCTCAAGGCCGATGGGCATCTGTACCATAACCGCATTGAGGCCAAGCTTGTCGCGCAACTGCTGCACCACCCGGCCCGGATTGGCGCCGGTGCGATCACACTTGTTGATAAAGGCAATGCGAGGCACTTTATAACGGGTCATCTGGCGGTTAACCGTGATGGACTGCGACTGCACCCCGCCCACGGAACAGAGGATGAGTACCGCGCCATCCAGCACCCGCAGGGCGCGTTCCACCTCGATGGTGAAATCCACGTGACCGGGGGTGTCGATAATGTTGATGGCATAGTCCTTCCAGGTGCAGCGGGTGGCGGCAGACTGGATGGTAATGCCGCGCTCCCGTTCCAGATCCATGGAGTCCATGGTGGCGCCGACGCCATCCTTGCCGCGCACCTCGTGGATGGCGTGGATGCGCTGGGTAAAGAACAGGATGCGTTCCGTCAGCGTGGTCTTGCCCGAGTCGATGTGGGCACTAATGCCGATATTTCGTACCTTTGACAGATCTTTTTTCATGCTGCCAGCCGCTTTTGCCGGCCCTCTTTGTTATGAGTTACTTCGTTCATCCGGAAAAACAAAAGATGCAGCCAAATCCGCGTCCCTTGTCCTGAGATAGCGCTCAGATCTTATAACGGCGCTGCCCAAGGGCCTGTCGCCGCCACCGGAGTATAAATCCAATACAATTGCAATGTGCAAAACATGAAAAAATAGCAAACCGGAACAATTCTGTAAAGCATTATTTAAAGTGGGGTGAAGAGGAAGCTATCATCCCGGATTATTTTTCTGAAGTGCGGGCGAAAGATAATCCTTTCCATCTGGCATTCAGGTGCTCCCCATGGCATAGTGCTGTCCAAGAGCAGTTCCGTTATCCCCTCAGCCCCGAAGGAGTCCCCATGCAATCACCTGCCCTGCGCCTTGCCTTTTTTCTTGCCTGCATCCTGTTTGCAAGCTGCGCCCTTGCCGCCGAAACCAATACCGGCCCGGAAGCCATGGTCTTACGTTCAACCATAGACCCTGACAGAAAACCCAGAACCGCCACCTTTCCCCACCGGGAGCACCAGGCGCGTCTGGACTGCGCCGAGTGTCACCATGGTCAGGCTGCAGACGGCAAACAGCTGCCCTATGTGGCAGGACAAAAAATCGCCAAGTGCGAATCCTGCCACAACACCAAGGTAGAGGGCATGAACGAAGAGTACAACACCTTTCAGAAGGCGGCCCACGCCACCTGCCGCGCCTGCCATCAAAAGACCGATGCCAAGCTTACCAAGTGCAGCGTCTGCCATAAAAAGGACGAGTAATTCCACTTCCAGATCAAAGCGCTATCCAAAGTGCTATCAGTCTCGGCTTTGCTCTCGAATGGAATACGACAGGCAAGCCACAAGGCAGTTTACCATACAACAGCCCCGATAGATGCGCGCGAAAACGCGTCTATCGGGGAGGTTTTCCGTCTATCGTTTATGTTTGCTGCGTGCTGGAGAAACCGGGGGAAAGGGTGAGGCATCCCTGCCTTCCGCCTCATGATGGCGGGTGACCTTCCGCCGACTGGCACTGTCCTGGTTGCGTACCAGTTCGGGCAACCGGCCCCACAGGGCGATCCTGTCATTTTTTATTGCCAGAATGCCCTCCACTCCGGCAATTGCGCCCACCTCCTCCAGCACCGGCTGCAAATCCGCTTCCTTTTTGATGCGGTTACAGACCAGGGTGACTGCGGCATCGGCTAGGGCGGCGTCTTTTGCCGCCACCGTGGCAAGATCGCAGCGGCCGAAACTCAATGAATGCCCCATGACACTGGAAGAGGAACAGAGCGCAAGCGGCATCTGGGCAGGCAGCACGCGAAAGGCTAGGCTGGCGGCCAAGGGGCTGTTACCGGCATAGAGGCCGATCACAACCTCGCTCTCTGAGGCAAGGAAGATATCGCCGCCGTTCTCCACAATGGCCTCACGGCAACCAGCAGCCAGGGCCGCTTCCACCCCGAATTGTGCCAGAGTTCCGGCTACCGCAGCCATCGGCCCAAGACCGGTGAGCCAGGCTGCGGCCGCCATGCGGCGGGCAACTTCCGGCGCATCCTCCAAGGGCTGAACCGGGCTGAGGCTGTGCTGGAACTCGGGTTGGCGGACAATGTAGCGCTCTAGTTCGCGGCGTGCGGCCAACACCGCAGCCGTTACCAGATCAAACTCCGCACAGGCCACCCGCAGGGTGGTTTCCTTCCAGGAAAAAGAGCGGTACCGGCGCGATAGCTGGCTCATGCGGCCCCTACGGTCTAATGCGGCCTTCTCAAAAGGAGGAAGTGCAGGCCCCGAAGGGACAGGCCGGAATGCAGGCATGGCACTCCACGCACAAATCCTCATCAAAGGCGAGGCGGCGGCTAACCGCATCGGCAAAGGCAAGTGCCGCCGTAGGACAGTGCACCACGCAGGCGCCGCAGTGGGTGCAGCGTTCCTTATCCCAGTGCAGGCCCTTGTTGCCCGCATGGATATTGACTTCCAGGGTGGCAAGATAGGCCAGGGCCCGGTCGATATCAGCCGCTTCACCGGTGACATCAAGGGAAAGGTAGCCCTCCTCCTCCGGCGTCACCTTGGCGCGGAAGATATTGATGACCAGGTTAAAGTCCTTGACCAGTTTATAGACAATGGGCTTTTCGGTCTCGCTTTTGGGGAAGTAGAGGTAGAGCTTCTTGGTAATATTCATCGCTGCGGCCCCACGCTCTGCAAGCCCTGCATACCCTGCGCCGCCGGCAGGGGCTGGCTTGGTTCAGATAAAAGAAAACGGCCCGCCTGGATTTCCGCCTTGAGCAGCTCACAGATCCTGAGGGCCTTATTGTAGGAGGACATGGAGGTTACCGGCACCTTTTTCCCTAAAAGCTCCACTTCGCCGCTGCGCAACTGCTCGTAGGTGAAGCGGCCCAGGGTATTGCCGGTTTTCTGCGGATAGTCTTCACTGTAATCGACCACAGTGGCAAAGATATCCGCATCCCGCACCGTGGTGCGCCTGAGGATCTCCGCATTGAGGATGGGAATGGGAATACCCACCCCAAGGGCAAGCGACACCCCGTATCCGCGGAAACTTGCCCCGCGCACGAACTCGGGCAGCATCTCCTTCATGTTGGCGCTTAAAGCTAAGGTACCTGCTCCCTCCACCGGTACGCCGTTTTCGCCCCGTTCCACCAAGGAAGCGTGCTGGGTGCCCTGGCTGTAAACCAGCCCTCGGGCACCGGCCAGCCACACTGTGGTGCCTACGCCGATGGTCTGGTAGAGAGGATCGTTCAAAAGCGGCGAAAGCTGCCCGGCCGAGCAATAGGTCATGCTGCGCAATCTCGCCTTGAGGATGCCCATATAGGTGTAGATGCGCTTATCCGACAGGTTAACCGCCACGTTGTAGTTCTGGTAGCAGTTGCGCGGATTGACCATGACAGCCTGGTTGAGGTCGTTGATGTCCACCATGGTGCGGATTTCCCGGCGGGGATAGTCGTCGGTGCCGTAGGAAAGGGCAAAGAGCTGCACCTTCTTGCCGGCCACCAGGTCTTCGATCACATGGCCGCCGCCGTAGCGGAACTCGCCGGGGTGATACATATTGGCCGGATCGTTATGGCGGAGTTGGGTCGCGCCCAGGTATACATCCACCGCCGCGATGCCGCAGTAGGCCTGCACATCGTTGATCCAGGCCTCGGTGATACGCATCTTGGGCTTGCTGTGACCAAAATTAAGGAAACAGCCGGAAGAGCACATGGGCCCGAAGGTGGCGGTGGTGACCACATCTACCTCCTTGGCCGCCGCCTCAAGCCCCTTGCGATCGACATAGGCAATCACTTCTTCGGCAGTCAGCACCACGGCCTTGCCCGCAGCAATCTTTTCGTTGATACTCTGATATGTTTTGCTCATTGCTCCTATCCACGGCAAACAAGATGACGAGAATTTGGCATTATAGGACGGCAATGACAAAACAGCAAGTCGCCATGCAAGGCCGGCCGGAAAGAGCTACGCCTTTGCCCTGATTCCGGCTACAATAGCCAGCTTTACTCCATATTTTCAGGCTGTTGATGTGGTTGACAGTGTCAATAGAAAATTACTGCCCCTTGATTCTTATATATTGCAGCGAAGAGCGGGGCCGCGTCTACGACGGTAGA
>JAUNUN010000091.1 GCA_030538155.1 bacterium
TGGATGAAAAATCTCACCAAGAAGCACTATGAGTATTCTTCGAGGGAGCCTGAAGAGACAGCCTGAAACCATGCTGCGCTGGGCCAATATTATCCTGCGTAGCCTGCATATTGCTTTGGCTGCCGTTGTTTTTGGCGGCGTGATCCTGCACCAGCAATACGCTGCCTTTCACAACTGGCACCACGGAGCAATTGCAAGCGGCCTTGCCTTGCTGGCGCTGGAATGGGGGCATGACCGCCAATGGCCGCACCGGGGCAAGGGCCTCATGGTGCAGTTGCACATTCTCCTTGGCCTGGTTCTACATTTCTGGCCGACACAGCAAGTGGCCTTATTGTGGCTGGTCATGCTCAGCGGCTGTATCGGCAGCCACATGCCGCGCCGTTTCCGCCACTGGTCTTGGAGGGATGGTTGGGAACAGCGGGAAAGACGCGGCTAGGAATTTTACTGCTCAACGCAGGCTATACGCAAACCGCAGGACAAGAATTCCTTCTTACGGTCTGTTCCCCATACCGGCGTACTTGACAAAAAGCGCCAATACACGTCATTGTTATTGGTCAAAACGCTGCCGGACTCCGCATAGCATGCGCAATCCGCAAACAAATACGCAGGCCGCTTACGACCCTGCGTCTAACCCATAGGAGTATATCATGTCTCTGAAAAAACAGCTGATCCTTACCGCACTCGTCCTGGCCCTGGCTGCCGCACCGCTTTGTGCCGCAGACAAGACCATCACCATGTCCACTACCACCAGCACCCGTGATTCCGGCCTTTTGGATGTGCTCTTGCCGGCCCTGAAGAAAGACACCGGTATTGAGGTGAAGGTGATCGCCAAGGGCACCGGCGCGGCCATTCGCGACGGCATCGACGGTAATGTGGATGCCATTTTCGTGCACGACACCGCCCGTGAAGAGGCCTTTGTGGGCGATGGCTACGGCACCAAGCGCTACGCCATCATGCACAATGATTTTGTCCTTGTCGGCCCGGAGAACGACAAGGCAGGCATCAAGGACAGCAGCGCCACGGATGCCCTGGAAAAGATTGCCGCAGCCAAGGCTGCCTTTATTTCACGCGGAGATGATTCCGGCACCCATACCAAGGAGCAGGACTTGTGGAAGGCGACCGGCCTGAAACTGGAAGAAGGCAGTTCTTCTATGGAAAAAAACGGTAAAACCGTGACCATCAAGGCCCTGTACCCGGCCGACAGCTCGGCCTGGTACCTCTCCGTGGGTCAGGGCATGGGAGCAGTGCTCACCATTGCCGATGAAAAACAGGCCTACACCTTGGCCGATCGCGGCACCTATATCCAGTACAAATATGGCCGTGAAGTACCGGTACAACTCGACATTCTTAGCGAAGGCGGGACTGAGCTTGCCAACCCCTACGGTTTTATTCCGGTAAGTCAGACGAAACACCCCCAGGCTAAGACCGCACTGGCCGAGGAAATGGCCCAGTGGTTGGTGTCCGACAAGGGGCAAGATCTGATTGCGGCCTATCAGCTCCACGGTAAGCAGCTCTTCTTCCCGGATGCAAAAAAATAAATACTTTCTCTGATTCCCCGGAGCGGTCAGGCCAAGAAACTCGGCCGCTCCGTTGCTTTCATCCTGACGGCCGCCTTCGATGTCCTTTTTCAGCCAGAGTTTTGCCGCCGCCTTTGAGCTGATCTGGCGGCTTGACGCGGAACTGCTCAACATCGTGCTCGTTTCGCTCTCGGTCAGCGGGCTGGCCACGACCGCAGCCTCTTTGGTGGGCATCCCGGCCGGTTTTTTTCTGGCCTACAGCAACCTGCCCGGCCGGCGCATCTACATTACCCTGCTCAATACCCTGCTCGCCCTGCCCACAGTGGTGATCGGTCTTTTCGTGTACATGTTCATCTCCCGGCGCGGGCTCTTCGGTTCCCTTGGTCTGCTCTACACGCAAAAAGCTATTATCATCGGCCAGTTCATTCTCATTGTGCCGCTTGTTACCGCGCTCACCATTGCCGCCATCAGCCGGGTGGATGAACGCTACCGCAGCACTGCCAAAACACTTGGCGCCAATGCCTGGCAAACCGCGCTGGTGGTGCTGCGCGAGGCCCGCTTCGGCATTGCCGCGGCAGTGATCTCCGCCTTTGGCCGGGTTATCTCTGAAATCGGTATCTCTATGATGCTGGGCGGCAATATCAAGGGCTATACCCGCACCATGACCACGGCCATGGCGCTGGAATACGACAAAGGCTCCTTTACCCTGGCCATTGCCCTGGGCCTGGTGCTGATGAGTTTGAGTCTTTTGGTGAATATTGTTTTTCAGATCGTGCAGGGCAGGAGCCGGGCCAGATGAGGGCCTTGTATGAACTGCAGGGAATCAGCCGGCGTTATCACGGCCGTACGGTGCTGGATATTGCGCGGCTGCAACTGAAGCCGGGCCGCATTTATGCCCTGACCGGACCCAACGGCGCGGGCAAGAGCACCTTGCTGCGGCTGCTCGCCTTTTTGGAAGCCCCGGCCGCGGGCAGCCTGTTCTTCAGGGGCCAAGAGGTCAACTTTGCTTCGCGCCGCTCCCTCTTGGCCCTGCGCCGCAGGGTAGTGCTGGTGGATCAGCACCCGGTAGCCTTTTCAACCACAGTGGCGAAAAATATCGAGTTTGGTCTAAAAATCAGAAAAATACCAAAGGATGAACGCACACGCCTGGTCAGTACGGTGCTCAAGACCGTGGGCTTAAATCAGTACTGCCATGGTCCGGCCACCGACCTTTCCGGCGGCGAGACCCAGCGTCTCGCCTTGGCACGGGCTCTGGCCATTCAACCGGAAGTGCTGCTCTGTGACGAACCAACCGCCAATGTGGACGTGGCCAATCAGGGAATCATTCTTAGCGTACTCGCCCAGTTGAACCGCGACCTTGGCATTTCCATACTTTTTACCACCCACGATGCCAAACAGGCCGAAGCCCTGGCACATCAGCGCCTGCACCTGGAGCAAGGTGTTTTGAGCGGTGAATTCCCTTTATAATGCCGGTTCCACATCACAATGCGCTCCATACCGGTTTTTGGTGGGCCGGGGTTGTCTTTTTCTGCCAGCGCCTGCCTGTGGTAAAGTGGGCTGATTAATGAATGCAAACGCCCTGCATTCCTGCCCTGTCTTCCCTTTTTTTATGAGTTGATCCCTATGCACCGATTGATTCTTTTCGCCCTCTGCATCAGCGTTTTCTTTGCCTGTGCGCTCCCATTCCTACCCATCTCTTCGGCCCTGGCTGCTGGTAAAATTGCGGAAATGACAGCGCAGACACCCGAGCCCAAACGCCTTGTCGTGCGCGGCAACATCCTCAAGGATATGCGGCAGCCAGAGAGCCCGGTCTTTTTCCGTGGCATGGGCTATTCCCCCTTTCTGATCGGCGAAACCCCGCTCACCGGGGCAGACCCCAAGGATGACGGCCGCTTTGCCCAGCATCTGCCCATGATGCGTGAGCTGGGCATCAACTATCTGCACGTCTTTCCGCGCCACATGCCTGCCGGTTTTTTTGAGGCCCTGGACAAGGAAGACCTGATCTATGGCCAGGACATCTGGCTCTTTCCCTATGAGCCCGACTTCCTCGATCCCGGCTATCAGGCTCGCCAACTGGAAGTGATCAAAGATGTGATTGATCATACCTACAAAGTTGGCCGACCTGAGCGGCTGGTGCTCTTCTCCATCGGCGATGAACTGCAGGCAGCCTCGGTCAGCAGCACCAATGCCAAACATCCGAATGTGAGTGAATATGTGGGCAAGCACGTGGTGGTGCGCAACCGTAGCGCCACCGAGGTGGCCATGGCCAAACTCATGGATGAAGCCATGGATTACGAGCTGAGCCGCTATGGGCAGCGGCATCTTTACTGCCACACCAGTTGGACCCATATCGGCCCCATCAGCGACCGGCCGGACCTAGAGGTGCGGCCTGAAGACGCCCTGGTGCCGGACATGGGCGATCTCATCTGCATGAATATCTACACCTATGCCAATGCGGTGCGCACCTCCGGCCCCGGTCGCAGTACCGGCACCAGCTACCAGGGCTATCTGGAACAACTGGCCTGGGAATCCCATAAGCCGATTATCATTACCCAGGTGGGCATGTCCACCTCGCCGATAGAGCCCAAGGCATGGGTGCCCGGCTTTGGCGGCCACAACCATGAGACGGTGGCCACCACCTTTGAGCAAATCTGGCGCGATCTGAACAGCGCCCAGGGCAGAAACCGTTTTTACGGTCTGGTCTTTTTTGAATGGCAGGATGAGTGGTGGAAGAGCGGAGAAACCGACGACGATGCCCTGCACCACGCAACCGAAGACCCGGAGGAATGGTTCGGCATCTATGAACTGGGGCCAGGAAACCGGCTCATCCCCAAGGGCAGGATTCCTGATACCATCAAGCGCATCTATACCGAACCATAAGCGGGAAAGATAAGGGAGAGCAGCATGGCGAGCAATTCTTGTACCCAAACAGGGCCAGAGCCAAACCAGGCCGCAGCCACCCAGTTTCACCTGAGCCTGCCCGCTTGGGCCATTACTGAGATGGCCGCCCTGCCGGCCTATCTGCCCAGGGTGGAAGATCGTATGGCGGCAGTGATCCGCTTTGCCCGCCTGAACACCGAGTACGCCACCGGCGGCCCCTTTGCGGCCGGGATCTTTGAGCGGGATAGCGGCAAGTTGATCGTACTGGCGGTCAACCGGGTGGTGCCGCTGATCTGTTCCTGCGCCCATGCAGAGGTGATGGCCATTTCGCTTGCGCAACAGCGGCTGGGCTGTTTTGACCTGGGCGCGGCCGACCGGCCGGCGCATGAGCTGGTGGTCAACTGGATGCCCTGCGCCATGTGTTTTGGCGCACTGCTGTGGTCAGGCGTGCGCTCGCTTACGATGGCAGGTCATGGCCCGGAAATGGAGGCCATCACCGGTTTTGACGAAGGCCCGCTGCCCCCTGCCTGGCAGGAAGAATTGCGGCATCGGGGCATCAGTTTTCGCTCGGACGTGCTGCGGGAAGAATCACTTACTGCGTTTCGCGAATTTGCCGCCAGTGGGGCGCAAGTCTATAACGCCCGCCAAGGCTGATTCCAGTTTCAGATCAAAGCGCTAAGTGGCTCTTAATGAAACTCAGCATTTTTCACTGGCCCATGAGCCAGGCAGGCATTGAGCAGGCGCAAGGGAAGCTCTGGTTCCCAAAACCTGCGGTTAAAGCGGTAGCAAAACTCATCAAGATATTCCTGGAGATAGTGCGAAGAAACACCGTGAAAAGTTCCGTTGATGAATTTCTTCATGTTGCCAATCATGATGTGCACCAAAGGTAACCAGGTTTTGGCCTCTCCCG
>JAUNUN010000001.1 GCA_030538155.1 bacterium
GGCGGCTACCACTATTTTGAGGCCGAGCAGCGCAACCAGGCCCTACCCCTGACCCTCTTTATCGGCGGGCCTCCTGCCCTGATGCTGGCTGCCATTGCGCCCCTTCCGGAGAATCTGCCGGAACTGATGCTGGCCTCCTTGCTGCAGGGGAGCAAACTGCATCTGGTTGCAGATCCGAAAGGCGGCCATCCGCTGATTGCCGAAGCGGAATTCGCCATCAAGGGCATGGTGCCGCCCTTTGAGCGCCGTCCGGAGGGACCTTTTGGTGATCATTACGGCTACAATTCCCTGCAGCACGATTACCCGGTCTTTCACACCAGCCACCTCTATCACCGCAAGGATGCCATCTATCCTGCCACCGTGGTCGGTCGCCCCAAGCAGGAAGATTACTTTATCGGCGATTTCCTGCAGGATCTTCTCTCGCCGCTGTTCCCACTGGTGATGAAGGGAGTAGTCCAATTAAAGACCTTTGGCGAGGCAGGGTTCCATTGCCTGGCTGCTGCCCGGGTAAGCGAGCGCTATCCACGCGAAGCATTTGCCGCCGGCTTGCGCATCCTCGGTGAAGGTCAGCTTTCCCTAACCAAATTTTTGCTCCTCACCGACGGCAGCCTGGATGTGGCTGACTTTCCAAAGCTATGGCAACACATCCTTGAGCGCATCCAATGGGATCAGGATCTGTTTGTCTTTGCCAATGTGTCGCAAGACACCCTGGACTATACCGGCCCCGCAGTAAACAGCGGTTCAAAGGCCATGATGCTGGGCCTTGGCCGCGAAAAGCGCCGGGATCTGCCGCAAGAATTTCAGGGTACCCTGCCACCAGGCTGCGGCCACGCCAAGGCCTACCTTCCCGGTACCCTGGTAGTGCAGGGGACAGACTACGCTTCTCACAGCACTCTTGGCCGCGAACTGGCAAACTGGGAAAGTCTGGGTAATTGGCCGGTAGTCATTTTGGTGGATGACAGTGCGGCTGCCACGCTCTCCCTGCAGGAATTTTTGTGGACCATGTTTACCCGTTTTGAACCGGCAGCGGATATCCATGGCCGTATGCAAACGGTTCGCCGCTTTCATGTCGGTTTGGAAGCGCCGATCGTCTTTGATTGCCGCATGAAACCCTGGTACACGGAGGTATTGGAGGTTGACCAGCCCACCAAGGAGAGGGTGGATGCGCTCATGCCGAACATTCCGGGCCTGTAATCCCGACACGGCCACTTACCGGTAAGACATGGAAGAACGCTTACAGAAGATACTGGCCAGAGCGGGCATTGCCTCCCGCCGTGGAGCAGAAGAACTCATCCTGGCCGGCAGGGTGGAGGTAGACGGCAACATCGTCACCCAACTGGGCGCAAAGGTGGATACACAACTTGCCCGCATTCGAGTGGACGGCAGAGAGATACGTGCTGAAAAAAAAATCTACCTTTTACTGAACAAACCCGCAGGCTACATTACTACTCTCTCCGACCCGCAGGGCAGAAAACGGGTAAGCGATCTTGTACAGGATATTCCGGAACGGGTCTTTCCGGTTGGACGCCTTGATCTGGACACGGAAGGCGCCCTGATCCTGACCAATGACGGCACCTTTGCCCACAGCATTCTCCACCCCAGCCGCGAGATCAAACGCACCTACGAGGCCCTAGTGAGCGGCAGCCCCAGCCGCGAAGCCCTGCACCAGCTTACTAGCGGCATTGAACTCGATGGTGTGTACACCTTTCCTGCCCAGTTACGGGTGCTGTACCGGCAAACGCGGCAGTCCCTTATTGAAGTCATCATCCACGAGGGCCGCAAACGCCAAGTACGGCGGATGTTCCAGGCCATCGGCCACCGAGTCCTCCATCTACGGCGCACTGCCTACGGCAACCTGCGTCTCCATGGCCTGCCCCTGGGTCACTACAAAGTACTGCGTCCATCTGACATCAAACAGATATTTTTGTAAAAATACCTTTACTTTAAAAAAAATAACTGCTTAAAATCGCATAGATGCTTTTTTGCGGCAAGCAGGTTCGTAATTAAAAAAATGGAACTGCACGAAAACGCAAAAAAGCATTCAGCCGCTCGTATTTGTTCAATGCAGGGGGAGACATGAACAAATCGGAATTAACGCAACAGCTCGCAGAATCAATGCATCTGTCTGTCCGGGAAGCTGCCTCGATAGTCAATACCATTATTGACATGATGACCGAGGCTCTAGCCAAGGGCGAATCCATTGAGATTCGTGGTTTCGGCAGCTTTGTCGTCAAGGAATACGACACCTATACCGGCAGGAACCCGAAGACCGGTGAGCAGATCACGGTGCAACCGAAGAAACTGCCCTTTTTCAAGGTTGGCAAAGACCTGCGCGAGCAGGTCAACAGGGGCAAGAAGGATTAAGAGTCCGTCCCCTCCTGCTCCAACACTTCGCCCACCAGATCGTAGACATGCGCCTCACTCACGCGTACAGCAACGATATCGCCCACATTAGCCTTGCCTGCGCTGATATACAAACAGCCATCTATGTCCGGAGCCTGGAAACGGGTTCTTCCCTCCAGCAGTAAATCGCTCTCCTGGCTGTAGCCCTCCACCAAAACCGGCTGAACCGTGCCGACCTTTTCCTGCAGCAAGGCAGCACTCACCTCCGCCTGCACGGCCATGGCCGCAGCCAGACGTACTTCCTTCGCCTCCTCACCCACCTTGCCCGATAACCGGGATGCAGCACAGCCGTCCTCGTCCTGGTAGGCAAAGACACCAACATGATCCAGCCGCCAGTCCCTGATGGCTGCGAGCAGTTCTTCAGCGTCAGCTTCACTCTCTCCCGGAAACCCGACCATGAAGGTGGTGCGCAGTGCGCATTCCGGCAGGGCTGTGCGCACCCGCTGCACCAGGTCCTCAAGATGGCTGCGCTGGTAGCGGCGACCCATGGCCCGTAGAACCGAGTCGCTCACATGCTGCATGGGGATATCCAAATAGGGAAGGATACGCGGCTGTGCCTGCATGAGTTGCAACAGGGAATCGCTGATACCTGTTGGATAGAGATAGAGCAACCGGAACCACGGGATGGTGGTATGGCTGAGCAGCGCTTTCAGCAGGTCAAGCAGGCCGTCTTCCAGGCCCAAATCCTGGCCAAAGGAGCTTAAATCCTGCGCGATTAGGGAAAGCTCGCGTACTCCCCCCTGCTCCAGACGCTGCGCTTCTTTGATGAGATCATCTATGCTGCGGCTGCGCAAAGGGCCACGAATGGACGGGATCATGCAATAGCTGCAATGGTTGTCGCACCCTTCGGTAATTTTCAGATAGGCCCGGTAAAACGGTGTGGCCAGGCGGCGAGGTACACTGCTGTCCATCAAATAGCCGGCACTGCCGGGTTTTGCCGCAAACAAGGTTTTCTTGCCCCTACCCTTAAGCAGAGCGGCAATATTAGGAAAATCATCCAGCCCCACAAAGGCGTCCACCTCGGGTAAGGAAGAAGACAGATCAGGGCCGTAGCGCTGCACCAGACAGCCGGCCACCACCAGTTGCTTGCTCGGATCTTCCTCCTTGTACGCCGCCAGTTCCAGGACGGTATCGATGGCCTCTTCCGCCGCGCTCTGGATAAAACCGCAGGTGTTGACCAGAAGCACATCCGCCTCCTGCGCATCGGCCACCATCTGGTAGCCATCGGCCTCAAGAGCGGCCAGCATGACTTCGGTATCCACCAGATTTTTGGGACAGCCCAGGCTCACCAGGTGCAGTTTTTTCATCAATGCTGATCTCCAATAAAGGTGCACAGCTCTTGCAGACGCTCCTGTGAGCGCTTACGGAATGACTGTGCGGTAAAGGCCGGACGCCACTTTTCATGGAAAAGCTCATCCGATACGGTAAAGAGGGCGGCCAGCTCGATGTCGCGAAATGCTGCCACAGCGCGCAGTGCTGCGTATTCCATATCAACCGCCCATACTCCTTGCCCGGCATAGCCAGCTATTTTATCCGGCGTTTCTCGCATGGGGGCATCCGTAGTCCACAGTGGACCCTGCCGGGCTGCATGCCCTTGGCGACTCAGCCAGGCCTGCAGCGCCGCTTCAAGAGAGGTTTTCCGCTTCTCCTCTTCATAGGGATAGTGTTTGCTGGTGCCCTCTTCGCTGACTGCCTCGCTTGGCAAAAAGTAATCGCCGGAGCGTAGTTCGCGCCGCAGGGAACCACACCAACTGTAGAGGAGTACACGTTCAGCGCCCAGAGCGATGAGCGCCTCCAGACACAGAGCGGCCATGGGTGCTCCCACGGCTGGACCTGCGATGAAAAAATTCGGCCCAGTGTAGAGTTGGGCATTGAAGAGGAAGCGCTTTTTAAGGGTGAAGGTGCGCGCCAAATCGCCTAGAGAGCGGGTATCAGAAGGGTTGACCGCAAGTAGGCCGCAGGCGGCGATGGGATTTTTTTTGTGCAGGACTGGTTGAAGCAAGGTATCCATGGCAGATGAAAAAAGGGTTGTGACCGGAGAGGCCACAACCCTGAGTACTCAAAAAACAGGCTACCGGGTCGTATTACAGACCTAGCGCTGCCTTGAAGGGGTTGGCGTAGAGCAGGATAAAGGCAATAACCAGACCATAAATAGCGATGGACTCGCACAGCGCCATACCGATGATCATGGTGGTGGTGATGGTACCTTTGGCTTCCGGGTTGCGGGCAACACCTTCGCAAGCGCCGCGCAGACCATTACCCATACCGATGCCCGCGCCAAAACCGGCTAAACCGATGCTCAGGGCAGCGCCAATACAGATAAGGGCAAGACTCAGTGTGTTCATTTCCGATGTTCCTCCAGTTGGTGATTGGATATAAGGTGGCCTTCTTCTCCGCTGAACGGACGTTCAACCTGAATAAATCTGCTCTATGCTTTGCTCTTAATGTGCGTGTTCCATGGCGCCGGCACAGTAGAGTACCGACAGGAGGACGAACACTACCGCCTGAATCACCGAGACCAGCACACCCAGCATCAGGATGGGCAGGGGCGCAAAGAACGCGCCTGCCAGCATGAAGAGTACGCTGAGCAGTACTTCCTTGGCGAAAATGTTTCCGAAAAGACGCATGGAAAGTGAAATGAGGCGGGCAAAGTTGCTGATCAGTTCCAAAAGGAACATAAAGGGCGCAAGCCACTTGCTGGGCCCCATGAAGTGTTTGTAATAGTTGAGGCCATGGAATTTGAAACCCAGGAAATGATGGGTAAGCCAGACGATAATGGTCATACCCAGGGTGATGTTCAGGTTTGCGGTCGGCGAGGTGAAGCCCGGAATCAGGCCGATCATGTTGGAAACAAGGATATAGAGGAAAAAGGTGGCCATCATGGGGAAGAGCATCTTCGCGCCTTTTTCGCCCAGGTTTTCCACACACATATCCATCAAGCCGCCAACCACCACTTCCCAGAAGTTTTGGCCGCTGCCGGGTACCAGTTCCATCCTGCCCATGGTCATGCGCGGCACCAGAATCAGGAAGGCCATGACAAACCAAGTGTAGGTCATGTAGGGGGTGCAGAGCTGCTCGATAAAGGTATGCCCGGTAATGGTGTGGGGCACGGGCAGGCCCAGTGCTTGCAGAACCAGGGAAATAAACAGAATTGGATGCTCCATGATTGCTCCTCAGTCAGGGAATGCCAGACAGCCTTTTTCTTTTTCCTGCAATGCCAATAAATACCACACTCAGCATGATTGTGGCCAGTCCTAAAACAAGTCCGATGGGTTGAATCGCCATTCTGGCTGCAACGGCAAAAAGCAGGAGCGCCAGAACAGTGAAGCGGCCCAGGGATTTCAGCAGAAAACGAGCCTTTTCCATGCCGCTGACGGCATCTGCAACACTGCTGTCTGCCGCCAGCCGGTCCATCAGTTGCCGGATGTCTCGCTGCAGCAAAAAAAAGCTGCCGCAAGCCAGCACCGCACCAAGCAGCACCGACAGGGCGAAAGTATGACCGGCAAAAAACCAGCCGCCGGCCGCCATAATCAGGGTCAGTACGGCTGCCAGGGTTAAAATCCGCCGGACAAGCTGCTCGTTCTCATTCATCCCGCACCATCTTGGTGAGGGCCCAGAGGCTCCTGAAACCGGCAATGATACCGAGGCCGAAGAATATAAAGGTCAGCCAGGGGGCGGTTTTACCGGCAAAGAGTTTGTTATCCAGCACCCAGCCCATACCAAAGCCGATGAGCACCGAGAACACAAAGGTCAGGCCCGCGTTACTGAATACCGCCAACTGGCGGACGATTTCTCTGCGATCCTCGGACACGAAACAGACCTCACAGTATGTTACTGCAACTCAACCTTGTAAGAGGTAGCACGGCCTCAGAGCAAAAGCAATATTTATCTGAATCAATTCATCAATTTTTTAAATGAATCAGCTATGGCCGCCAACACCCTTTGCAGGACATCACGGTCGTGTGCAGCCGAAAGGAAGAAGGCCTCAAACTGTGAAGGCGCAAGCCACACCCCTTCGGCCAGCATATTGCGGTAGTGGTCGGCATAGCGGGCGACATCGGCAGTCATGGCGCTGGTGTAATCGCGCACGATTTCTTTCGTGAAGAAGCAGGTCATCATGGAGCCGATGCGATTGAGCCTGGTCGGTACGCCGGTTGTTTGGGCGATCTTGGTTAATTCTTCTGCAAACCAGTCGCTCTTATCCTCAAGATCCGTGTAAAAATCCGGCCGGTTCAAAATCTTGAGCATAGCGATTCCGGCTGCCATGGCCAGGGGATTTCCGGAAAGGGTGCCGGCCTGATACACCGGCCCATCAGGCGCTACCTGGCTCATCAGTTCCATGCTGCCGCCATAGGCCCCGACTGGCAAACCGCCGCCGATAATTTTGCCCAAACAGGTCAGATCGGGCCGGATGCCGAAGCGCTCCTGCGCTCCGCCCAGGGCCAGCCGGAAACCGGTGATTACTTCGTCAAAGATCAGCACAATGCCATGGCTCGTGGTCTCACTGCGCAGGGTCTCAAGAAAACCCGGCTCGGGCGGAACAACCCCCATATTGCCGGCCACAGGTTCAACAATGACGCAGGCAATCTCCTTGCCGCGCTCCTGTAGGGTCTGTTTGAATACGGCAATGTCGTTATAGGGAATGGAGATGGTGTTTTTCACGATATCTTCCGGCACGCCGGGGCTGCCTGGTATGCCCAGGGTGATCAGACCTGAACCGGCCTTGACCAGGAAGGAATCGGCATGGCCATGGTAGCAGCCGTCAAATTTCACCACCACATCCCTGCCGGTATGGGCGCGGGCCAGACGAATGGCGCTCATGGTGGCCTCGGTGCCGGAGTTGACAAAGCGCACCTTGTCAAGCGACGGCACAGCCGCGCATACCAGTTCGGCCAGTTCCACCTCGAGCGGCGAAGGAGCGCCAAAGCTGGTACCCAGGGCAGCGGTCTCTCTGATCGCATCCACCACCTTAGGATGGGCATGGCCAAGAATCATCGGTCCCCAGGAACTGACCAGGTCGATAAAGGTATTGCCGTCCACATCGGTAATCCGGCAACCCTGTGCCTTTTGCACAAAAAGAGGATCACAGCCTACGGCCCGGCAGGCCCGAACCGGCGAGTTGACTCCACCAGGTATCAGTTGGCGCGCCTGGGCAAAGAGTTGGGCTGAGCGGTCAGTATTCATAGCTTCCTCCACAGGGCAGACAAGGCAGATTCAAAACGGACAATACCGGCATTTATAGCATGGGCCGCGACCTGGTGTCAAATTTTCCGGCCCGTACAAGAGCAATTGCCCTAAAGAGCCGATACAGGTAGAATGACGCAGTTAGACTGTCCTGTTGTGCTTTGCAGTGTCATTCAAGTTTCATAGCCAAGTCCTTATCTGTGTCGGCCCCGGCAAATATGCGCAGGATCTGCCTGTTTGTGTACGTTTGCGTCGTATTCGCCTTGCCTCCTTGATAGTGTTTTTGAGCTGAAACGGGAATAGAGGGTTGTCACTACAGCTTGCTCGCAGGGCCCTTTTAACCTGGTTTATCTGCTTCATCTTCGTTCAATTCAAAAGGATTCATTCGCATGGCCATCGATCCAAACAAGGTCATCTACTCGATGATCAAAGTCAGTAAGAAATACAACCAGAAATATGTCCTCAAGGACATATCTCTCTCCTACTTCTACGGCGCGAAAATCGGGGTGCTCGGCCTGAACGGCTCGGGCAAGAGTACCCTGTTGCGTATCTTGGCCGGTATTGACCGGGACCACGAAGGCAAAACCATCTTATCTGAAGGCTACACCATCGACTACCTGCCCCAGGAACCGGAGCTGGACGGTGACAAAACCGTGCGCCAGGTGGTGGAGGAAGGGGCTCAGGCCACTCTTGATCTGCTGACTGAATTTAACGCCATCAACGAACAGTTTGCCGAACCCATGGACGACAAGGCCATGGACGCCCTGCTGGAACGGCAGGCCAAGGTACAGGACAAGCTCGATGCCGTGGACGCTTGGAACCTGGATTCCCGTCTGGAAATGGCCATGGATGCCCTGCGCTGTCCGCCTGCGGACAGCCCCTGCGCGCACCTCTCCGGCGGTGAAAAACGGCGCGTGGCCCTGTGCCGCATTCTTCTTAAAAATCCGGACATCCTGCTTCTGGACGAGCCCACCAACCACCTCGATGCCGAATCGGTTTCCTGGTTGGAACAGCACCTGCAGCAGTATGCAGGCACGGTAATTGCGGTCACCCATGACCGCTATTTTCTTGACAATGTGGCGGGCTGGATTCTGGAGTTGGACCGTGGCCAAGGCATTCCCTGGAAGGGTAACTACTCATCCTGGCTTGAGCAGAAGCAAAAACGGCTGGCCCAGGAAGAGAAGAAGGAAAGCGAGCGGCAACGCACCTTGCAGCGCGAGCTGGAATGGATTCGCATGAGCCCCAAGGGTAGGCGCACGAAATCCAAGGCTCGCATCAGCGCCTATGAAAATCTCCTGAACCAGCAGGGAGAAAAGGCGGCCAGCGAACTGGAGATCTACATCCCGCCCGGGCCCCGTTTAGGCAAACTGGTGATCGAGGCCGAAGATCTGAGCAAGGCCTATGATGACCGCCTGCTCATGGACAAGCTCAGCTTCTCTTTGCCGCCGGGCGGCATTGTGGGCATCATCGGCCCGAACGGGGCCGGCAAGACCACTCTTTTTCGCCTGATCACCGGCCAAGAACAGGCGGACAGCGGCACTATCCGCACCGGTGAAACCGTGAAGCTCGCCTATGTGGATCAGTCGCGGGATGTCCTGAAGCCGGATGACAGCATCTGGCAGGCCATTTCCGAAGGTCAGGAAACCATTTGGCTCGGCACCCGCGAGGTCAATTCCCGCGCCTATGTGGCCCGCTTCAACTTCACGGGCAGCGATCAACAGCAGAAGGTGGGCAGCCTGTCCGGCGGCCAGCGCAACCGGGTGCACCTGGCCCGCATGCTCAAGGAAGGCGCGAATGTGCTCCTACTGGACGAGCCCACCAATGATCTGGATGTCAATACCATGCGGGCCCTTGAAGAGGCTCTGGAGAACTTTGCCGGTTGCGCCGTGGTCATCAGCCATGACCGCTGGTTTCTTGATCGCATCGCCACCCACATCATGGCCTTTGAAGGCAATTCCGAGGTGGTATGGTTTGAGGGCAACTATTCCGACTACGAACAGGACTACAAGCGCCGCAAAGGCGCAGATGCCGATCAACCCCACCGCATCCGCTACCGCCAACTGACCCGCAGTTAAAAGGCCCATGTAAAGGGCATAAAAAAACCCGGCCCACCCTTTTAATGGTAGGGAAGGCCGGGTTGCGACTATTTTTTATAACCAGTGCAGGTTAGTTGCAGTTGGCCTCGTAGTCTGCTGAGGCTTCTTCATAGACAGCGTATGCTGACCGCACTTGCTGATATTCATCCCCGCAGTCATCGGCAAACTCCTCTGCAGCCGCACACATTTGCAACTCTCTTGCCGCCTCTTCCAGTTCATGGGCAGCAATCACTGCATCATCGCCCATCTTGACGCATTCCGCAGCATGGCTCTGCTGCACCAGAATGCCGGCAGAAAAAACGAGCGCTGCGATACATGAAAAAATGTGCAATTTCATTGTAGCCTCTTCTCACACTCGCTGTGGATCAGCTTAGGCAACAAGTTCAAAGACAGCCTTTTTGGCGCCACAAACCGGACACTTTTCCGGGGCCTGACCCAGTTCAATGTAGCCGCACACCGGGCAAAGATGAAACTCGCTCACATCCAGATCCACGCCCTTCTTCACTGCTTCAAGCGCCTGCTGGTAGATTTTGGCATGCACTTCTTCGGCATCCACCGCAAATTTGAACATGGTCTTGGCCTTGTGACCATCGGAAGTAGCCAGATCCAGCATGGGCGGATACATTTCGGTGAACTCGTAGGTCTCACCATCAATGGCAGACTGCAGGTTTTCAGCTGTGGAAGCGATCATATCCAGCGCCTTAAGGTGCCCTTCGGCATGGATGCGCTCCGCTTCAGCAGTGGTGCGGAACAGCTTGGCGATATTTTTAAAGCCATCCCTTTCGGCCTTCTTGGCAAAGGCGCGGTATTTCTGGTTGGCCTGGCTTTCTCCGGCAAAGGCTTCTTTCAGGTTGTCAACAGTTGTGGTCATTCCATTCTCCTTATAAAAGATACGTAATAGACCGCCTTAACGGCGGCGTCACCAATACTACTCCGCAAAACACCGTCTACTATAGGGCTCTTTTGCCCGCTGACAAGGTTTTGGTGCAAAAAAAGACCATGTAACAATCATTACCAAAAACTGCAGCGTAATGGTTCCCGTACAACTCAGCCCTTACGGCTGCTGAAGATCAGTTTGCCGCCCAAGTGTCCGGCAATCCCCACAGCTGCCAGCATGATCAGCGAAAAAAAGAGATAGGCCGCGCGGCCCGAAGAATTCGGTTCCAGCACGGAAGGCTGGCCAAAACCCCACAGTACAAGGGTGGCCAGAAGAATCGTGGCAATAACGGAGGCGGTAATCTTGATTTTAAACAGGCTGGTCATTGCTCCCCGGTAACGAGTTTTCCACATGGAATACCCGGTGAACAGAACAACCGGCATGGAAAGCAGGACAAAGGTATAGCTGTAGAGCGCAGCCTTACCGAGGCTGGGTGAGCCGAAGAACACCAGCAAAAAGACAAAAAACACGGCCATGGGAATGATGCCGTTGGGGGTATGCACTGTAATCGGATGGAGATGATGCTTGTCGATTAGGGCCTGAATACCGTGCAGGGGCGCGGAGGCAGGCATTGTCTTCTGCGGCGCCGGCGACGTAACGGTTGGGGTGGCTGCGACAGCCTCAGGGGCTGCCGTGGCTTGCTCTATCGCCTCATCCTTCACTTCCACGAATTCGCTCTTGTCCGCTCCGCAGAGCGGACATTCATCCGGTGGCTCATCACCCTCATGAATATAACTGCAGATGGTGCATTCCCATTTTTTCATAACTCCTCCTTTACAATTGACTGTGATCCGGTAGCGTTCCGGTTTGCATCCATTATCCGTCATGCTCCGGTGGATTGTCCAGGACTCATTTGAGCCCTGTGATCCATCGCTGCGACAGGCATGAGTATATGCTTGTTGCAAAGAAATATCAATTATAAATTAAAGCGTAAAGATACCATTAAGCAAAGAGATCAGCATATATTTCGGCCAATATTCTCGTTTTCTCATACTCCGTTCCCCCCTTTGCCCGCTCTGCAGAAACGGCAAGAAAGGGCAAAAGAGAACCCCTTCTCCTCATTGAGGAGAAGGGGTTCTTGCACTACTTAAAGCTTTTGATGGCTTCGGCTTACATCATACCGCCCATGCCACCCATACCGCCCATGCCGCCCGGAGGCATGCCGCCCATACCGGCACCCTTGTCTTCCTCGGGGAGATCGGCAATCATGCACTCGGTGGTCAGCAGTAAACCGGAAACAGAGGCCGCATTCTGCAGGGCAGAACGGGTAACCTTGGCAGGATCGATAACACCGGCCTCAATCAGGTCTTCATAGTTTTCCTTGGTGGCGTTGAAACCATTCGGCCCTTCCAGACCCTTGACATGCTCAACAACCACGGAACCTTCGCAACCTGCATTGGCAGCGATCTGACGGATCGGCTCTTCCAGCGCGCGGCGAATGATGTTCTTGCCCAGTTCCTGCTCACCTTCGAGACGCAGGTCATCAAGCACCTTGAGGCAGCGCAGATAGGCCACGCCGCCGCCGGGCACCACGCCTTCTTCCACTGCAGCGCGGGTGGCGTTCAGCGCGTCTTCAACGCGGGCCTTCTTCTCCTTCATCTCCACCTCGGTAGCAGCACCGACATTGATCACCGCTACACCGCCGATCAGCTTGGCCAGACGCTCCTGCAGCTTTTCGCGGTCGTAATCAGAGGTGGTGTCTTCAATCTGGGCGCGGATCTGTTTCACCCGGGCTGCCAGTTTGTCCTTGTCGCCGGCACCGTCAATGATGGTGGTGTTGTCCTTGTCAACCACAATCCGCTTGGCTGTGCCGAGGTCATTGACCGTGATGTTCTCAAGCTTGATGCCCAGATCTTCGGTGATTACTTGGCCGCCGGTGAGAACAGCGATATCCTCGAGCATGGCCTTGCGGCGGTCGCCGAAGCCCGGTGCCTTGACTGCAGCGATCTGCAGGGTGCCGCGCAGCTTGTTGACCACCAAGGTGGCCAGGGCCTCGCCATCCACATCTTCAGCGATGATCAGAAGCGGCTTGCCCATCTTGGCAACCGACTCGAGAATGGGCAGCAGATCCTTCATGCTGGAAATTTTCTTCTCGTTGATGAGGATGAGCGGGTTGTCCATGCTCACTTCCATCCGCTCCGGATCGGTGACAAAGTACGGAGAGAGATAGCCGCGGTCAAACTGCATGCCTTCGACCACATCGAGGGAGGTCTCCATGGACTTGGCCTCTTCAACCGTGATCACACCTTCCTTGCCGACCTTGTCCATGGCCTCGGCAATGATGTTGCCGATGGTTTCGTCGTTGTTGGCGGAAATGGTGCCGACCTGGGCAATTTCCTTCTGCTCCTTGGTGGGGCTGGCGATCTTGCCCAGCTGGGCCACAACAGCAGCCACGCTTGCATCAATACCACGTTTGATTTCCATGGGATTGGAGCCGGCTGCAACCAACTTTGTGCCCTCGCGGAAAATGGCCTGGGCCAGCACAGTGGCGGTGGTGGTGCCGTCGCCGGCAACATCGGAGGTCTTGGAGGCAACCTCACGCACCATCTGCGCGCCCATGTTCTCGAATTTGTCTTTGATCTCGATTTCCTTGGCCACAGTTACACCGTCCTTGGTGATAACCGGCGCGCCAAAAGACTTCTCAATCAGCACGTTGCGGCCCCTGGGCCCAAGGGTTACCTTGACTGCATCGGCAAGGGTGTTGACACCGGTCAGCATTTTCTCCCGGGCCTTGCCGCCATAAATAATTTCTTTTGAAGCCATAGTATATCCTCTCTTGTATTCAGATGGTCTTTCTATATGTTTCAGGACTCTATAACGCCCAGGATATCATCCTCGCGCATGATCAGAAAATCCTCGCCGTCCAGCTTGACATCGGTGCCGCCATATTTGGAAAAAAGCACCCTGTCACCCTCGGTAACATTAGGGGCTACCCGCTGGCCGGCCTCATTCAGCTTGCCCGGACCTACGGCGATAATCTCGCCTTCGGCCGGTTTCTCCTTGGCGGAATCAGGAATGATAATGCCTCCTGCGGTTTTTTCCTCGCCTTCCAGCCTCTTGACCAGAATGCGGTCATTCAATGGACGAATCTTCATGAATTTCTCCTTCTACGTGTTTGATGCGAAATTTTGAAATGGTTTCGTAAAAAGAGGCAAAAATCCGCGCAATCCGTGTTTCGCATTGCAGATTTTTGCCCGCTCTTGCCCAGACAGGGCTAAATGTAGGTTTACTTATGTAAAAATCAAGGGCAGGTCATAAAAAAATCATGCTCCGAAGCAGGAAGAGAGTCTGCCCGGAGCATGGAAAAGGGCTGTTACCAGAAAGATAACAGAAAAAGCTTCAGATAGTTACCCGCCAGCCGAATGGGTCCGGCTGACGCCCGAACTGAATGGCCTGAAGTTCGTCGTAGAGCCGCCGCGACATGGGGCCGGCCTCACCCTTGTTGATCTGCACGGTGCGGCCCTGATAGGTCAATTCGCCAATGGGTGAAATAACGGCCGCAGTGCCGGTGCCGAAGCTCTCCTGCAGGCGGCCGTCGGCAGCGGCAACCATGACCTCGTCGATGCTGACCGCGCGCTCGCTCACCTTGCCACCCCAACTGCGGGCCAGTTGCAGCACGGAATCGCGGGTTATGCCGGGCAGGATGGATCCCTGCAGCGGCGGGGTGATCAATTCGCCATCGAGCACAAAAAAGATGTTGGAAGTGCCGACTTCCTCAATAAAGCGCCGCTCTACCCCATCGAGCCACAGCACTTCGGAAAAGCCCTTGTCCTTGGCCTCTTTCTGCGCAAGCACACTGGCCGCATAGTTGGCCGCTGTTTTTGCCTCACCTACTCCGCCGGGCACGGCACGCACATACTTGTCTTCCACATAGATCTTGGTTGGCTTGAACCCTTCCGGATAATATGCGCCTACCGGGCAGGCGATAATAAAAAAGAGGTAATCCAGGGCCGCACGCAGGCCGACATTGGGTTCAACTGCAATCATGACCGGGCGGATATAGAGGGTTGCGCCCTCGGCCCGAGGTACCCATTCCTGATCAAGCGAAACCAAGGATTTCAGGCCCTGCAAGGCGAGATCTTCGGCGAGAAGAGGCATGCAGATACGCTCGGCCGAGCGGCTCATACGAGCAAAGTTGTTCTTGGGGCGAAAAAAATAGATTTTGTCATCCGCGCCCCGGTAGGCCTTCATGCCTTCAAAAATAGCCTGACCATAGTGAAAGACCAGGGTGGCCGGGGTGAGGGAGAAGGGGCCATAGGGCTCGATGCGAGGATCATACCAGCCCTTGTCCTTGTTCCAGCGCATGGTGAACATGTGGTCGGTAAAGTACTGACCAAAACCCAGGTTGTTCTCATCCGGCTTCTGTTTGCATTGCCCGCCTGCGCACGAATGCACGGTGATTTCAAGGTTTATCTGCGACATACTGCTCTGTCCTTTTGCTCATGGTTATCATCTCACAGGCCACGCCAGGTACCGGCGGGGCCCCTGTTCATTGGCAGCAACAATCAAGGCAGTATTACCCTTGAAAGGTGGAATCTGTCCATAATTTTATCCAAAAACCAGCTCTTGCACACACCTAGTCAACAAGTGGATCGACAGACAAAGCCCGGCAACAAAAAGGCCGGCCACAAGGGCCGGCCCGGTCAATCTGCAGAGACAGTTGCAGCTCAAGCGTTATCAGCTCGATGCCTTGGCAGGCTCTGCGGCAGCCTGGGGCTGCTGTTCTTTTTGTTGTTTTTTTGCCTGCTCAATGGGCTGGAAAGGACCGTACTGATGCTGCTCCTGCGAGAAGGAATCGGTGTAAGGCGGGTACGGGCAATCCACCGGCTTTTTCTCCAGCTTGGGATAATCCTTTTCCAGACCACTCATCTTGGGCCTATCCTTGGAGGAAAGGAAACCGGCCAAGTCATAGGCCTCATCTACGCTCAGAACCGGGGCATTCCACGGCGTACCCAGCGGCATATTGGCAAGGATGAACGGAGCATTGGTGAGGACTCGGTTCATGCCGGCGCCATTGTTGTAGCTGTTTGAACTCCACAGTGCAGGAATGACGAAATCTCCCTTGTCGCCGGCAGAAACCGACTGATAGCCATCGCCTTCCGCGCCATGGCAGGACAAACATAGCCGTTCATAGGCCAAGCTGCCTTTTTCCACATCGGCCTTGCGTTCCGGCGGGGTGAATTTGGGCGTACCCAGCCCCTTGGTCTCCCTGCTCATGTCCTTGGAGAGCCAGTCCATGTAGGCGATCATGGCCTTCATTTCCTTGCTGTCTTCGGCTAAGGCCTTGCCATTGAGACTGCGCTCAAAGCAGCCATTGATACGTTTTTCCAAACCCTGCTCTTCATCTTCGCGGCCACGGTACTGGGGATAGGCCTGGGAGACACCCATCCAGGGCAGGCCGAAGCGCTTGGTCCCCTCTTCCTGATGGCAGTTGGTGCAGGTAAGGCCATTGCCGGAAAAGCGCATGGCCTCTTCTTTCGCGCCCGGCCCCAGTTGCGAGTAGGTGCCGGTAAGCAGGGCATGGCCTAAGCGGATCATATCGCCCTCTTCACCCTGAGGCACATCGGCAAGCGAGGGCGGCTGCCAGTCACCTTCAACATCGGCGGGTGCGGCATCTGCCGGCGTGGTCAGCTTTTCGTCGGCAAGAGCAGTGATGAAGCGCAGCAGCGACTGGATCTGGGCGTCGGTCAGTTCACGGTCAAGCTGCAAATACCCCATCTGATCGATGGCATCTCCGAGGTTGCCTACCTCACCGTCATGGAAATACGGACCGGTCAGAGTGGCGTTACGCAGCATCGGCACCTTAAAGACATACTTGTCCGCCTCATTGTTGGTTACCGCATAACGGCCCATATCCTTGGTGTTGGCGTATTCCTGGAAGATACCCATTTTCTGGAAGGTCATACCGCCCAAGTTGGGGCCGCTATGGCACTGGATACAGCCCACTTCCATAAAAGTGCGCATGCCGTCGCGCTCCTTGGCGGACAATGCGTCCTTCTCGCCGGCTATAAAGCGGTCAATGCGGGCGCGGGAAATAAGGGTGCGTTCAAAGGCCGCTACGGCCTTGGCAAAATTGTCAAAAGTAAGCGGTTGCTCGGAATCAGGAAACACCGCCTTGAACAGGGCCGGGTATTCACCGGCCTCTTTCAGGCGCTGCTCAACTGCCGCTCCATCGGCCATACCCATTTCAATAGGGTTCAAGGGCGGGCCCTGGGCCTGTTCCTCTAAAGTGGCGGCACGACCGTTCCAAAACTGGGCAATCTGAAAACCAGCATTCAAGGTGGTCGGGTCATTATTTTCGCCGAACTTCCCTTCCGAACCCAAACCGGTTTTGCGATTATCCGCCCCTGCCTGGTTGTTATCAATGGGGTGGCAAGTATTACACGACTGGTTTTTGTTGATGGAGATCGCCTCTTCAAAATACAGCTTCTTGCCGAGTTCAATCATGGCGGGCGTATCGTTTTCAGCGCCGGGCATGGTGTCGGGCAAGGTGCCGATAAGGGCCCTGGCCTGCATGAGAAGAACACCGTCAGCATCGCCCGGCATGGCTTTTAGCGTAGCCTGGGCCGGTTCTTTTGCAGCCACCTCATTTTTGGCCTGCGCCTGATTGGTCAAGACACCAACCGAACCTGCCAGCATCAAGGCGCTCAGGCCTGCAATCACGTACACAGATCTTCCTTTTTTTGTGCGCATCATAGCCTCCGTTGAAGAAATATCATTCCATGCCGTGCTCCCAACGTGGCCGTCGGGAGCCGCATTCGTCTCAGCATGACCCGCGAAACAAAAAAGGACAACCCTTATTTCACCGGTATTTTGGCTGCACAAAGAAAATCCATACTCCAATGTATGTACAAAATAGATTTTCAGGCAGAGTGCGCTGCAGCCGCAATTGTTGCCTGCCTCAACCCTCCCGCATGCGACAAGTCGGCACAAGCGATAAACAACTCACTAAAGGCTACCTCGAATTATTCACTTTTTGAGTCAAACAGCCATTCTAATTTATTGATTTTGTGTGCCGGAAATCACTGGTGCCGCCATTTTTCGAGCCTCCCTAAACAGGGAGAACAGCTTTGCCGTCCGATTTCTGTCTAATGCGAGCTGAAGAGCTGAACACTTGTCCCAAAGCCAAGCTACTCTGACGCGGTTGGTTAGTGCACGGTGTTTGATGCCACCTGTGTCATCACCTTAAAACAGCTTTTCTTTTCTGCTTGAAAGCGTATACAGTTACAGTTGCAGCAACTTCGCCTGTTCTTTGTTTGTATAAGTGTAGTCTTTCTAAATACAGTAAGTGCATGGATCTGCCTCAGATGGACAAAGAGGCACGTTCAGATGCGGTGCTGCCCAGCCTTGCAGGCGGGTAGATGGCCAACGATTCTCACAGTGGACGCACCATGGCAAAAGGCCCTGATCATCTTGTAGCTGAATACGAACAACTTGTTGAATTTCTGGAATTATATCCCAATATTTCCATTGTTCGAACCGAGGGCGAACCTCCTGATGAATACGAGATCGCCTATGCGCTGCGCGCCTATACCGTTGAAAACGGCAACATACAGGTAGGACGGCAACATCGCATCCTCATCACCCTGCCCTTTGGCTACCCCCACTTCGCGCCCGAGGTCAAGGCGCTGACTCCACTCTTCCACCCAGCTATTGACCAGAACGGCATCGCCATTGATGACCAGTGGCGCAAAAAACCATCCCTGCCGGAACTGGTGCTCTATATTGCCGAAATGATCAGCGGCCACATCCATACTTTGGGTGCGCCTGTCAACCCGGAAGCAGCCAAGTGGTATGAGGAGCACAAAAAGGAACTGCCCCTGGACACACCCACCATCGCCAATATGGAAGAGGAAAACCTCATCGGTATATTGGAAGACGAGTTTGATCCCGCTCTGAATCTAGATGAAGATATTCATGAGCTGGACGACTTTGACCGCTACGAAGCCGAAATTCAGGAAATTCGCGATCTGCTGGCCGTAAACCAACTCTATACCCTGGGCAAGCGGCTCCTTGATCTCCCTCCAGACCTGTGGTTTCCGGAACGCGAGGACGCGGAACACAGGGTTGAAACGGCCCAGCGACAAACAGCCGAATTGTTTCTCCAGGCACAGCAATTTGAGGAAGAAGGCCGATACGGCAAGGCCCTGGAATGCACCCAAGCCGTCCTTGCCCTCATTCCAGACGAGCCTGCGGCCAAAGCCATGGTCCAGCGCCTGCAGCAGTCCTCTTTTATAACCGACTCCCTCACCGATGCGCTCAACGACCAGGAGGATCTCGGCATTGACCTGGAAAGCGTCGCCACTCAGCCGGCTCCGGCTGCAACACCTGCGCCTGAAGAAAAGACCAAAAAAGGCCCCCGTAAACCGCTCCTGCCGGAAGGTTTTCCCGTAAGACGGGTGTTGCTTGTCATCTTCTCCGTATCTGCGCTGCTCTGGCTGGGCATGCAGGGGATGAACGACTGGATTGTCCTCGACCGTATACAGAAAGGCATTCGCGAAGGCCAGGCGCAATTGCAGGCAAAAGATTATTTCGTCGCGAAGGACACCCTGGAAAGAACGCGTCAGGGTATAAGCGGCCTGAGCCTGCTCTGGTTTCGCGAATCTGCCCTGCAAAAGGAAGTTGACGCCCTGCTCAACTCGCCCGAGTTGAAGGAAGGCGCACAGGGGCGTGTACTGTATCAGGGCAAGTATATGGATGAGGCGGCCGTCCAGGCCCTGGAAGACTTGGCCCGGCTTGAAAAGAATGCGCAGGAATTTGCAGGCAAAAAAGACTACGAAGCTGCCCTGCTCAGCTACAATAAGGCCCTGCAGCGCATTGAGGCCCTGCCTCTCTTGCAGGAGAAAGAACGGCTCAGCGGCGAAATCCGCACCCTGGAGGTGGAAAGGGTGCTGGCCCTTGCAAGCCGGGCAGAGGAAGAGCATAAATGGGATGAGGCCATGACGTTCTACCGGCAGGCCGAATCTTTCTTGCAGACCACTCCTGCATTGACGCAGCAATTCGGTGCGGAGCTCAAGCATCGCCTTGGCGGTCTGAGCCTGCGACAAACTGTAGCTAAGGCCCTTGTTGCCATGGAAAACGATCAGTTGGAAGCAGCCCGTACCCATGTACGTGCAGCGGAGCAAAAGCTGGCCGCAAACCCGCAAGGCGCTTCAGCTCAGGATATGCTCCAACTGAATTCAGCCCGTGTGCAGTTGCAGATGTACGCCATCCTGCCCGAGGCAAAAAAAGCTTTCGAAAAGCAGCAGTGGCAGCAGGCCGCAGCCCAGTATCAAGAGGCCATTGATCTTTTGGCAAAGAGCAGACCTGAGGTGCAGCGTTCGCTTCAGGCAGTGCGAAACAAGCTGCAAGGTGCCTTTGAGCTCAGCCGCCTCAACCAGACCCTTGATGAAGCGCTTGCAGCGGAGAGGAAAAAAGACTGGGCAACAGTTGTCCGCCTGGAAAATGCGGCCCTTGCCCGCCTGGCCAGAGGAGGCGGCATGGCCGATGATCCGGAACTTGCCGGGTTGAAACGCAGACTGGAAGACCAACTCGCTCAGCACAAACAGGAGCTTGATCTGCTGGAAAAGGGTAAATGGCTGGAGACGCGCGGTCTTGACTATTTCCGCACCAACTATCCCACCTTCAAAGAGTCTAGCCTGAGCGCCCCCAAAGCCGTCTTTCTGCGCCGGGAAGGCTCAAGGCAGATCTTTGAACTCAGCTCCATGGACAGCAGTGGCGGTAGGCCCTCCAAACTGGTACTGCTCTACGCCTTTGATGAACGAACCGGACAATGGGCCATTTTCAGAGAATAGCGCTGGCGCTGAGCCATGTGGAGCTGAGGCACTACGGCAAAATAAGGGTGGATGCAGAAAACGCTTGCTACGAAAATCAATTCATACCAGAAAGCGAAATTCGCCCTTACCCAGCAGATTGTGCAGATGAACTATTCCCAGCAGGCGATTGTCCTTGTCTACAACCGCAAGCACTGTAATCTCATGCTGCTGCATGAGGCTGAGCGCGTCTGCAGCAAGAAGATCACTGGCAATGGCAAGGGGGCTTGCGGTCATGATCTCTCCCAGACTCAAGGCGTCAAAGGATTTTCCGGAAGACAGGGCCCTACGTATATCACCATCGGTTACGATGCCAGCTAGTTCAGACTGAGCGCCCACCACAAAGACCGCACCAAGGTTTTTCTCATTTAGCTCGGAAACGGCCGCCGCCAGACTCGTGTTCATATCTACCTGCGGCACATTTGTGTCGGTGAGCATCACTTCACGGATGGCCACCTTAAGCCGAGCACCCAAGCTGCCGCCGGGATGGTTGCGGCGAAAGTCCTCTTCCTGGAATTGCTTGCGCTCCAGCAGAACCACTGCAAGCGCATCGCCCAGGGCCAGCATGGCCGTGGTCGACGCGGTTGGCGCTAGACCCAGCGGACAGGCTTCTCGCGGCACGGCGCAGTTGAGCATGATCCGGGCCAACTGCCCCAAAGTGGAATCCGGCCGACCGCAAATGGCGATGATGGGCACCTTCCGTTGCTGCACACTGTGCAGCAACTGGTTGAGTTCAGCGGTTTCTCCGGAATAGGACAAAGCCAGGACCGTATCGGTGTCAGCCACCAGCCCCAGATCACCGTGCATCGCTTCAACCGGATGCAGAAAAAAGGCTGGTGTGCCGGTCGAATTGAGGGTTGCGGCTATTTTTTGGCCAACCAGGCCTGATTTGCCGATGCCGGTTACCACCAGGCGGCTCGGGCAGGCCAAAATCAGCTCGATTGCCGCTTCAAACTCCTGCCCCAGCCGGTCATGCACGGCGCGCAGCCCTTCGGCTTCGACCGCCAGTACCCTTTTTGCCTCTGAAACGCTCATCAATCCTCCTGCACATCCACGACAACGCGGCCCTTTCCCTGTCCTGCCAGCATGGCGTCCATCTCGGTAGAAACCTGCCCCAAGGGGATGACCCTGCTCAATTGCGCTATTTTCGGCAATTTCCATTCTCCAGCCAGTTTCTCCCACACCCTGAGCCGCTTGTCCATGGGCGTATCTGCTGAATAGATGCCGATCAGATGGACGCCACGAAGAATGAAGGGGTAGACGTTGAGCGCTATTTCGTGGGAAGCGGCGTTGCCGCAGATGGCAACCACACCATCAAAACGGGTGCTTTTGACCGCTGTGGCCAGGATATCGCCGCCAACCGTATCTATCACGCCAGCCCAACGGGCTGAGAGGAGCAGCCTGTCCTTGTTGGCCAGAAATTGCTGCGGCGATTCGATCCCGCTTGCGCCTAGATCGTTTAGATATGGTTTCGCATGCGCTTTGCTGGTCAGGGCGATTACCCGGTAGCCCAACTGGCTGAGCAGATGAACCGCAATGCTGCCCACACCACCGGTGGCGCCGCTCACCAGTACTTCACCTTTGTCGGGCCGTACCCCGTTGTCCTGCAGGGTAAGAACGCTAAGCGCGGCAGTATATCCAGCTGTGCCTAACTGCATGGTTTCAAGAAAAGACAAGGATTCGGGCTTGCGCACCAGCCATTCGGCAGGCACACGAATATACTGTGCCAGACCGCCGGAAGTGTTCATGCCCAAATCATAGCCTGTGCATAGCACCTCATCGCCTTCCTTGAAGGCGGAATCGGTGGAATAGGCCACCACACCAGCGGCATCAATTCCAGGAGTATGGGGATAGTGTTTGCTGACACCGGTATTGCCGCTGCCCGAAAGTGCATCTTTATAATTCAGGGAGGAATACAAGACTCGAACCAAGACTGTACCTGCGGGCAGATCGCCCACCTGACGCTCTTCAATAGCCCGTGTGCAGGTGCCATCCGCATGTTTGCGAACCACTAGGGCGCGAAAAGATTGATCTGCCATACTAACCTCCTTCGTATAAAAAGTGCCGGCCCAAGCTAGAGCAGCCTGAGTTGTCCGCCGAGTACGGTACGCACCTGACCATCGTCCTGACGAAACAGGTAACGGCCGCGCTCATCAATGCCAAGGCCAATTCCAGTGCCCAGCGTCGTATCGCGTAACAGATGCTGAATCCTTCGCCCAGAAAGATAATCCGCCTCCTGCCATTGGGCAAGGAAGGTGGCGCGTTCTGCAAGCAGTTGATCAACCCGGCGATTAATGCCTGCCACAGCGGCCCACAGAAGAGCAGCCATGTTCTGCACGGCTCCGCTACAGTCGCGCACGGTGCTGATAATCTCATACAACTCAGGCGGAAAATCACTGGTGTGGCTGTTCACATTCAAGCCAACCCCAACAACAACAGCAGCCTTGGCTTCTGCGCGGATGGGCATGCAGTACTCGCTTAAAATACCGGCAATCTTCTTACCAGAGCAGTAGAGATCATTAGGCCATTTAATGTGCACCCCAAGACCGCATTGTTCCCTTAGAGCATCACGGCAACCCAGACCGGCGGCCAAGGTCATCATGGCAATTTCTTGCGGCAGGAGCGCTGGATTCAGGATCAGAGAAAAATACAAACCGCCTGGAGGAGAGAGAAAAGAACGGTCATACTGCCCCCTGCCAGCGCTCTGCTGACCGGCCTGAATGACCGTCCCTGGAAGGATGCCCTGCTGAACCAGCTCTTTTGCCAGCCGATTGGTTGAATCAAGCCGGTCGTGATAGATTAGCTGCATGACGAATAGGAAAGAGTTGCCGCGTCAACTTCCTGATTCCATTGATACACCAGACTTCGTGAGTATCGGCCCCAGCAAGTGCTTGCTGAACGTACGGGTATTATTTCGACAGCCTCACTTCTCTGATACTTTTGCGCTGATCTGTAAATGGAATGACACTGCCAATATGAATAAAAATAGAACAAAAAAAGCAGAGACCTGTCACGATCTCTGCTTCAGCGCGGCGTAGCGCAAAAAATACTATTATTTTTCTTCGTTCTGAATCCGATCGGGACGGGCATACATGGTGGTGGAACCTGAAGACCAGAACATCAGTTCACCTTCAGTAACCAATTGATTGGCAACTTTTTTGATGTCACGTGGCTTGGCATCTGGATCGCACTCGTAAAAATCTTTGATGTACAACTGAGGTTTCGGGGATTTTTTGGCCTTTTCAATTATGGCTTTTTTCAGGTCTTCAGTGCTTAATGCCATGAGGAACTCCTTGTGAGAATAAGATAAAAAACAATCCGGCCAGCCCCCAAAATTGAGAGCCGGCCGGTGGGAATCAGAATTACTTGGTGTATGCGTCGGTGTGGGTGGTGTACTTGAACAGGGTGCTGGTACGCCACGTGTTATAGGCCAAACGGTAGTCGTCAATGGATTTTTCAGTGAAGGGGATACCCGTCTTCTCGAAAAATTTTTCCCAACCGATCCGCTCTGCCCATTCGCCAACCCGCTCATACTTGCGAGCATCCTTGGCGTATGCTTCCAGAATCTGGCGCACACAGGCCACGGTTTCCGGCCAGCGCGGGGTGTTGTTCGGCAGGAACGGCACCACCAGCTTGGAGAACTTCGGCGCAGATTTGGAGTTCGACACCTTACCGCCAACCAGGATGGCAATACCGTCACCTTCCGGATCTGAGAGGGGCATGGCCGGGCACATGGTGTAGCAGTTACCGCAGAACATACAACGCTCTGCATTGACCTTAACCGTCTTCACCTCTTCGCCCTTTACAGTGGCCTTTGCCGGCCGTACCGCACCCAGCGGACAGGAAGCAATGGCCAGCGGCAGCTCGCACACGCCGGTGATGCGCTCGTGGTCGATCATCGGCGGCTTGCGGTGGATACCCAGAATGGCGATATCAGAGGCATGTACAGCACCGCACATGTTCAGACAGCAGGCCAGGGCAATGCGCACCTGAGCCGGCAGGGTCATGCTGCCGAAATACTCGAACAGATCATCCATTACCGCCTTAACCGGGCCGGAGGCGTCGGTTGCCGGGGTGTGGCAGTGGACCCATCCCTGGGTGTGAACAATGTTGGTCACACAGGCGCCAGTGCCGCCGATGGGGAACTTGTTGCCGTAGCTTTTGATGGTCTCTTTCAGGGGGGCAACCTTGTCTTCGGCATCCACCATGAATTCGATGTTGTTCCGGGTGGTGAAGCGCACAAAGCCGTCACAGTGCTTGTCGGCGATATCACAGATATCACGTACATAGTTTACCGTTACAAGACGGGGGGAACCGCAGCGAACAGTAAAGACCTTGGCTCCGCTCTCTGCCACGTGCACCAGCACGCCCGGCTCCAGAATCTCGTGATACAGCCATTTGCCTTTATTTTCCTTGATTACCGGCGGGAGGAAATCACCAAAATAGTGCGGCCCCAAGTCGGTAATACGGCCTTCCATTGGATTTTTCGGATCGTAGCCCATGCTTATCTCCTTAGCTTAAGATATCAATAAATGGAGTTTTTCTCGGTAATCATCAGGCCGCGTGACGCTTGCGGAACTCGACGATATCACGCTCCCAGCCGCCGGGCACTTCTTCTTCCTTCCAGAACACGTACGGATTGGAGCGCGGCTCCTGAACATGCTGCGGAATGGGCTCAATCTCCATAACGCTCAGGAAGGTGGGCAGGCCGACGCGCTGCATGGTTTCACCCACACGCTCGCGGTTCTTGCCGACTTCCATCCACCAGTCCCAAACCTTCTCGATTACGTCGATCAGATCCTGGAAGTCGTTGTCCTTGGTAACCGGGAGGAACGGAATGACCAGGGTACCGAACTGAGCGCCGTCCAGAATCGGAGCCTTGGCGCCGATGCAGATGCTTGCGCCTTTCTGCTCGCCGGGACGAAGCGCGCGCGGCATTACGTTGATGCAGTGCATACAGCGGTTGCACTCGGCATCATCAATTTTCAGCTCGTCCCCTTCCATCCACATGCAGCGGGTCGGGCACAGGTTGAGCACTTCCTTGCGGATGTCGAACTTACCCCAGTCGCCGCCCTTGTGGGCGCCGGCGCAGGAAGGATAGGCCGGATCGTTGGCCACATACTTCTTCACGGCGTCCTGATCAATGCGGATTTTGTCCTTCCAGGTACCAATAACGGCGAAATCGGAACGGGCAATCGCGGCCACGCAGTCGTTCGGGCAACCGGAGAATTTAAATTTGAACTTGTAGGGGAAGGCAGGACGATGGATTTCATCCTGATAGTGCATGGTCAGGCTGTGGCAGGCTTCCTGTGCATCGTAGCAGGACCACTCACAGCGAGAATCACCAAGACAGCAGGAAGGTGTGCGCAGGTTGGAGCCGGAGCCGCCGAGATCCTGGCCCAGGTCATGGGTCAGGTCCCAGAACAGAGGCTCAAGATTTTCAGTACGGGTGCCGAGGAAAATCAGGTCGCCGGTGGAACCATGGATATTGGTTACGCCGGAGCCGTATTTCTCCCACAGATCCATCAGCGCGCGCAGATTCTCGGTGCTGTAGTACATGCCCGAAGGCTGGGCAATACGTACGGTGTGAAAGTGTTCAACACCGGGGAACTGCTCAGGCACATCCGAATAACGACCGACAATACCGCCGCCGTATCCGAAAACGCCAACGATACCGCCGTGTTTCCAGTGGGTAATACGGTCTTTGTAGGAGAGCTCAAGCTGGCCAAGGATATCCCAGCACTCCGGCTTGGTCGCTGCCTGCTGTTTAAGGTCGGTGACGAAACTCGGCCAAGGGCCTTTTTCCAGCTCGTCCAGTAGAGGCGTTTTGTGCTGCTTTGCCATCAGTGTTCCTCCTAGAAGAAGTGTGGGTGAAAAAACGAGACCTCATAGTCTCTGCCTGCGTGATGAACAAACAGGCAAAATTACGATAGTCTATATTGAATGCTCATTCATTGGCGGAGCATAAACGCCTGCAAAATCTTTGTCAACTAAAATTCAAGATCCTGTAATTACCGGAAAAGGGTTCAATCTCCGCGGAGTTATCGGAGTATCCCGGCCTGTTCCAGCAGTACCTCCTCAACCGATGTCGCCACCGTGGCTCCCTGACCCTTTGTACCTGAATGAGCGACAATGTGCAGCAGCTTCGTGGCCAGCACCTTGCCCAGTTGCACCCCTTCCTGGTCAAAGGAGTTGATATTCCAGCAGAAGCCTTGAAAGGCGATACGATGCTCGTAGAGGGCCAGCAAAGCGCCCATCTGGCAGGGAGTGAGCTGCTCGGCAATGAGAACCAGATTGGGCCGGTTGCCGGGAAAACGCCTGGCAGGGTTATCGTCTTCCTTGCCCTGGGCCAGGGCTAGTGACTGGGCCAGCATATTGACGACCAGTTTTTCTTGCGAAGTGGTCTTTGAGACTTCTATATCAAGCCCGCGCTGATTGCGGCGGAAACCGATGAATTCAGCCGGAATAATCTCGGTACCCTGATGGATGAGTTGGTAGAAGGCATGTTGTCCATTGGTGCCGGGCTCCCCCCAGATAATGGGCCCGGTCTTCCAGTCGACCGCCCTGCCCTGGCGAGTGACTGATTTGCCGTTACTCTCCATGTCGCACTGCTGCAGATGCGCCGGAAAACGGGACAACGCCTGACTATAGGGCAGGATGGCACAGGTGGGACAGCCGAGAAAATTCCGGTTCCAGATGCCGATCAGAGCCATGAGCAGGGGCAGGTTGCTGCGGATATCCACCTTTTCGCCCACCACATCCATCTCCCAGGCACCACGCAGGAACTCCATGAGGGCACCGTAACCCAAGGTGAAACCAAGGGTGACCGCCCCCACCATGGAGGTAGCGGAATAGCGGCCGCCAATATAATCGTACATGTAAAAGGAGGCGAGATAGCGGCCGGTATCGTCCATGGGCCCGCCTTCACCGGTTACCGCCAGTAGATGTTGTTTTGGTTCCAGCCCGGCCTGGGTCAGGGCACTGCGTACCAGTTCTTCGTTGGTCAGGGTTTCCAGGGTGGTGCCGCTTTTGGAAACAATCACAAAAAGGCTGCGGCTCAAGTCCAGGCCTGCAAGCACGGCAGCGGTGTCGTCAGGATCCACGTTGGCGATGAAACGAGCCTCTCTGCCCGGAAGCGTATAGGCCTGCAAGGCGAGCGAGATTGCCCTTGGCCCCAGATCCGAACCGCCGATACCCACCTGCACCAGAGTGGTGAAAGACTCGCCCTTGGCGTTGACAAGCCTGCCCTGTGCCAGATCATCCAGGAAAAGGCGCAGCTTTTCCAGTTCCTGTTTGGCCTTGGTAGTGGCCTCGGGAGCCTGGGGCTCCTCTGTGAACACATCACGGCTGGCGGTGTGCAGGACTTGGCGCTCTTCGCCGGCATAGCCCTCTATCCGGTTGAGCACCGCCCCTCTTTTCATAGCCATGAACTGCTCGACCAATTTGGCCTCATCCGCGAGTTCCTGCAGGGCGTCGAGTACCGCCTCGTCCAGCCGCTCGGTTGCAAAAAGCAGATCAAAACCGCAGGCGCTACTCTTCAGGGTCTTGAAACGGTCCACATTGAGAGCATCCGGCCGGGTCAGATCGTAGGGAATTCCGGCAAGCTCTGCCAGCCTTGTAGTTGCATTCAATGCTGAAAAGTCTTTATACGGCATAGCTCTTACCTCCTGCTTGTAGACGGATGGTTTCCTTCATGACACTGATTACCTTTTCATAGGAAACTTGCCCGTAAATCGCTGAACCAGCAACAAAAATATTGGCCCCTGCGGCTGTAACCGCACCGATGGTAGCAGGGCTGATGCCGCCATCCACCTCGATACCGGCAGTGGGGTTGTGTTCATCCAGCCGCGTCCGCAGTCTGCTGATTTTTTCCAGCGAGGAATGGATAAAAGACTGACCGCCGAAGCCGGGATTGACGGTCATGAGCATGACAAAATCAACCATATCCAGCACATGATCCAGGCTGCACAGTGGCGTTGCCGGGTTGAGCACCACGCCGGCCTTCTTACCCGCATCCCGAATGAGGGACAAGCTGCGGTGCAGGTGGATGCAGGCCTCCACGTGTACACTCACCCAGTCTGCTCCGGCGGCGATAAAATCACCAATATATTTGTCAGGATCGGTGATCATCAGATGCACATCCAGCGGCAGGCGGGTCACTTTGCGGGCAGCAGCCACCACCAGGGGGCCGATGGTGATGTTGGGCACAAAATGCCCATCCATCACATCGATATGAATGCAATCAGCGCCCGCCTTTTCAACCGCACGGATTTCCTCGCCCAAACGGGAAAAATCAGCAGAAAGGATGGAGGGGGCGATCATAGTTTGTCTCATTTCCGGCATTTCGGGCATATCAGCGACCTCGAGTTAGAGCCATTTCTAGTGCACCACGCATGAATGCAGCAGAAGATATTGTAAAAAACTGAGGATTGGCGGCCTGACTCGGCTTCTTCCATTCCAAGATTAATGGAAACATACCAAAAAGGTGAGGCAAATGCGACGCAAGCGCACCTGCACTCCTGCAAGCATGCGGAGAACTCGACACAGATAAGGCTTGGACACAGTGGTGGAATTACCCTCGCACCTTCTCATACAACTGGCCGGGCAGTTGCCGTACCAGGCCCTGTAGTTCCAAGGTTAAGAGCAGAGGTTGCAAAGTGGCAAGAGGCATATTTGTTTTCCGGGTCAGGCTGTCGATATCAGCGGGATACACATCAAGCGCCCGCAAAACCTGCTGGGCGGGCGGCGGTAAGTCCTGCTCGGCCTCCTGGATCTCGCCTACCGTGGCGGCACTTGCAGCAACAGGCCAGGATAGTGCTTCGAACACATCCTCAACCCGTTGCACCAGGATGGCCCCCTGTTGGATAAGCCAGTGAGCGCCGCTGCTTTTAAGGGAATCGATGCGGCCCGGAATGGCCAACACCTCCCGGCCCTGATCCAAGGCCAGGCGGGCGGTAATAAGCGAGCCCGATTTTTCGCCGGCCTCAACCACCAGTACCGCCTGGGCAAGGCCGCTAATGATGCGGTTGCGGATAGGGAAGCGGAAGGCCTCGGGCCTGGTTCCTAAAGGAAATTCCGAAACAACCGCGCCGTTTGCGGCAATGTCGTCCAGAAGCCGCCGGTGCGTTGCCGGATAGGCCACATCCACCCCGCAGCCGAGCACGGCCACGGTTTTGCCGTGCACCTGGAGCGCGCCCTGATGGGCGGCGGCGTCAATGCCGTAGGCTGCGCCGGAAACAATCACCAGCCCGCGCTGCGCCGCAGTCTGGGCAAAGTGGCGCGCAATTCTGCGGCCGTAGTCGCTGGCGCTTCTGGCGCCAATCACCGCCAACATAGGCTCGTGCAAAAACTCGACCTGCCCCCGCACGTAGAGCAATACCGGTTTATCGGCAATATCGCGTAGTACGGGCGGATATTCAGGGCAGGTACAGGAAAGGAGGGAAATGTTGTGACGGAAAAGCGCTTCCAACTCTCGCAGGGCACGCTCTCCGGCGGTGGCTATGGCCTTGTCGTCACTGAGCAGGGCAGCCAGCCCAGGCCCCAAGCCGGGACAAGGCTCTGTCGCCTCTTTTTTGTGTTCCAGCACGGCGCGGGCAGAACCCCAAGCTGTTACCAGCCGGGCAATGCGGGTGCAGCCTAGTCCCGGCAGGAATTGCAAGGTCAGCCACTGTTCCGCGTCCGGACAAATCAAAGGCGCTCTTTTCAAATCTGTTCCCTGGCTGCCAGAAGTATTCGTCAAAAAAGCCTGCCCGCTGCCCGGTTTTATCTCAGCCCAGCCGCACTAGTCTTTACTCCAGATAGGACTCCTGCAACTCACTGCTGCGGGAGGGGTGGCGCAGTTTATTCAGGGCCTGCACCTCGATCTGGCGGATGCGTTCCCTGGTAACACTGAAACAACGGCCAACCTCCTCAAGGGTGTAGTCGGTTTCCAGTTCGATGCCGTAACGCATGCGCAGCACCTGTTCTTCCCGGGGAGTCAGGGTGCGCATCACCTTGGCCAGACAGCGCTTGAGGCTTTCTGCCATGGACAATTCCTGCGGGTCAGGATAGGCGTTGCTCTGGATAAAATCACCAAGCATGGCGCTTTCCTCGTCATCGATGGGGGCATCCAAGGAAATGGCGTCCTGGGCGGTCTTCAGGGTAGCGGCCACCGTTTCCACCGGCAGTTCAAGCCGCTGGGCCAACTCCTCCACCGTGGGTTCGCGCTGCTCACTCTGCTGAAATTCCCGTGACATGCGAAACATGCGGTTGATCATCTCCAGCACGTGCACCGGCAAGCGGATGGTGCGGCCATGGTCGGCCACGGCCCGGTGGATGGACTGGCGGATCCACCAGGTGGCATAGGTGGAAAACCGGAAACCACGGGAATAATCGTAGCGGTCCACTGCCTTGAGCAGACCCATATTGCCTTCCTGGATAAGGTCGGTCAAAGGAAGGCCCCGCTGCAGGTATTTCCGTGCCACCGAAACCACCAGCCGCAAATTCGCCTGTACCAGCATGTCCTTCGCCTGTTTGGCCATCTCCCGGCCCATCTCGATTTCCTGCTGCACCTCGGTAAAGGCAGGCCAGGTCACACCGACGGTTTCAGCCAGTTCCAGACTGATGCGCCGATCCAAGGTATTGACATCCGGCAGCGAGCCATTCGCCTGACCCAACTTGCGCGCCGCAGCCAAAAGCTCCCGCTGCTGGGCGGCAATGCGCACCTTGGCAAACTTCAGCCCTATCTCCTTGACCGCATCGGCAACGTTGAGCAGGCCCTGGGCACGGAGGCGGTAAGGGTCAAAGAGGGCGGCAATGGCCTGGCCCAGGGAGAGGATCTCATCAACGACCGTCTGCTGCTCCTCACTGTCCTCGGTCGTCTTTTTCAGGCCGACAAAGAGTTGGGCCCGCTCTTGCGACAGGTCTCTGGCATCCTGAATGCGCGCCAGCAAATCTTCCTGCGCCAAGGTGATTTCATCGCCTTCGTTGTCGGGCAAACCCTTGAGGATGGTGGTAATCTTCACTGCACCGCGCTCGATATCCGCAGCTAGATCTTCTAGGGCGGTCACGCCCAGAGTGAGACGGAGAACGGCGGTCTGAATCCGCTTCTCCCCCTCTTCCACCATGCAGGCCAGGCCAAGCTCTTCCTCCTGGCTGAGGAGATTCAGATCGCCCATGTCCCTCAGGTAGAGGTTCATAGGATCGTCGCTGCCGCCAAGGCCGCGGCGGTCTCCCTGACGCCGGTCGTTGCTGATGCGCCGGTCATACTGAACCCGGCGGCGTTCAATGCCGTCCCAAAGAGGGGCTGCTCCACGATTGCCGTCCTGCGCCTGCATTTTTTTTGTGTGTGGATTCACCTGTTCTCCCTTGGTTATGCCTGAGTTTCAGTTGCCTTGTCGATCTTTACGCGCCGACCCTTGGCCTGTACGTCTAAATTCATCTCAAGATGCAGGCCGTGCCCGGCCACGGCACATACCCACAGAACACAGCTCCAGGTACGCCGATATTGCCTTACGCCTAATCCTTTGATTTCATTTTTGACTGGAAAATAAAATCAAAACCGTTCGCATAAAAAGCTACATTATTTTCAGTATATTGCAATATTTGATACCAATGGTGCCGACAGAAAACTCACCCATTTGTATCTAGCCCGAAAGTTTGCTGCGCAAAAGCTCCAAGGCCCGCCTGCTGTCTCCGCTTCGCTCGGCCTCCTGCAGTTCGCGTTGCAGCTTGGCCGCGCTTTGCCGCTGCCGCTGCCGGCGCAGCCAGGCAAGCAGCTGTTCAAACATGAGTTTCGCCCCAGGGCCGCCTTCAGTACCCGCCCAGGCCGGCTGTCGCATCAGACGGGCGACCAGATAGGCTCGTTCATCGGCCTCAAGCGGTGCGGCGAGTATGTATTCCGGCTGTTTGGCTGTTGTGGCCGCTCCCTGGCTCTTCATCAGTTCCAGCAAGCGCCGCAGCACGGGACTGCGCACCACCTCGGCCAGCCCTTCCTCTTGCAAGGGCAAAAGATATTCAGGCCAGAAAAGAAGAAAATCAAGCAGCTGCGCCTCCTGCCTGGTAAGAGTCTGCAGGCCGGAAGGGGTGCTTTGTCCTGTTTCTCCTTCGGGCGGGGGCGATGGGGGCGGAGGCTGCTCCGGCGCAGCCTTGTTTCCACTGAAAAAACTCAGGGAAACGCCAAGTTTTGCGGCAAAATGGGCGCCCATCAATTCGCGCTGCTCGCGGCCGGCCGCAGCCTGGAGCAACGGTTTCAACTCCTGAACAATGCGCGCCTTGCCGTCCAGGGTCAGGCCATGCTCAGCCATGAGCCGGTCCAGGGCAAACTCGGCCAAAGGCAGGGCCTTTGCGGCCAGTTCCTCAATCGCGGCCCGACCCTGTTCGCGCACAAAGGAATCCGGATCGTGCCCTCTGGGCAACATGGCCACCCGCCCCTCCAGGGATTCCTCCAAAAAAAAGGGGATACTACGCATGGCCGCTTTGAGCCCGGCAGCATCGGCGTCAAAGAGTAGAATCACTTCGTCGCAGTACTTGCCAAGTGCGTGCACATGCTCCTTGGTCAGGGCAGTGCCCAATGGGGCGACCACGTTCTCTATCCCGTGCACGGCCAAGAGCAAAAGATCAAAATTGCCTTCCACCACCAAGGCCTGACGCAGTTTGCGAATGCGATCCCGATGCGGATAGAGACCGAACAGCTGGCGGCTCTTACTAAAAACCAGGCTTTCCGGCGAGTTCATGTATTTGGGCCGGCCTTCGCCCAGGATACGGCCGCCAAAACCGGTGATGCGGCCGCTCATGTCCTGAAGCGGAAAAAGAACCCGGCTGCGGAAGCGGTCGTAGTGACCGCCTTTTTTGCCGACAGCACTCAGCCCAGCCTGTACGAGCAGATCTTCGGCAAAGCCCTGGCTCGTCAAGTTGCGGGTCAGATAATCCCAACCTGACGCACCAGGGTCGGGCGCACAACCTAAACGATAGCGGGTAATCGCCTCATCGGGCACGCCGCGCCCTTGCAAATACTCTCGCGCCTGCAGGCCCAGCCGAGTATCTGCCAGGGTCTTTTCATAGCATCGGGCCGCAGCTTCGAGCGCCGCATACAGGCGCTCCCGCTGCTGGATGCGTTCCTGCTCGGCAGCGCTCATCTGCCGTTCGGGCAAATCAATCTGATAGCGGCCGGCCAGTTGTTTCAGCGCCTCGGGAAAATCAACATGAAGGTATTCCATGAGAAAGGTGAAGACATCCCCGGAAGCGCCGCAGCCAAAGCAGTAATAAAACTGTTCCTGTGGATTGACCGAAAAGGAAGGGGTCTTTTCCCCGTGGAAGGGACAGAGGCCGGTATAGCGCAGCCCGGCCCGCTTTAAGGCCACGTGCTCGCCAATTACCTCAACAATGTCGGCAGCGTCCTTGACGGCATTTTTGACCGTCTCCTGCAGGGTAAGCGAAGTCATGTGAGCGGCAAGCACTGAAACTGCTGTGAGTGATGAGTATGCGACACAGGCTCCATCTCAGGCCACCCACTGCTCCAAGGTGCTGAGCTGGTATGCGCCCGCGCTCGGGTTCCGCCGCCAGGAGCAGACCCCTTCCATGTCCATGCCCCGAAACAGCACCGAAACAGGCATGTCGGCGGAAACCACCACCACAATCACGTTCCGGTGCTCATGGCTGTAACGCAGGGCGGAGTTATAGCGCGCTCCCCGGGCCCGGTCTTCTCCGTCATAGGTGCGGCCATCGAGCAGGGTGGCAAAACCGTGCAAGTGCAAATCCGCGCCGATATGCAGGGCCCCGTCCACCTTGGCGAGCGATTTGGCCATGTGCAACATGGCGGGCTTGCTCAGATCGAGCGGCGGTTTGAGTGCATAACCCGCAATGTTTTCCGGTTCCTTGTTCAAATCCAGCACCAGGGTGCAGCCATGTTTGTTGCGCTGGGCGTGATAAACCATGGCTGTGACCACGCGGAACAGGAAAAAGCGCTGCGACTGTTCCAGATCCTGCTCCAAGAGCAGTTCCTCAAGCTGCACCAGGGTGGGCCGGTAATTGGTGGAAGAAAAGCGGCCGTCTGAGAAGCTGCAGATCTTGTCGTTATTTACTTTGAGAAAACCCCTGCGGCCGAAAAACTCCGCACATACGGAAAAGGCCGGCCGCTTGCCGCCGCAAATGCCCAGGATGCAGCGGCCGTCGCTGACCAGGAAGCGGTTGGCATGCTCCACACTCTGCAGCATCTTGCGCACATGGCGATAGTGGGAAAGCTGGGGCCGCGCATCGTGGTCAAATTCAATCAGATATTCTACTTCATGGGTCATACGCGGGTCAATGAACAGGAGCTGCCCTTCGGGCCAGGAGCCTTCTTCCCTGGTTTCCGAGATCATGAGGATGGCGTCCAGCACCGGGTAAATCCTAAGCGGCGTATCCCAGCCGATGAGGCGGTTCATGCGGTCTATGATGTGGTCGCGCACCGCATGGGTGGCATATTCCTTCAAGAAATAGCCGGAAATGCCCGAGTAGCGCTCTACCCCGTTGGCCACATCATGGGCGAAACGCCAAAGCGCATGCTCAAGCCAGCATTCCGTGGGCCCTGGGGAACAGAGGTTTGGGTGGTGATCGGTGAACCAGTGCTGATAAAAGACTGGGCTTGAATAGCCGCCGCTGGAGAGAAGCCCGGCCAGGCCCAAACTCGGCACGGACAGCACATCGATAAATTTTCTGTCGGTGATCCTGGCTTTGTCGTGGTAGCGCCAGGACTCATCCTGCAGGAAAAGTTGCTTGAAGATGGGCTCATGCCCCTGCAGGAGATTTTGCGGATCGCAGATCATCAGCGGGCTGTCTGCAGTCAGGGCGAACATGGCTGCAGCCCGGCTTGCGCCGGAAAAGTGGGTGAACCCTTCACTCAAACCGTTGATGATATCACTGACGCAACGCCGGATAAAGGAGTACTGTGCTTTATCGATCATAAGAGAGGCTCCTCACCCTTCAGGGCACACCGTATCACGCTGAAGATGCAAACAAAATATAGAAAACGACTATCCTGTCAGGGTACAGGTAAGGCAGTGGAGCGTCAAGCTGATTTCAGGTCGCATCCGCGCAGGGATACGGGCGTACATGAAGGTAAGTCCTACAACTGTATGTCCAAGCCGCCACTGGTAGGGCGCTGAAAGGGAGATGGCATTGCAGGAAAAGCACTGTCAGCAGCTGCACAGGCATGGTAGATTGGCGGCATTATTTTATTCGTGAGGAGACCGAGGTATGGATGACCAGATATCCCAGGAATTGATCCGCATTCTGCGTAAAAATGAGCAGTCCGACTTTGAAGAGAGCTTTGAACGCGCCTTTGAGCTGACCAAGGCCTATGCGGGCTCGGCCAATGCCCAGGCCTCGGCCATCCCCTTTGTCTTTGAAAAACTCTTTGAACTGTTTGTTACCGGTAAAACCAGAAATTAGACCGGCTTTAGCCTAGTATTATCTCGTACCGAAGATCTTGTCGCCGGCATCGCCCAAGCCCGGCAGGATGTAGCTGTTCTTGTCGAGGCAGTGATCCACAGCAGCCACATAGATATCCACATCCGGGTGCTTTTCCTGCAGCTTGGCAATGCCCTCCGGCGCTGCCACCAGAAAGATGCCGATGATGTCCTTGCAGCCCGCCTCCTTCAACATGTCGATGGTGGCAATCAGGGTACCGCCTGTGGCCAGCATGGGGTCCAAGATCACGGCCTTGCGCTGGTCAATGTCCTGCACCAGTTTTTTAAAATAGGTCACCGGCTGCATGGTGGATTCGTCCCGGTAGATGCCCACCACCGAAATCCGTGCCGTGGGCACTGCCCGCAAAACCCCTTCCATCATGCCGATGCCTGCCCGCAGGATGGGCACGATGGTAAACTTCTTCCCCTTGATGCGCTCCACCTCAACCGGTCCTGCCCAGGACTCAATCCACACCTTTTCCGCCGGCAGATTGCGGGTCGCTTCATAGGTAAGGAGCATACCGACCTCTGAGGCCAGCTCGCGAAAGTCCTTAGTGGAAATATCTTTCTCACGCAATATTCCCAACTTATGGCGCACCAGCGGGTGCTTTATCTCAAATACTGCCATCGCTGCCTCCTTGTCTCATGGAGCTCGCTGCCCAAATGTTCGTTATTCCGGCCGTTTCCTGCCGCCTTGCTTGAGCAGCTTCTGCATCTGCTGCAGATCCTGCCAGGCTGCTGCTTTCATATCTATAACCTGCAGCAGAAAACGGGGATGATAGGTCACCATGACCGAATAGTTTGTCATCGATTCTCCTCCTGCCTGCAGGCTGTGCACACGACCACGCAGACGCGCCACCGGTTCGCTTCCGCCCAAGAGTACGGCTGCAGCCACTTCGCCCATGGCGCAGATCAGGCGCGGCCGTACACTTTTGATTTCATCTACCAGATGCAAGCGACACTGTCGCAGCCAGGCCGCTTCCGGCGTCTCACCTGTCGCCGACCGGCACTTCAGCGCATTGGTGACGTACACATCCTTTGGCCCCAGCTGAATGGCCTGCATCATCTTCCAAAAGAGGAGGTCTTCCTCCACGCCAAAAGAAAGTTGATCCGGCTCCGGTTGCGGCCCTTGAAGTGCGGCATAGTCACCCACCACCATGAAAGCAGCATGGGCCGGGCCTCTCCCTAAAACGCGACCTGAGGCATGCGCCGCCCCCAAAGGACAACGATTGCAGGCCTGCAAGGCCTTGTTGACCTGGACCAGGCTGCCTGTGGCCGGGATCTGGGCCTGGGTTTGAGTTGAGGCTTGGGTTGAGGCCTTGGTTTGAGCTTGTTTCGTTTCCCTGTCCCGCCCTGCTGCGCTGCCTGGAGCCGGTACTTCTTTGGCCTGGATCGCTTGCCGCACAAGCTGGGGTCCGGCAATGTAGGGGTAGCTTGTAATACCGCATTGCTGATGAAAAGAGAGTCGGGCGCGCAGGGCTGCAGCCAGCCGCCGCAGCTCTTCAGGCTGGGCCGCGGGATTAGCGGCACTCGTGGCACTCACATCATTCGCGCCATTACCGTGTTCCTCTCTTCTTATCAAATCGTGCATGGGTGTTCTACCTACAGGCGATGCGCTACTGGGCATTCTAAATTGATGCGCTCTATGTACCGGTATTTATATTGCTTCTCTCTATCGGCCATCTCTTGTGGCAGAGGGCGGGCAGTATTGACGAAAGCGCTGTCATGGCTACAATACCTTCAGTTGCACTCAGGCTTGAACCAAGTGCTACTAACAAAGCAGGGCGCAGCCTTTGCTGCCCCGCATCAAGCCATCCCACCCTTACCTGGAAAGCCCCATGCCGCTCTACGAATACCGGTGCCGCTCCTGCGGCGCAGATTTTGAGCATCTCACCACCTCGATCAGTCAGCAGCACAGCGTACACTGCCCGCGCTGCGGCGGAAAAGAGGTGCAGAAGCAGATCTCGGCCTCAAGCTCGCTGCGCTCCACAGCTCAACAGGCAGGCGCGCCCAGCTGCCGGCCCAGAGGGGCCTTCCGCTGAGGATGACGGCAGGGAACCCGTGCGGTTCCCCCTTAACAAGATAACGACCCACGGTAACGGCCTCACTTGCCGCCTGGCCGGTTGAATTCATAGACCCGTTCGTCTTTCTTCAAAAGGCCGTGTTTTTCCCGCGCCACCTTTTCGATATAGGCTTCGTCGGTTTTAAGGCGCTCGATCTCCCGGCGCAGGGCTGCATTGTTTTGCTCAAGTCTGGCATTTTCCTGCTGGATAGCGGCAAGCTCCTTCCGGCTGCTGCGGTAATACAGGTAACCGCTGCCCGGCGCAAAGAGCAGCCAGAGCAGCAGCAGCAGTAAAACAAGACCCGTCAGCACCCAGAAGCCGCCGCGCGAACCCTTATCGCCATAACGCGGCCGTGTTGTGCCCACGGTGCTCCGCCTCTTATTCCTTTTCAACCACTTCACTGCACGCCCCCATGCCGCCTAAACCACTGTGTCTTGTCAGTTCCTGCCTTCTTGGTCTGTGTACCCGCTACGACGGAAAAGGCAAACAAAATGAGGAATGCCTGCGCCTGCTCAAGGCATACCGCTTTCTTCCCATCTGCCCGGAACAGCTTGGCGGGCTCCCCACGCCACGGCCTCCGGCCTCGATTATGGGCGGCGATGGACATGCCGTTTTAGATGGCCGTGCCCGGGTGCTGGACACCCATGGCCGTGATCTTTCCGCTGCCTTTATCAGAGGCGCATCCATGGTGCTGGCCATTGCCCGCCTGCAGGAAGTGCAGGTGGCTCTGCTGAAATCAGGCAGCCCTTCCTGCGGCAGCATGCCCACTGCCGGGGTAACCGCTGCCCTGCTGCAGCGCGCGGGCATACATGTACGCTCATTGTAGCACCGGCTTGCAGGCATAGAACGCGCGGAACGTGCAGTATGCACTTTTGCGCGCTCACTCTTCCTGCCTGTCCTCCTGCGGCTCGGGCCGTTTCTCCAGCCTGAAGACGCGAATCAGGACTATGCCCGTTTCATAGAGAAAATAAAGGGGCAGGCCCATCAAGCCCATGTTGACCACATCCGGCGTCGGGGTCAGCACTGCCGCCAGAATGGCAATGGCCAGGATGGCATAGCGCCGGTTACGCTCAAAGGCCCTACGGCTGATGAGGCCCACGCGTGTGCAGAAAATCATGAAAACCGGCAGTTCAAAGACCAGGCCGAAGACCAGCACAAAGACACTGATAAAGTTGGCAAAGCGGTTGATCGCAATGACTGCCGCAAGCGTCCGGCCCTCAAAACCCAATAAAAACTGAATACCAAAGGGTAGGGTCACAAGATAGCAGAAGGTGGCGCCGCCATAGAACAGCAGGCTGGTGGCCAGTACAAAACTGAAACGCTGACCCGCGCTCATGCCGAAGGGTGCTGCCAACGCCCGCCAGAGCACGTGCAGCAGCAGGGGCATGAGGACAAACAGCGCACCGAAAAAGGCCAGCTTGACATGGGCCAGAAAGGGTTCGGCCACGGAGAAGAAATGCAACCGGCCGCCGATGTGCTCCTGCACGACTCGTAAAAGATCCCCGGAAAAGAGAAACAGGAGCAGCGTCAGGCCGATGAGCGACACGCCTAAAAGGCGCAACGAGCGCCTCAGTTCGGTGAGGAAAAGAACGATAGCGCTCCGGTTGATGTGCATGATACCTCTGTCCTTCGTAGTGGGCTGATTTGCCTTGAAAATAGCAAAAGAGCCCGAGGGCTGCAAGGCTTCCCTGTAGAATCGCATGTGGGCCGGCTCGGCAAAAGATATCCGCCGAAGCCGTAACCTGCATAGGAGTAGCGGGGCCGGGGTGCCGGGATTACGCCTTGCGCTCCCCCAAGCGGCATGCTAATTTTTTAGGTTCTTAACAGGAAGAACCACTCCTTCAACCTTTCACACCTATACATCACCTATAAACCACCTATAACTCCATGCTTGAACTACGCTTTGTCCGCGAAAATATGGAACTGGTGCGGCAGAAATGCGAGCTGCGCCGTCTTGATCCCAGCCTGCTCGAACGCTTCGGCGAGAGTGATGGTCGACGTTTGGAGCTGCTCTCCCAGGTAGAGGGCCTGAAGAATAAGCGCAACACGGTTTCTAAAGAGATTGCCCATCTGAAGAAGGAAGGGGCACAGCAGGAGGCCGAGGCCCGCATTCAGGAGATGAAGGCGGTCTCTGAAGAGATCAAGGAACTGGACACCCGGCTGGCCCAGATTGAGGAAGAGTTGCAGGCCGTGATCATGTCCATCCCAAATCTCTGCGACGACAGTGTTCCGGCAGGCACCGGCGAGGTCGACAACGTAGAGATCAAGCGCTGGGGCGAGCCGCCGGACTTTTCCTTTGAGGCCCTGCCCCACTGGGAACTGGGGGAGAAGCTCGACATCCTGGACTTTGAAACCGCAGCCCAACTTGCCGGTGCGCGCTTTGCCGTGCTCAAGGGTTTCGGCGCGCGGCTCTCGCGGGCCCTGGTCAACTTTTTTCTGGATCTGCATACCCAGCGCCACGGTTACAGCGAAGTCCTGCCGCCCTTTCTCGTCAATTCCGCCGCCATGACCGGCACGGGCCAGTTACCCAAGTTCAGCGAAGATCTGTTCCGCATCGAAGGCTGGGATCTCTGGCTCATCCCCACGGCAGAGGTGCCGGTTACCAACCTCTATGCCAATCAGACCCTGGCCGAGGAGCAGCTCCCGCTCAAACACACCGCCTATACGCCCTGCTTTCGCTCCGAGGCGGGCTCCTACGGCAAAGACACCCGTGGCCTCATCCGCCAGCATCAGTTTGAGAAGGTGGAACTGGTGAAATTCACCACGCCCGAGCAATCGGCCCAAGAGCTGGAATCACTTTTGGCCGATGCGGAAGAGGTGCTGCAACTGCTGGAGCTGCCCTACCGGGTGGTGAGCCTGTGCAGCGGCGATCTCGGCTTTTCCGCTGCCAAAACCTATGATATCGAGGTCTGGTTGCCCGGCCAGAACACCTACCGGGAGATTTCCTCCTGCTCCAACTTCATGGACTTCCAGGCCAGACGGGCCGGTATCAGGTACCGGCCCAAGGGCAGTCAGAAGAGCAGGCTGGTGCATACCTTAAACGGCTCCGGCCTGGCTGTGGGCCGCACCCTGCTCGCCATCCTGGAAAATTACCAGCAGGCAGACGGCAGCATTGCCCTGCCCAAGGTGCTTGAGCCGTACTTTAGCGAGCGTTTTGCGCCCAAGAGCTGATTGCCCTGATTCCGGCCCGCCGCTCTATTCTTTCTGCTCCCTGCCTGCGAGCGCAAGCTCGATCAGTTTGTCGAGGAGGGCCGCAAACGGGTAGCCGGCCGCAGCCGCAGCCTGGGGAAAGAGGCTGGTTGGGGTCATGCCGGGGATGGTGTTGGTTTCTAGAAGATAGAGCTGGTTATCGCGGGAGAGCATCATATCCGTGCGGCTGTAGCCCTTCAGGCCCAGGCAGCGGTGCGCAGTCAGGGCATATTCCTGCGCCTTGATGCGGATGGTCTCATCCACCTCCGCCGGGCAGACCTCCTTGGTTGCCCCCGGCTGGTACTTGGCCTCGTAGTTGAAAAAGGCGTAGCGGCTATCCGGGATGATTTCTATAAGCGGCAGGGCCTGCAGATCTTCATTGCCGAGCACGGCTGCGGTCAGCTCACGGCCCTGGATATACTGCTCAACCATCACCTGGCTATCGTGTTCAAAGGCCAGAGCTAGGGCCGACCCCAGTTCCTCTTCTTTATGCACAATGGACATACCGATGGAGGAACCCTGACGCACGGGTTTGACCACACAGGGCAGGCCCACTCCGCCGAGCAGGCGCGCAGGCTTGTCGATATCGGCTTGTTCCGCCATCAGCCAGCCGGCAACCGGCAAACCGCTCTCCCGGTACAGGGTCTTGGCCAGATTCTTGTCCATGGCAGCGGCACTGCCCAGTACACCCGCGCCCTGATAGGGAATATCCAGCAGTTCAAGAAAACCCTGAATAGTGCCGTCCTCGCCATACAGGCCGTGGAGCAAAATAAAGGCGGCGTCAAGCCTGTCTGCATCTGCGGCCAGGCGGGCGAGATCTGTTGCCGGATCGTAGCGGGTGACCGCATATTTCTCCGCATCAAGCGCGGCAGCCACGCCGACCGCCCCTTTTAAGGAAACCTCCCGCTCATCAGACTTGCCGCCGGCAATAAGGGCCAAACGAATTTTTTTCATCACGTCCTCCTTTGGGTTCATGGGCTGATTGACTGGCTGTTTGGACGGCGTCCTTGGTGCTGCTCGGCCGTTTGACAGGTTAAAATCCGCCTGCAGCTGGCGCTCCTGCCGCCGGCCCAGCTGTTGGAGCAGCAGATACCAGCCAGCCGTTGCCAGCACTGCCGTCAGGGTGGCTAGGCCAAGCTGCCAGGCCATGCTGAGTTTTTTTAAAAGAGCAATATTTTCCACCAGCCAAAAGCTCAGCACCAAAAAGCAGACATGGAAAAAGCTGAATATTCCCCACAGATACACCAAACGCCACCACAGCCAGGGATGGGTTTCGGGCGGCCTGAGGCCCACCCTTTCGTAGGGCAAAAAGGCGATGCTCCCGCCAATAAGAGCGGCAAGCAGCAGGTAGGCAACGGAGAAGTTCACAACATATCCCACAAAGAGGCCAAAAGTTGCGCTGAAGGGCTGCAGCCTTGCGGCCTGCTACGGCTCCGGTGTGCGGCCGGCTCTGGATTTTTTCGTTCCCCTGCTCTTTTCGGCCCCCGGGGCTGGCAGCCAGGCATGGAGAAACCAAAGAACGAGGGCCAGGGCAGCCACCAGCATGGTCATTATGGCCAGCACCTGTTGCTTATCCTGCCAGTTGTGGGAAAAAACCCAGATTCCGGCAGCGCCGAAGACAAAGTAAAAAAACACCATCAAGGACGAGGCCGAGCCCACATCCGTACTCACCTCTTCTAAAATGAGGTTGTTGCCTGCCGGTCTGCAAAAGGAAAAACAAAAGGTGGTCCAGAGCATGGGCAGGGCCAGCCGCCAGGGAACGGGCAAGACCGGCAGTAAAAGCGCCAGCCCACCCGAGAACATACCGCAAAAGGCCAGGGGGATGAGCAGCCGCACACTGTAGTGGCGCGAAACCCTGGCAAAGGTGAGTGGGGCAAGAATGAAGGCTGCGGAGTTGAAGGCAAAGAAATACCCGTACTGCTGGGCGCTATACCCCATGGTGTTCATGTACAGGTCTGCCGAGCCGCCGATAAAGGCGAAAAGCGGCATGCCTATAAGCGAGAAGAGCAGAAGCTGGCGCACATAGCCCTGATTGATGAGCAGGCGCGCATAACCGAGAAACACCGAATCCAGGCCCGCGTTGCTCTTTTCGGGCAGGGTTTCCCGCATGAAGTAGACCCCGACCAGGGCAATGCAGCCCAAGAGGGCCTGGAACACAAAGATCCAGTGCCAGGACAGGATTTTGAGGAGCCAGCCGCCCAAAACCGGGGCCAGCATGGGGGCTGCGGCCACAATGGCACCGATCTGCACAAAGACCTTCTGCCGCTCCGTGCCGCTGAAGCGATCCTTGCTGGTGGCAAAGACCACTGCAGAGGAGGCCGAAGCGCCCGCGCCCTGCAAAAAACGGCCGACAATCATCATCTCCACACTCGTGGCCAGGGCGCAGAGCAGGGAGGCAGCCACAAAGATGCTTATACCGGCAAATAAAGGCGGTTTTCTGCCGAAACGGTCGGACAGCGGCCCATGGATGAGGAGAAAGCAGCAGTAGGATAGAAAGAAGACTACCAGGCTCAGGTTGACCTGGGCAAAAGAAACGCCCCACTCCTCCTGCAACTGCGGCAGGGCCGGCAGGTACATATCCGTTGCCAGCGGCGGAAAGGCGGACAAAAGCGAGAGCAAAAGGATGATGGGTGGGAAACGTCGGCGCAGGCCGTTGTGGAAACTACGAAGGCTCATAGAAGCTCAACCTGTGGCAAAAGAGCGGCCCGCTTCAAGCCTGCGGTGCATCTTCAGGCACCTGGGACTGGGGAGACGGCAAGGGCAGGGTAATGGTGAAGCAACTGCCCGCGCCCACCAGGCTTGCCACTTCAATCTTGCCGCCATGCTTTTCGACGATGCTGCGGGCAATGGCCAAACCCAGACCGGTGCCGCGGTTTTTATCGGTGTAAAAGGGGTTGAATATCTGGCTCAAGGCCTCCGGCGCGATGCCGCAGCCGGTATCGGTGATGGAAAGGGAAACGCCTTCACCCGGCAGCGCAAGCTGGGTTTCCAGGTGCAGCCGTCCTCCCTGGAGCATGGCCTGGCCGGCGTTGAAGATAATATTGAAGACCACCTGGTAAATATGCTCGCTATCCAGGAGAACATCCGGCAGATCCGGGCTGAACTGGACGTCGACCTCGATATTCTTGCGCTCAAGCTCAGAGTGCAGAAAACGGATCGCCCGTTCAGCCGGTTCCTGTAACTGCCCCAAAATCATTTTCGCTTCGCGCGGCCGGGCAAAATCGAGAAATTCCCGCACTATCCTGTCAAGCCTAGTGGTCTCTTCCACGATGATGGTTGCCAGGCGCTCATTGCCTGGGGCCAATTTGCCGATGCGGCCGGCCAGAATTTCCGCGGTTGAGTGCACAATCCCCAAAGGGTTTTTGATCTCATGGGAAACCGAGGCTACCATCTTCCCCAGCGAGGCCAGGCGTTGGGCTTCGTTGAGTTCTTCCTCAAGGCGCAGACGTTCTGCCGCGCGGCGCGCCATGGTGCGGTTTGCCTGCACCACAATCATGCTCAAAATGGCAAAGAGCAGCGACATAATGGCCAAAGACAAAACAATCACCTTGGCCTGGAGCACAATAATGGCGTGCAGATCTTCGGAGATATCCTGCTCCACTTCGATCACGCCCATGATGTCGTCGGTCTGCTGGGCCAGGCGGGTTTCCTGGCGAAAGGGCACAAAGGTTTTCATAGAGCAGAAAATGGCGTCGCTGCCCGGCAGCAGGCTCAAAATAGAACCACTTGAAATAACGACGGAATTTTTCTCTCCCCTGGCCGCCTTGCTGTACTCCAGCCCGCCCAGGCCGCGCCTGCCCATCAGGGGTTGCACCGTGGAATAGGCCACGATGTTTTCCACCGAGTCATAGATGGTGACCTCCTTGATGTGCATGCCCCTGGTCAGGTTTCTGACGATCTGATCCAGACGCTCGTACTGATCCTGGTTGGAGATGGCAATGCGGCCGTAGCGCACCACGGTCGGCAGCACAAACTGGACAAAGACCTGGCGGTTCAGGTTATCGGCAAAGAGCTGGGAATAGGCCTCGCTGCGCCGCAAGAGAGTGTTGCGGGCATTATCGGCAATCAGCCAGGACAGGGCAAAGGCTGCCAGCATGATGAGGACAAAGGAACTGAAGGCGAAATACTTGACCAGTGCAAAGGGTAAGAGACCGTCGTTGGTGCTCCTTTCTTTCAGGGAGCGCAGAAACTCGCGCAGATCAGGCATCGGCATGGCAGACCCCGCAGCGGCGGCAGCGTTCAGGTTCACAGGCAGCAGTGGCCAGGCCGCGCATGGACCGGCTGTACTCCTGCCACATATAGCCGGGGCTAAACCCGTGGTCAATCACACCCCAGGGAAAGAGTTCATCCCGGCTGCGCGGCCGCAGGGCATAGTCCCAAATACCAAAACCGGGCCGTGCCTGATCGATATATCGCTTCATCGCCATCTTGAAGGAGAGTTTACCCGCGCCGCGGGCCAGAAGCACCGGTGCGATGCGCCGATCCGCCCTGGCATAGACCGCCTGTTCCAGGGCCTGTTCCGGTGAGTCACAGATGAAGTGCAGATTTGCCTCGTCTTTGAGCAGGCGACGCAGAAGCCTGGTCTTTTCCTTGAGCGAGCTCAGGGCCAGACTGAGCTGGTCTGCCGGGCGTAGATCCGAGTACGCTTCAGGGCTCAGCCCGCCAAAGGCGCAGTATTGAAAAGGTGTCCAGGCCTTGGGCACAAAACAGTTGAGTGAAAGGCTCAGGGTGGTTAGCCTGCCGCGTGCCCTGCCCAGAGGCAGAATAGCGGCCCGGATGCTGCGGATCAATTCCGCAAACTCCGCCAGATCCGCCTCGGTTTCGCTTGGCAGGCCGATCATCACATAGACTTTCAGATGAAAAATGCCCGCCTCAACCAGCTGGACTGCAGCATTAAGCAGATCTTGGGCCTGGATGTTCTTGTTGATTATGCGGCGCAAACGCTCGGATGCGCCGTCTGCTGCAATGGCAGCACTCTTCAACTCCGATTTTCCAAGCACACTCAAAAGCTGGGGTGAGAGGCGATCGGCCCTGAGTGAAGAAAAGCTGAGCATGCAGCCGCTTGCCTGCACCTCTTGTGCAAGGCGGGCCGTATCCAGGCCTTCGCTCATCTCCATGCCCAAAAGCCCGATACGCCGCACATGTTCAGGCCTGTGTTGCAAGGCTTGCGCCACCGCATCCTGGGGCCAGAGCCGGGGCGGCCGGTAAACATATCCTGCCGCGCAGAAACGGCAGGCCTGGCTGCAGCCGCGGCCGAGTTCCACCATGTGCATATCCAGTTCAGCCTTAGGGGAATAGAGGCCGGAATGACCGGCAATCCGGGTCTTTTCCAGCACCGCCTTTTTTACCCTGTCCGGCAGTCCCTGCTCCGGCCTGATATGTTGCAGGCGACCGTTGTCGCCATACTCGAAATGATACAGGGCCGGGGCATAACAGCCATCAAGAGTGACTGCGATCCGGTAGAGCAGTTCCGGCCGCGAGTGTTCTGCATACTGCTTTAAAAAGACCATCAACTGCGGCAGGATCGCCTCTGCCTCGCCCAGGGCAACAAGATCGGCAAAGGCGGCCAGGGGCTCGGGGTTGATGAACATGGCCACCCCGCCGATCAACACCAGGGGCCTGCCGGGCTCAATCCGACCGCCCCGTTCTGCAGCCAAGGGAGGAATGCCGCCTGCTGCCAGCATGGCTGCCAGACGCGGATAGTCGTGTTCAAAACTGATGGAGGCAAAAACCAGGGGGAAATCCGTAAGCGGCCGGGAAGATTCCAGCGAACGCAAAGGCGCACCCTTGTCCGGATAGACAAAGCGCTCACAGACCAGGTCTTCATCTGCGTTCAGCAGGCCATACACGAGCTGCAAGCCCAGATTGGATACCGCTACCGGGTAAAGGTTCGGATAGAGCAGGGCAACAGGCAAACGGCCTGTCCATTTTTTCCGGATGGTTCCGGCTTCATCGTCTAACGGTGTCGGCACAGGCGAATCCCCTGCGGCAAATAGGGGGCAGAATCACGAACTCCCGGTCGCCGGCAGCAACCGGACTTGCCGGGCTCGGCAGGAACAGCTTGGAAGAGGAGGAAAAGAGACGCTTTGCAGCAGGTCTTGCAAACACCGGAGCAAAACGAATGTTTTGCCCCGGTATCACCAGGTTAAGTCCTGCTCCAACAATCAGTTGGCACGCTTGCGCAAATAGGCAGGCGCATCCAGATCTTCGGTGTCGCGCGGCTCATCGAAAATGGGCTTGGGCATCCGCGCCAGTCCCTTGGGCAGCTGGTTGGGCTGGGCCTGGGCCTCGGTTCCGTTTGGAGAACGTCCAGCGGGAACCGGCACGTTGTCGAAAGAATTTCTACGGCTGCGCAAACGGGCGAGCGGAGAAGCCGTTGTGCCCACTGTGCGACGGCCAGGAAGGGTAGGCTCCATTTCAGTCTCTTCCTTGCTGCTGATGCCCGTGGCAATAACGGTGACCCGCATTTCATCGCCAAGGGATTCATCGTAGAGCACACCCACAATCACGGTGGCGTCTTCGTGCGCCTTTTCCTGAATCAGGGCGGCGGCTTCCTGGAATTCGGTCAGGGTGAGCGATTCCCTGGATGCCGACACATTGATCAGAAGCGCTCTTGCGCCGTCAATGCCCACATCCTCCAGCAACTGGTTGTCAATGGCACGCTTGGCTGCCTCGACCGCGCGGTTTTCTCCATCAGCCACGCCTGTGCCCATGATGGCCGGGCCGACTTCGCGCATGACTGTTTTCAGGTCTTCAAAATCCACGTTGATCAGACCAGGCAGTTTGATCAGGTCGGTAATGCCGCGCACGGCCTGCAAAAGGACCTGATCCACCTGCAGCAGCATGTCATGCATGCTGGAATTTTTATTCATCAGGCTGAGCAGGCGATCATTGGGCACGGTGATGATGGTGTCGGCATGCTCGCGCAGGGTCTGCCAGCCGACCTCGGCATTGCGCATCCGCTTTTTGCCCTCAAAGTAGAAGGGCTTGCTCACCACGGCAACGGTCAGCGCTCCCACCTCCTTGCATGCCCTGGCAATGACCGGCACGGCACCGGTGCCGGTGCCGCCGCCAAGACCGGCGGTAATAAACACCATGTTCGCGCCATCCAGCATGGCGAGCAATTCGTCGTAACTTTCCTGGGCGGCATCCCGGCCACGATCCGGATCCGCACCCGCGCCCATGCCCTTGGTGATGTTTGAGCCCAGCTGCATCAGTTTGGGTGCGCGCGACAGGGCCAGGGCCTGCATATCGGTATTGGCGGCAATGAATTCCACTCCGGTCAGGTTGCTTTCCACCATGGTGTTGATGGCATTGCCGCCGCCGCCGCCGACGCCGATCACCTTGATGATGATATCCCCGCCCTGCTCTTCCGCCATCCTGTAGCCAGATGTCTTTTCCATGGATGCGCCGTCATTGTATGGATTATCGATGTCCTGTCCGCCTACCTCGTCAACAGGCTGCACGTTTTTTGTATCCGTCATATCCCGCCTCGCTTTCTTGTGGAGTTTGCTCGCATGCTTTTTAGTATTTCGCACAACACACCTAAAACGCTCTTATTCAAATAATGCCCCGCAGCCAGTGCTTCAATTTGCTGACAACACCGCCCTGCTCCTTGACCGCAAAGTTTTTCGTGCGGCTGCCGTAGAGCACCAGGCCCACGGCAGTGGTGGTACGCGGAGTATTGATCTGCTCCAGAAGACCACCCACATTGCGCGGATAGCCGATGCGCACCGGCATGTCGAAAACCTGCTCCGCCAGTTCAACCACATTGGGCAAAAGCGCGGTGCCGCCGGTCAGCACCAGGCCGGCGTTGATGCGGTTACGGCTGCCGGAGGTGGTGATATTTTTATCCACCAGTTGAAAGATCTCCTCCATGCGCGCCTCAAGGATGCCGACCAGGCTTTTCTGGGAAATTTTCCTGTCTTTCCGCTCGCCCACAGTCGGCACATCGATCATCTGGTTTTCCTTGATCATGGAGGAAAGCGCCCCGCCGTACATGTACTTCAGCTCCTCGGCCTCCTGCAGGGGTGTACGCAAAACCGTGGAAAGGTCACTGGTGAGGTTGTTGCCGCCCAGGGCCAATTCCCAGGAATGCTTAATGGAGCCATTGCTGAAAATGGCCAGATCCGTAGTGCCGCCGCCGATATCGATCAGCCCCACGCCCTGGTCTTTTTCTTCAGGGGTGAGCACCGCCTCGGATGCGGCTATCGACTCCAGCACCACCTCAACCGCAGTCAAGCCGGCCTGGTTGCAGCAGGCAATCAGGTTATGCAGCGCGGTCATATCGGCGGTAACGATGTGCACATTGGTGACCAGCCGCACCCCGGTCATGCCCAGAGGGCTCTGGATGCCGGTGTGGTCATCCACCATGAATTCCTGCGGCAGCACGTGGATGATGCGCTGATTATCGGAAATCTTGACGGTTCTTGCCGCCTCGATCACCGCCTCGATATCCTTTTCCCGTACTTCCTGGTTGTTGATGGCAATGATACCCGGTGAATTGAAGCCCTTGATATGGCTGCCGGCAATGCCCACATAGACCTGGTTGATATCGCAGCCGGCCATGTCGGAAGCCTTTTTCACCGCATTCTTGATGGCCTCCACCGTGGACTGGATATTGACCACTACCCCTTTGCGCATACCGGAAGAGGGGCTGGTGCCCACTCCGATGATATCCACCCGGTCAGGAAAGACTTCGCCGATCATGGTGCAGATCTTGGTGGAGCCGATATCCAGGCCGGCGACCAGAAGGCCGGGCTCCCGTTCATCAATCTGCACTCGCTCCTCCACCTCTTCCTCAGCAGACTGTTCCCGTTCCGTCATCCATGATTTTATCATTACAAAACCTGTTACATTTGTGTTCTATCAGTCGATTGATACAGCCAAACCAGGGCCTGCTTCGGCCTCATCTCGGTTGCTGCAAACGACATAACATTTTATTAGGATTTTCTCCATAGGTCAGTTCAAGGCCGGCGATCTGACTGATTTCGCCACTGTCATACAATTTTTTGAGTAATTGCAATAGATTGTTGAATTTATTCTGCAAACGGTCATTGCCGAAGTAGATAGGAAAGGGATGATCCGCCAAATAGAGAATAAGAGCCTTTTCCTGGGTGATACGCACCTCGGAGACGGATTGCAAGGGCAGGAGCGCATTTCCCCTGGCAGCAAAATGCAATATCTGCAGGGCCCCTTGCGCGCTGCCGCCCTGAACCAGACGGTCATCGGCTATATCATCCGCGCCGGCACCGCTGATCACAGGGAAATCGAGGGAAGCGCCCTCCTGCACAGCGGCAATGACATGACCGTCATAGTCAAGATAGCGCAGGCTGTACTCACCAGGGGCCGTCTCCAGGTTGATCATGGCAAAAGGCGCGAATTCCCGCACCTGCACCAAGACGCCGGACGGCCACTGTTTTTTGATCTGGGCATCCGCCACCCAGGGATGCTGGGCAATCTTTTTTTCTGCAGCCCTGGTGCTGAAGGTGATGAGGTTTAAGCCCTGCCGCAGGCCGGTTAGCTCCAAGGCCTGGCGTTCGGTAATGAAACGGGCCCCAGACACACGAAGATCGGTAACCCTGAAGATATTTAGGGTATTGATCAGTTGAACTCCGACCCAAGCTGTGGCGCACAGCACCGCCACCATGAAGACTAAAAGGGCCTTGGCTGGGGAGAACTTCTTTTGGGGCGGTTTGGGCTGGCTCACCCCGGCCAGGCCGATTAGGGGCTGGGCCGGGCCTGTCCGCTTGCGCCCTTGCATGAACGGCAGTTGGGGCAGCCAGGCCGGTAGTTGCGCCCACAGACTCGCCTTCTTCTTCCGCCGCTTTAGTTCACGCGGGCTGTATGATTTTCTGTAGGCCACGGCTGCATCACTCCTCTGTACACTCGAAAAACCGTACCTCTGGTTCCAGCATGATCCCATGGCGCTCATAAATGCGCTTCTGGACAAATCGCATCAGGGAAAGGATATCTTCCGGCCTGGCTCCGCCACGGTTAATAATAAAATTTCCATGCATGGCCGAAACCATGGCCTGACCGTGTCTGTAGCCCTTGAGTCCCGCCTCTTCAATGAGACGGCCGGCATAGTCGCCGGGCGGGTTTTTAAAAAAAGAACCGGCACTGGCAACACCTGCGGGGTGTTTTGCCTTTCTCTGGGCAAACACCTCGTGCATGGCCTCTTTGATGCGTGCTGCAGGCGCGGGCTTAAGGTGCAGGCTTGCGCCGGTAATCAGACATTTTTCCCGGCAACACTCCGGCGGCAGCGTAGTTTTGCGGTACTGGAAACGCAGGGCGCTTGCCGGTACCTCCATGGCATTGCCCTGCCAATCCAGAAGCTGCACAGCCGCCAGACGATCACCCATGCTGCCGCCATAGGCACCTGCGTTCATGGCAACGGCTCCGCCCACGGTGCCTGGAATGCCAGCCATGAACTCAAGGCCGCTTAAACCCTGACGTAAACACCAGGCCACAAGCAGGCTCATGCTCACTCCGGCCTGTACCTCGACTGACTGCTCCCCTGCTTCGCCGTCTGTACCGGAAGCTTGGCTGAGAACAATATCATCCAGGCCGCCCCGCAGGCGGATGAACAGGCCCTGGTGGAGTCCGCTGGTGAAGAGGATATTGGAACCGCCGCCAAGAACCTGCCAGGTGATCTCTTCCTGGGCGAGCCAGCCCAGCAATCCGGGCAGTGAACCGCAGTCATCCACCTCGACCAGGGCCTCGACCGTGCCGCCGGTCCGAAGCGAGGAAAAACGGGCCATATCGACCTGCCACTGCACCGAGGGGCAGAGGCGTGCAAGCTCCTTTTTCTGGGCGCTGTTCATGAGACCCGCCCCTGTATCGGGCCGTAGCATTGGTATACACCTGCCCTGGTCATGATCTTACGGCTCTCCGGCAGACAGAAGAGAGAGCAGGTCATCGCCCAAACGGCCAATACTGCCCGCACCCAAAGTCAGCACCAGATCACCCGGTTCCAGCAGTGCCAGAAGCGAATCCGGTTGCTCGATCAAATCCGGCAGATGATAGGTTTGGCGCTGGCCGTGCTGCTTGATGGCCTCGTGCAGGATGGCGCTGGTAACATCTTCCCTGGGCTCCTCTCCGGCTGCGTAGATATCTGTGAGCACCAGCAGGTCTGAACGCCTGAAGGCGGTCAGGAAACCTTCAAAGAGGCCTGCGGTACGGCTGTAGCGGTGCGGCTGGAACACGGTCACTACCCGCCGCTCCGGCCAGCCCTCGCGAATGGCTTCCAAAGTAGCCCGTATTTCCGTGGGATGATGACCGTAGTCATCCACCAGCAGGATGTCGCCGGCCTCGCCCTTGACCTGGAGCCGCCGCTGTACCCCCTGAAAATTCTCCAGAGCACGGGCAATCACCGCAAAATCAATATCCAGTTCCAGGGCCACACCCACTGCGGCCAAACTGTTATAGACCAGATGTCGGCCTGGCCGATTCAGGCTGATCTCTCCCAATTCCTTGTCGCGGAAGCGCACGGTAAAGATATTGCGGCCATCCTCCCGCCTGAGTTTGACTGCCTGCAGATCGGCCTGTTCGGTGAGGCCGTAGGTGAGTACCCGCTTGCGGATATGGGGCAGGAGCTGGGCCACGTGGTCATTGTCCAAACAGAGCACGGCCACGCCGTAAAAGGGCAGCCGGTTGACGAATTCCAGAAAAACCAACTTCACATGTTCAATATCGCGGTAGTAATCCAGGTGCTCCAGATCGATATTGGTCACCACCTCGATTACCGGAGAAAGCTTCAGAAAAGAGCCGTCGCTCTCGTCGGCCTCGGCCACCAGAAATTCTCCGCTGCCCAGACGGGCATTGCTGCCCAGGCTGTGCACCTTGCCGCCCACCACCACGGCCGGATCGAGCCCTGCCTCGGCCAGCACCGCCGCTACCATGGAAGTGGTCGAAGTTTTGCCATGGCTGCCGGCAACGGCAATACCGTATTTTTTCAGGCGCATCAGCTCAGCGAGCATCTCTGCCCGCTGGATGATGGGAATCTTCTCGTCCAGGGCGGCCTTGACCTCGGGGTTCGTTTCCTGCACCGCGCTTGATACCACCACCACATCCGCTCCCTCGATCCAGCGGGCATCATGGCCGATATGCACCACTCCGCCAAGCTCTTCCAAACGCCTGGTCAGGTCGCTTGCACGCAAATCAGAACCACTCACCTTGTAGTGCAGACTCAAGAGCAGCTCAGCTATGCCGGACATACCGATACCGCCGATGCCGACAAAATGGATATGTTGGTTTTGCTTGTACATGTTCCAGCCTCACTCTTTGGCTCTAGCCTTTGCCGCCACAAGCGCCAGGCATTCATCCACCAGCAGCTCCGCTGCCTCGGGCTGGGCAAGCGCGTGCATGGCTGCGCCCATGCGCTCCAGTTGTATATGGTCTTCCAAGAGGGCCTGTATCGTTTGCGCCAGCAGTTCCGGGTTGAGATCCTTTTCCTGAAACACCTTTACCCCGCCGCCCTGGGCATAGTAGGCGGCATTGGTGGCCTGATGGTCATCCGCGGCATAGGGATAGGGCACAAGGACGGCAGGCAGCCCCATGACGGCAAGCTCGGCCAAACTCGTTGCCCCTGCCCTCGACACAGCCAGATCGGCTGCACTGTAGGCGGCGGCCATATCCGTAATAAAGGGCAGAACCTCTGCCTCCACGCCCGCCTGCTCGTAACCTGCCTGCACCATGGCCGCATCGGCGCTGCCGGTCTGATGCCGCAACCGCAGCCGGATGCCTTCATTGTGCAGGAGAGTCATGGCCTGCACCATACGCTCGTTCAAGGCATGCGCGCCCTGACTGCCGCCTATGACCAGGAGAGAGGGCACAGTGCTCGGCTGCACTTCCCGTTTCTTCTCTTGCCCTGCGGCCACAATTTCCGCCCGCACCGGATTGCCGGTTTGCACGGTTTTGACAGCAGGGAAGGCCGGCTTGCAGGGGATGGAGATGCAGATTCTATCCACCAGGCGACCGGCAAGGCGGTTGGCCAGGCCGGGCACGGAGTTTTGCTCGTGGATGGCCGTGGCGATACCGAGCATTCTCGCGGCCAGCAAGACCGGGCCGGTAACATAGCCGCCCACGCCAAAGACCAGATCCGGCTTAAAACGTTTCAGCATGCGCCAGGCCTGCCGAATTGCCGCTGGCTGCGACACGATACTCTGCAACTGCGCTCCCAGGCCCAAACCCTTGACGCCGCTGCTGTCCAAGGCAGCAACCTGGAAACCCCGGTTCTGCAGGGCCTTTTGATCAACCAGACGCCGCGTGCCGATAAACAGGATCTCACTGCCGGGCAGCCGCTGTTGTATGGCCGTTGCCAAGGCAATGCCGGGAAAGAGATGGCCGCCGGTGCCGCCGCCGGTAATTACCGCGCGCATGAGCCTAACTCCGCTGTTTGTGCTGCACCGCTTCTTTGCTGCAGAGCCAGCACCGCCCGACTAAAAATATTGCCGCGCTCGGCATAACCGCTGAACATGTCAAAGCTCGAACAGCCGGGCGCAAGCAGGACCGTATCACCGGGCCTGGCAGCAGCACCTGCAGCCTGCACCGCCTGGGCCATGTCCGTCGCGCGTTCGCATGTAACCAGTTTAGCCAAAACCTTTTCCATCAGGGGCGCTGCCTCGCCGATCAGCACCAGGTGACGCAGCTTCCGAGATACAATCTCGCGCAAAAGTCCATAGTCGCCGCCCTTGTCGCGACCGCCGGCAATGAGCACCACCTGGGCAGGGCAGGCAGAAAGGGCTGCAGCCAGAGCGCCGATATTGGTGGCCTTGGAATCATCTATATAGCGGACACCGTTTATCACCGCCACTTCCGCCATGCGGTGAGCCGGAGGCTCAAAACCAGCCAAGCCTTGGGCGATTGCCTCATTGCTGCAGCTTGCCAGTTTGGCGGCCAGAATCGCCGCAGCCGCGTTGAGCCGGTTCACCGAAGAGGCAAGCCTGGTTCCGCCAAGGGGAAAGAAAAACTCTTCGGCCCCTAGGCGCAGACGCACACCCTCTTCTTCAACCCGGCAGGCAGCGCCCTCATCCGTGCCAAAGCAGAGACGCTGTACGCCTGCATTGAGCCGGATCTGGGCTACCAGGGCATCATCACAACCAAGAATGGCTGCATCCGCCTCGTGCTGGGCTGCAAAGAGCTGCATCTTGGCATTGGCATAGGCCTGTAACGATCCATGCCGGTCCAGGTGGTCGGGCGTGATGTTGAGCAGGATACCGATCTCCGGACGGAAGGAACCGGCAAGATCGAGCTGAAAGCTGGACAGCTCCAGCACCACCCAGTCGTATCGCACCTGATCAAGACAATACTCTAAAAGCGGTGTGCCGATATTGCCGCCGACAAAAGGGTTTTTCCCTGCGGTTTGCAAAAGATGGCCGATCAGCCCGGTTACCGTTGTTTTGCCGTTGGAGCCGGTAATGGCAATGACCGGTGCGGCAAAATGCCCGGCTGCCAGGGCCAGTTCTCCGGCAAGAGGAATCTCTTGTTTGCGTGCCTCCACAATCAAGGGGCTCTGCAGGGGCACACCCGGTGCCGGCACAAGCACATCAAGGCCATCCAGAAAATCCGACCCATGGCTGCCGAACTCGCTGTACACGCCATGTTGGGCCAGGAAATCGAGGAAACCCGGCTCTTCCAGCTCCACCTCCTGCTGCGGCCTGAGATCACTTACCTTGAGGCGCAGGCCCTGGTCTAGAAGAAAACGCACCGTAGCCCGACCGGCCACACCCAGACCAAGGATGCCCGCAGTCTTGCCCGGTTTAAACTGCACCTTATCTTCCACTTTGCTCTCCACTGCTACCTCAGCTTCAGCGTGGCCAAGGCAATCAGGCCCAGGATGATGGAAATAATCCAGAAGCGAATCACCACCTTGGATTCAGGCCAGCCCTTTTTCTCGAAATGGTGATGAAAAGGAGCCATGAGGAAGATGCGTTTGCCGCCGCTCATCTTGAAATAGCCGACCTGCAGGATGACGGAGAGCGCCTCCATGACAAAGAGACCGCCCACAATCACCAACAGAAACTCCTGCTTGGTGATTGTGGCAATCGCACCCAAGGTGCCGCCCAGGGAAAGCGAGCCCACATCGCCCATGAAGATCTGCGCCGGGTAGCAGTTGAACCAGAGGAAACCCAGGCAGGCCCCTACCATGGCCCCGCAAAATACTGTGACCTCGCCCGCGCCCTGCACGTATGGAATCTGCAAATAGCTGGACACCACCGCGTTTCCAGCCACATAAGAGAAGATAAGATAGGTAGAGGCGGTGATGACAATGGGCCCGGTGGCCAGGCCGTCCAGGCCGTCGGTCAGGTTGACCGCATTGGATGCGCCCACAATCACCAGAATCGCAAAAGGTAGATACCACCAGCCCAAGTCTGGGTGAAATCCCTTGAGAAAGGGCAGGCTGAGCACACCGTCGTAGTGCAGATGCGCCAAAAGGATATATCCGGCAACAGCTGCCCCCAGAACCTGCAGCACCAGTTTTTCCTTGGGCCTGAGGCCGCGGGCATTGCCCTTGCGGATCTTTTTCCAGTCATCGGCCGCACCGATAGCACCGTAGTACACACTGATGGTGATGAGCAGCCAGACCAGTCCGCTGAGCAGGTTGCACCACAGGAGGCTGGAGGCAATCATGGCACCCAGGATGAGCATGCCGCCCATGGTGGGTACGCCGCGCTTGCTGAAATGGGTCTCCGGGCCGTCATCCCGCACCACCTGGCCGATCTGCTTACTCCTGAGCCAGGCAATGAAGCTGGGGCCGACCAGCATCACCACCAAAAAGGCGGTGACCGCGCTGCCGATGGAACGGAAGGTGATATAGCGAAAGACGTTGAGCCAGCTATACTCGGTGTGGAAGGCGTAGAGCAGGTTATACAGCATGGCGTGCTCCCGGCTGATCCGCAGTGTGCAGCAAACGCTCCAGTTCTTCGATAAAACGCTCCATGCGCATGCCGCGCGAGCCCTTGACCAGAATCCAATCTCCCTGACTCAACTCACCCTTCTGCATCAGCCCTGCGCACCACCGGCCGATCGCGGCGGGATTGTCGAAGAGGTGGATCTGGTCTGCCCGCATACCCTGGGCCTGCGCTGCCTGGGCTGTTTCTTGGGCATACAGACCGCTCAGGGCAAGATAGTCTAAGCCCAGCTCTGCCGCCAGCCTGCCGATACCCTGGTGCTGAGCCGAGCTTGCTGCACCCAGCTCCAGCATGTCGCCGAGCACGGCCATGCTCTTTCCCTTTACTTTTCCTGCAGCGGCCAGGGCCGCCAGGGTGCGCAGACCGGCCGCCATGGAGGCGGGGTTGGCGTTATAGGCGTCATTGACCAATTTTACTCCACCGGGCAGGGTTTGCACCGCCATGCGCTTATCCATGGGCCGGTACAGACAGAGCCCGGCCGCGATGGCCCCCGCAGCTATGCCCATGGCATGGGCAATGGCCGCAGCAGCAGCACAGTTGTGCGCATTGTGCTCGCCCAAAGCCGGAACACTCAGCCGCTTAGACCAATCGCCTATATGGAGCGTGAAACGAATGCCTGTCTCACCAAGATTCTGCAGGCGAGTTACCCGTACAACTGGATTACGGCGGCGTCCGGCCTCGGTAACGGCAAAACCGATACGTGGCCCCTCGCTTGCATAGGCACGTCGGTAGATGCGAGGATCATCCTCGTTGACTACCCGGATAGCGCTTGGCCGCATCTCGGCAAAGAGTTCCGCCTTGGCCTCGGCCACACCATCCAAGCTGCCCAGGCCCTGCAGATGCGCCGGATGCACCGCGCTGACGCAGCCGATATCCGGGTCGGCAATGCGGGTGAGCTGCGCGATTTCTCCAGGCGCGTTCATACCCATTTCCAGGATCGCCACCCGATGACCTGCCTGCAGGGGCAAAAGCGAAAGGGGGAGGCCGATCAGATTGTTGAAATTACCGCTGGTCTTGAGCACCGGTTCCTGATGGGCCCAGCTATCGCTCAGCGCTGCAGTGCAGATGGCAGACACCATCTCCTTGACCGTGGTTTTACCGGAACTGCCGGTAATGGCCGCTACCTGCAGCGGCCCGCTAAAGAGCTGCCTGCGAAATCTTGCCAGATTGCCCAAAGCGGCAAGGGAATCAGGCACCTGAATGCAGAGCGCCCTTTCCTGCGTCAGCACGCTTTCCGGAAACTCCTCGGCAATAACCGCGCCCGCTCCACTTGCTAGGCTCTGTTCAATAAAGCTGTGGCCGTCGAAACGCTCACCCCTGAACGCCAGAAAAATATCGCCTTGCTCCAGGCTGCGGCTGTCGGTGCATATTTTGCCCAAAAGCGCTCTTTGCCCTGCCTCTGCCAGGTCGCATGTCTTGCCGCCGGTTGCGGCAAGGAGCAAACGCTCATTCCACCGGGCCAGGGCATTGGCCGCCTCAACCCGGTCATCAAAGTACTGCTTCTCTCGGCCAAGGATCTGGTAGTCCTCATGGCCCTTACCGGCTATCAGCACCGTATCTTGAGGCGAACTGAGCGAGCAGGCCTTGGCAATGGCTGCGCGCCGGTCAGCCAGGCGGCCGTAGCGCGGCATGGGCCCGGCTTGAGTAAAAAGATCTTCCATAGCACAAAAAACGACATGCTCTGCTGCCAGGCCGGGGATGATATCATCCAGAATACGCTCAGCCTCCTCGGTGCGAGGGTTGTCGGAGGTCACCACTGCGATATCACTCTGAGTGGCCGCCACCTGAGCCATGAGCGGCCGCTTGCCCCGATCCCGGTCGCCGCCGCAACCAAACACACAAATGAGCCGCCCGCTCCCCACCGCGCGCAGGGTGCGCAGCACATTGTCCAAGGCATCGGGAGTATGGGCATAGTCCACAAAGACAGAGGGAAAAAGCGAAGCATCCGCACCTGGAGGCAAAACCCGCTCCAAACGACCGGGCACGGCCTTCACTGTGGCAATACCCGCGCAGATGTGCTCAAGCGGCAGGCCAAGTGCCAGGCCCGCGCCCACGCAACTGAGCACATTGCGCACATTGTACTCGCCCACGAGCGGTGAATGCAGGTGCGCGTGCCGGCCACAAGTATCAAGTTCGCAAGAAAATCCATCTAGCCCCTGTTTGAGTGAGACGGCCCTGATATCACACCGGCTGTCCAGCCCAGTGCGCAGTATCCGTGCATCCTGCACCAGCCAGGCAAGCCGTTCCCCCCAGGACTGTTCCTCGCTCGGAACATCCGCAGCAATGACCGCTGTCGCGCCTGCAGCAAGGTGAGCGCTGAACAGGAGCGCCTTGGCGGCAAAATACTGTTCCATATCCTGGTGGTAGTCGAGATGATCCCGGGTGAGGTTGGTGAAAACAGCCGCATGAAAGCGCATGCTGCCAATGCGCTCCTGCACCAGGGCGTGCGAGGACAGTTCCATGACGACATGGCTCACGCCTGCATCGACCATCCGCCGCAGCAGCGCCTGCAGGGTGAGGGCATCCGGCGTGGTCAGGGAGGCTTCCTGCACCACCTGTACACCCTCTGGGCTGTGGTAGCGGTAATTGACCGTGCCGATCACCCCAAGGCGGATACCGGCATGGGCAAGCATGCCCTCGATCAGCCAGGAGGTAGTGGTTTTGCCGTTGGTGCCGGTGATGCCGATGCACTGCATCTGCCGGGCCGGATAACCGTACCAGGCCTCGGCGAGCGCATTCAAGGCCCGCTGGGCATTGGCCACTGGAATGCACTGTGCCGCCAAGGCAGGGTCGAGCAGTCCCTGTTCCACCACTGCCTGCTCAACTACCACGGTGCGACAACCCCTTGCAACGGCGTCTTCCACATAGAGATGGCCGGCGGTGGCATGGCCGGGCAGGGCCACGAACAAACTGCCGGGCGCAGCCTTGCGCGAATCGCAAATCACTGCCTCGATAGGCTCCTGCAGGGCAGAGTCGGCCCAATCGCCCGGTGCCGCAATTTCTGCCGCGTGCAGCAGTTCTTTCAGGGTACGCGGGCCTAGCATACAACTCATATAGTGCTCATCGTTCATCCAGGGTGAGGATACACTCATTCATACCCAAGAGCGCGCTGCCGGCCGGCGGGTACTGGGCCACGACCTTGCCGCTGCCGCTAAAACTCACCTTCATCTTGTAGGGATCAATCCTTTGCAGGGCCTTGCGCAGACTTAAACCCCGCAGGGCCGGCATGGCTGCGGCCTGGGCCGCAATTTCCTCGGGCGACCTGGTAACCGCCAGCCGCTTACTGATAAAAAACTGGCGCATATTCTCTTCACTGCGCGGCGGCGGGGCTTCTACCTGAGCGCTTTGCGGCGGATTTTTCTCAACATAACTTAAAAGATCCCGCCCCAATTGCTCCAGATTGCCCTCCTTTGCGGTTTTTTCTTTTTGCTCTTCGGGCCGAACCTCATCCTTTTCCACCGCGATGACCAGAAGGTACTGGGGATACTGTGCCGGTGCCAACCCTGCAAAGAGCTGCTGTATGGAATACTTGCCTGAATCGCCGCCAAAGCCTGTCTGCTCCTTTGCCGCCTGGTACAGGATCTTATTCTCCTTTTCAGAGAGCCAACTGGAAAACAAGTTGCGTCGTACCTTGACACTCAAGGCCGGGTCCAGCACATGGGCACGGCCTTCGCCGTCGCTTTTACGGTAAAAACGGGTGCTGCTGGCGTGGTCATAAATCGAATCAACCACATAGGGATTGATGCGCCAGCCGCCGTTCACCAGGCTGGCCAGGGTCGCCCCCACCTGCACCCCGGTGACCGCATCCCGTGATCCTTCAAGACTCTCCTGGGAAGAGCCGCCCTCCCAGTTGTCTGAAACGGAATCATACAGGCGGATGCGGTGCTCAAAGTTATCCAGCATGGCATCTGTAAAGCCATAGTCCGGCGCGGCCACGGTTACGGGCAAAAGGGGCGAGCCGTCAAGGCCTTCTTTCTCAATTTCAGCGGCACGCACCAGAATGGGGCGGATGAGATCCTTATCGAGCAGATGGCTGTAGATCCGGTTGACCCGGTTGCCCTCGTTGGCTTTCCAAAAATAGTTCGGGTTAAAAGAGGGCTGGTTGACCAGGGCGAGGATGCGGCCGCTGCCCGGTTCAAGCAACAGGCCCATCCCTTTTTCCATGCCCTGGGTCTTGAGATATTCGCGGAAGAGCTGCTCAAGCCGGCGCTGCAAACGAAGATCCAGGGTCAGGATCAGATCAACCGATTTTGCTCCCAGGCTTTCCCGGCCCTTGAAGTCGATATCGGAGATATTGCTGTTACGTACGATGCGGGAGGCCAAGACCGCGTCATAGCGTCCTTCCACACCGGCTAGTCCCGCCTGGTCTCCCATAAATCCGAGCACATGCGAGGCAACCGTATGAGACGGATAAAACCGGGTTTCAACCGGGCGGCACACAACCCCAGGAAGCGCCAGGGCCTCGATCTTGGCGGCCTGGTATTCATCGAGGTCATCCATGAGCGTGACCGTCTGACGGGAGCTTTTCATGCTCCCTTCAATCTCCCGTGCAGGCCTGCTGATCACCTCGGAAAGGGATTCCGCAACAGCCTTGTGGTCAGGCACTTCAGCCGGCCGTATGGTTAGAGTATAGAGGCGGTAACTCACTGCCAGTTCGTTAAAACGCTGGTCGTAGACCGCCCCTCTCAAAACAGAAACAGCGGGCGCCAAGCCCGCTGAATTATTGGAAATTTTGCTGGCAGTCGACTGGATAATCCTGCTGATATCCAGGAGGGAGGGAGGGATTCCATACAGAACAGCCCCAGCCGCTGCCAGCAAAATACCGCCTAAAACGATCTTCAGACCACGTCGGGTCTTTCTGTTTTTTGCACTGACGACCTTTGCCATGCAACTCCTACAGTTGCTGAATCTGACCTGGGGCTGGTTCAAACAACTGAAGCCTCGCTGCGGCGATTTTGCTGATCCGTTCCTGCGAGCTGAGCTTGTCGCGCTCAACGGTCAACTGATTTTGTTCATTACCCAGAACGACAGAGCGGCTCTGTACCTGCTGCCATTTGTTTTGCACCGCAACAACCTGGGCATGTAAGCTCAGGACGCTGACAATGCCGACGCACAGGGCGCATCCGGCAATGATGGCCAGTGCGACCCGCTGTCTTCCATTCAGGGCAAAAAAGCGCGGCCAGTCCCTAGCTGTGAACAGGTGCGGCTTTGGAGCCAAAGTATATGGGTATCTACAGGTTCGAATATTGGTATTGCTGATCATGGCTCTACCTCACTTTTTTATCACCCAGGCCGGCGATTGGCAACTTTTGCTCTTTTTTCACAGGCGCTGCGCAACCCGCATTTTGGCGCTGCGCGCGCGGGGATTTCTCCTGGTTTCATCTGCATGCGGCTCAAGCGGCTTTTTGTGCAAGGGCTGGAGCATAGGGTTGTGCTCAAAAGCCTGTTTGACCAGGCGGTCTTCAAGAGAATGAAAGGTAATGACGGCAATGCGCCCTCCGGGCCTCAGCACTGCAGGCGCTTGCGCGAGCAGGGCGCGTATGTTGTCCAGTTCTCCGTTAACCGCAATGCGCAGAGCCTGAAAGACCTTGGTGGCCACATGCACCCTGCGGGGGTGATACTTGCGGGGTACTGCCGCCGCCACCAGCCGGGCCAACTGCTTGGTGGTGCTCAGTGCTTCCTGCTCCCGGGCCTGCGCCAGATGACGGGCTATGCGCCTGGCCTGCCGCTCTTCACCGTAGTAGTAGAAGAGATCGGCCAGCTGTTCTTCACTGAGCGTTGCCAAAAGACCTGCCGCATCCATCTGCCTGCTCCTGTCCATGCGCATGTCAAGCGGCGCATCAGAAAGAAAGCTGAACCCCCGCTCGGGTCTATCGAGTTGCAGCGAGGAAACACCCAGATCCGCAATCAAGCCGTCGACTGCCTCTATATGCAGCCGGGCCAGCTCCTTTTCCAGCTCTATATAGGACAGCGGCACAATTTGTAGCCGGTCGGCAAAGGCAACCAGGTTTTCGCCTGCGAGCTGTGCAGCCTGACTGTCCCACTCAAAACCGATAAGCCTGCCGCCTGGTGCCGCGGCCTCCAGAATGGCCCTGCCATGGCCGCCCAAACCAAGGGTGGCGTCAACATAGAGACCGCCATCGGCAGGCTGCAACCATTCAAGCGCCTCTTCCAATAAAACCGGCACATGTCCTGACAGTGCTGCCCTAACCATAAACCGGTTTTACAGGAGCCCGGCCTCGTCCAGGACTTCTTCAAAGATCTTGTAATCAACCTCTGTAAACTCTCGCTGCCAGGCCGTTCTGTCCCAGATCTCAAAGTGTTCTTTATAGCCTGAGACCACGACGTCTTTATCGATGCCTGCCATGGTTCTCAGCTGAGGCGGCAGCAAAATCCGGCCCTGTTTATCCATCAGGCATTCCGAGACGGTTGAAATCAAGTGGCGGACAAGGTTGCGCCGTTGGGGATGCTGCACGGATTCGGATTCAAGCCGGCGCATCAAATCGGTCCATTCCGGCAAAGGGTAAGCACGCAGACAGTTTTCCCAGCGAATTACCTTGATGACATCCGTGTCGTAGATGTCACTGAGCAAGTCCCGGTAACGGGTTGGGATATTCAACCGGCCTTTGGCATCCAGGCTATGCTCGGCATTGCCTTCAAACTGCGACACTGTTCACCCACCATGGCCTTAAAATTAGGACAACAACCCCACTCGCAACCACTTTGCACCACTATTGCCCACAAAATAAACAGGGCATGGCTGAGAAGTCAAGAAAAAAGAAAGAGATAAGAGGCAGTCGGGGTGGGCGGATGTACGTGCAGCGCAGCTGCGTCGGCAGCGGCAAAAAAACCATCTATCCTATTGAAACAAATAGATATTCAGGAAGGAGCACTGAGCGTGGAAGGTTCAATCCTGCGGGGGTGGATCATCGAAAAGACCGGCCTGATACATGGCACTGGCACGGAAAGGCAAATCAAAGTGCGCGTAGGCGTTGGGGGTGGCAACCCGGCCGCGCGGGGTGCGCATGAGAAAGCCGGATTGGATGAGGAAGGGTTCGTACACATCTTCCAGGGTGTTTTTCTCTTCGCATACCGCTGTGGACAGGGTTTCAAGGCCAATGGGGCCGCCCTGAAACTTCTCGATCAAGGTCAGGAGGATGCGCCGGTCCATTTCATCCAGGCCGAAACCATCCACCTGGAGCATGTCCAGGGCCTGATCCGCCACCTCGCTGGTGATGCGCGCATGCCCGCCCACCTCGGAAAAGTCGCGCACGCGCCGCAAGAGTCGGTTGGCGATACGTGGCGTTCCCCGGGAACGGCGGCCGATTTCCAATGCGCCATCGGCTGCAATCTCAATCTGAAACAGGCGGGCGGAACGCTGGACAATGGTGGCCAGGTCTTCAGCGCTGTAGTAGTCAAGGCGCAGAATGACGCCGAAGCGGTCGCGCAGGGGCGGGGTGAGAAGACCGGTGCGGGTGGTTGCCCCCACCAAGGTGAAGCGGGGCAGATCCATCTTGACCGAGCGGGCCCCGGGTCCCTGGCCAATCATCAGATCGAGCTGGTAATCTTCCATGGCCGGGTAGAGGATCTCCTCCACCACATGGTTCAAGCGGTGGATCTCATCGATAAAAAGGACATCGCCCTCCTGCAGACCGGTGAGGATGGCGGCCAGATCGCCGGCTCGCTCGATCACCGGGCCGGAGGTCACCTTGATGCCCGCACCCATTTCATTGGCAATGATATAGGCAAGCGTGGTCTTGCCCAGGCCGGGGAAGCCGTGAAAAAGGACGTGATCCAGGGCCTCGCCGCGCAGCCGGGCCGCTTGGATAAAGATGCCAAGGCTGTCTTTGACCTGCTGCTGGCCAATGTATTCGGCCAGGCTGCGGGGCCGGATCTCCACGCCTGGGCTGAGCAGATCCTCTTCTTCCAGCTCCGCGCTAATCAGGCGTTTACCGCTGAGCGGCTCTTCATGCTTCACCGCACATTCCCCTTATGTCGCTCTCGTATCGCGCTCATAGTGCTCAAGGCTGCCCATGCCGAATGCCAAAAATCCTATCTCGCGGCCAAGAGGCGCAGGGCCTGGCGCAGCCAGTCTTCGACGGTGCCGGCGGCCATGTCCTGCTCTTTTTCGATGGCACGCAGCACCTGCCAAACCTGCTGCTCCGTATAGCCCAGATTCATCAGGGCAGAGGCCGCGTCTACCTGCGGCGCAGCCTGCACACCAGCTTTCACCCCAGCGGTTCCCATCGGGCTTGCGGCTAAGCCCTCCAGGGCCCCTACCTTATCGGCCAGTTCCATGCAAATGCGCTCTGCGGTCTTCTTGCCCACGCCCGGCACCGAGGTCAGGCGGGCCATATCGCGGCCGGCAATGGCGCTTTGCAGAGCAGCAGTATCAAAGCCGCCCAAGACGGTCAGCGCCAGTTTCGGGCCGATGCCTGAAACAGTAATCAATAAGACAAAGAGTTTCTTCTCATCGGCCGAGGCAAAACCATAGAGGCTGATGGCATCTTCACGCACAATAGTCTGCACAAAGAACAGCACTTCCTGCTGCAGTTCCGGCAAGACCTCGTAGGTCTGCAGCGATGTCAGCACCTCGTAGCCCACTCCGTTCACATCTACCACGGTGTGGGTCGGGCTTTTCTGGATGATTTTCCCTCGCAAAACGGCAATCATGGCAAATATATGAAGATCACGAAAACCTGTGCCGCGGCGGCTTGTATCCGCAGCAAGGCGCAGAGTCTTTCAGGGAATACGGTGGTGAGCGTGGCAGATGGCCAGGGCTAGGGCATCGGCCGCATCGCTTGAAGGCGCGGCATTCAGCCCCAAGAGCATGCGCACCATGTACTGGATCTGGGCCTTGTCGGCATGGCCGTAACCGGCCACGGTCTGCTTGACCCGACGCGGACTGTAGTTAAAAACCTGCAAACCCTGGTGCAGGGCAGCCACCACTGCCGCCCCTCGGGCATGCCCGAGCTTGATGGCGGCGCGGGGGTCTCGGGCCAGAAAGACCTCTTCCACTGCTGCCGCTTCGGGTTCATAACTGCGGATAACTTCGCTTAAATCAGAAAAGATAACCAGAAGCCGGCGGGAAAAATCTTTCTCGTCGGCGGTACGGATGGTGCCGCAGGCGATAAATTCAAGCCGGCTGCCCCTGGTGTTGATCAGGCCGTAGCCGGTAACCCGCGATCCCGGATCTATGCCCAGGATACGCATGGGCCCGGCCCTTTGATCGCCATCAGGAAAGGCTGTTCATGATTTCATCGGGGATGTCGAAGTTGGCATGCACCTTCTGCACATCGTCGTGGTCTTCCAGGCTTTCCAGCAAGCGCAAAAGCGACTGCGCCGTCTTTTCCTCGCTGATCTCAACGGTCGTTCTGGGAATCATAGCCAGCCCTGCATCGTTGAAATGGATATCGCCGGCCTCCAGATGCTCGACCACGTCGTTAAAATCCTCCGGCGCGGTCAGAATCTGGTAGCTGTCGTCTTCTTCCACTATATCCTCAGCCCCGGCCTCCAGGGCCAACTCCATGAGGGCATCTTCGCGCACGTTTTCCTTGTCCACGGTGAGGGAACCCTTTTTGTCGAACATCCAGGCCACACAGTTGGACTCGCCCAGGTTGCCGCCGCTTTTAGCGAAGAAGTGGCGGATATCGGCAACGGTGCGGTTCTTGTTGTCGGTCAAGGTTTCTACTAGGATAGCCACGCCGCCCGGTCCGTAGCCTTCGTAGAGGATTTCCTCGTAGACGGCCCCGTCCATATCGCCCGTGCCCTTTTTGATGGCCCGATCAATGTTGTCCTTGGGCATGTTCTCCGTCTTGGCGGCGGTGATGGCGCTGCGCAGGCGAGGGTTGCCGGAGGGATCGCCGCCGCCGGTTCTGGCGGCAATGGTGATTTCCTTGATCAGTTTGGTGAACATCTTGCCGCGCTTGGCGTCATTTGCTCCCTTCTTCCGCTTGATGGTACTCCATTTCGAATGCCCGGACACGCGTGTTACTCCTTTAAATTCAACGGTTTGCTTCGTTCGACCTGGGCCGGCGATAGCCCTGCCCCAGCATGAAGATCTCTCGGCTTTCCTGACGGGAACTCTGCGGTTTCAGCACCTTGAGGGTGGTGAAGAGCGGTTTGCACTCTTCAAGAAAGGCAGGGAAATCCGCACCCTGAAAGACCTTGCAGTAGAGCGCGCCGTTATCGTGCAGAAGACGCCCGGCCAACTCCAGCACCCGGCGACAGAGCCTGAGCGACTGCTGATGATCCGCATACCGGCTGCCGGTGGTGGCTGGGGCCATGTCGCTGAGCAGGACATGGAAGCCAGGCCATTTTTTGTGCAAAACACCAACGAGTTCCTCGGAAAAGACATCATAACAAAGCCTGTGGGTTTCAGCATGGGGTTTTTGCGGCAGTTCTGCCGGCCGCTGGAGATCAACCCCCACCACCACCCCCTTGGGTTCAACAAGAGTGGCAGCATAGAGGCTCCAACTGCCCGGATGGCAACCCAGATCAAGCACTCGCTGGCCCGGTTTGAGAAAGCGGTGCTTCTTCTGCGCCTCCTCAAGTTTGTAGACGGAGCGGGCGGGGTAATTGTCTTTCTTGGCCTTGTGGAAGTAAAAATCCTTTTCCTTGCGCATGTCTCAGCCTCCTGAATTCTCACCCTGTGCGGCCATGGTTCTTGCCAGTTGCAGGGCCTCGTCGCGGCTCAGGATTACACCCTCCATGCGTTCCAGTTCCACTTGGGCAAGGATGGTCTTGAAAAGCGGCCCCGGCTGCAAGCCCAGTTCTTCAATCAAGTCCCTGCCGCTCAGAAGCGGCGGGCTGGTCTGCACCGGCAGCACCCGCTCACGGCGCACCTCTTCCAAACGCAGGGCAAGCCCTGCCACCTCGTTTTCCATGTCTTCGGGCCGCTGCTCCCCCTTACCGGCCAGGGCATCCGCCTGGGCCAGCACCAGCAGGCCCATCAGCTCATCTCCCAGGGCCTGAATCAGGCGAATGCAGGCCTTGAGGCTCAGTTCTCCCTGGCGGGCCACATTCAAGAGATGAAAAGGCCGCATGTGCTGGCTGACCAGCAAACTGACCCGTTCGCACTGTTTCGTACTCCAGCGCAGGCGCTGCGCCAGCCTTTTCACCAGTTCCACCCCGGCCCGTTCGTGCTGATAAAAGGTGATGCGGCCATCGCCGCTGCTGTCCTGGGCCCAGGTGGCGGGCTTGCCCAAATCGTGCAGAAGGGCCGCCCATTTAAGCACCAGGATATTGCCCACCTCGGCCAGATAGGCGCCCATGGCCGGGCTGCAGGCCGGAAAACCGGATTCCGGCCGGGCAATGAGCTGTTCAACCTGATGCAGGGCCTCAAGGCTGTGGCCCAGCACATCCAGGTGATGGCTCTTGGGCTGGACAAGGCCTGCACCCGCAGCCAGTTCAGGAATCACCTGAAAAAGCAGGCCATTGGCGGCCATGGCCGAAATGGCGGCATGGGCTCCTGATGAGAGCATAATGCCGTTCAACTCGGCGGCCACCCGTTCGGCGGCTGAGCGGGCAATCAGTTTATGCTCGCGGCGGATTGTTTCGCTGGTGGTCGCATCTACAGTGCAGCCCAGAGAGGCTGCAAGACGATAGGCCCGCAGCATGCGCAAAGGGTCGCTCTTAAAGGCACCGGCGTGGGTCATACGGATCAGACGCTCGCTGATATCAGCCAGGCCCCCGGTGGGGTCAAGACAGGCAAGGGGCTCATCACTATCCTTTCCCTCCCCCTCAAGCAGACCTTCAAGTGAAAGGGCCAGGGCATTGATGGTGAAATCCCGCAGCCGCAGATCCTCTTCAATAGTGGATGCACCTTCACGAAAGGCGGCTATATCAATGACGATGCCCTTACACACCACCCGGGCCACATCTTCTTCCGCATCCAGACAGATAAAGGTGCCGCCGCTTGCCTCGGCAAGCCTGCGTGCGCATGCTACCCCGTGCCGCGCCACGGTCAGGTCGATATCGTGTGGCTCGCGCCCCAGCAGCAAGTCGCGCAGACTGCCACCGCTGAGGTAGAATTCCCCGCCGCAATCCTGACGCAATACCGTAAGGCCGGTCCGCAACCAAGGCGGCAGCAGGGGCTGCACCTGGCCCCGGCTCAGGGTTGGGGTGTTTTCTTGATTCTCGCGCACTGCTGTCACCGCCATCGCCGCCATCGCTACCATTACACCATGAGTTCCTTGACCTGTTCTTCCGTCAGCGGCTGAAACAGAGCCTCCCGCGCACCTTCATCCCCTTCGATGCGCACCAGGCCCTCTGCTGCCCTGCCCTCCACCTTCTTGGCGTAGCGCAAGATCAGTCCTGCCAAGGTGGCCTCAAGTGCGCCTTCGTCTGCCGGGCCATGAATGGCAGATGCGCCCCGACGCAAGAGGCCGACAGGGCCGGGTCGATCCACCATGTGCAGGAGCCGGTCTCCAGGCTTCCGCAGGGCCATGATGCGCTCGTTATCTTTGTGATCGCGGCCCAGGATGAACCACAGACCCGGCAGGGGTTCAAAGTGCCTGCCAAAAAGGAGCAGACGAAAGTCGTCCACCAGATTCTCGCCATCGGCAACGGCAAAAATCCCCGGTGAAAAATGGCGGAAACGGACCGCCAAGTTCACGTCTGCCAGCAAGCAACCACCGGCCGGGGCCGGATAATCAACGATATTGAACTGTTCCGCCAGGGCCTGCTGCTCACTGCGGCCCCGGCCGGAGATGCGACAGAGGCGCTCGCGCTCGACAAGGCCCTCCTCTTCAGCCGCGGTGGGCGGCATGAGTTGGGCGCAGAGCGGCCGCAAGAGAATGCCTTCACAGCCGGATTCCCGCTCGATGATGCGCAACGTGTCGCGACGCTGCGACATGGGCCTTTGCCCGATCACCTCGCCGGTAATGAGAAAACTGGCCCCGTACTTCGGCATAAGCGCACGTGCCTGACGCAGCATAAAGATTTTGCAGTCGATGCAGGGGTTAAAGTGGCGGCCGAAACCGTGCTGCGGCGCTTTGAGCATGCTGATGTAGTCATGGCCGACATCAATCACCTCAACCTCGATGCCGTATTTTTCCCGCACACTCAGAGTGTAACGCGCGAGATCGCCCACATCCGCCTCAAAAAAAGGGGTGATGAAGCGCAGGGCCACCACCTTCACGCCCTGGGCCATTACCATCCGGCTGGCCAGGATGGAATCCAGACCGCCTGAAAAAAGGGCAAGTGCCGTGACACTCATGAATCAGCGCTCCGGTGTTTGCGCGCCATCAGCTCGCGCACATAGGCATGGGTTTGGGCGTTTGCCTGCTCGCCATCGAGCATGCGCGCCAGCTCGGCATGGCGGGCAGCCTCGTCAAGCAGGCTGATGCCGGTGCTGGTACGGCCCTCGTTTACCTGTTTTTCCACCTTGAAGTGGAGATCGGCCCGGGCCGCGATCTGGGGCAGATGGGTGATGCAGATCACCTGGTGGTGGCCGGCCAGCTCGCTGATTTTGGCCGCCACCGCCTCGGCTGTCTGGCCGCCGATGCCTGCATCCACCTCGTCGAAGATGACGGTTGCCACCTCGTCCCGACGGGCAAGCAGGCACTTCATGGCAAGCATCATGCGCGACAGCTCGCCGCCGGAGACAATACGGCTCAGCGGCTTGGGCGGTTCGCCCGGATTGGCGGAGAACAGAAACTCAACCTCATCCGTGCCGCTTGGCCGCAGGTTCTCGCCTTCTTCCGCATCTTTTTTCTGCAGGCCCACTTTCTGCAGGCCAACCACAAAGGAGGCCTGGGGGAAATTGAGCGAGGCCAGCTCTGCCTCCATCTGCACCGCCATCCTTTCACCCGCCGCTGCCCTCGCCCGGCTAAGGGCCACGGCGCTCTGCTCGGCCTGGTGCAGCAACTTGGCCGCTTCCCTTTCCGCCCGGCGAATCTGCTCTTCCATGTTGTCCAAGAGTTCAAGCTCCTGGGCCGCGCTTTCTGCAAAGCTGAGTACATCCTCCAAGCTGGGCCCGTACTTACGTTGCAGTTGCTTCAAATCCGCGAGTCGGCCTGCAATCAGCTCCAAACGGCTGGTGTCGGTGGGCAGATCGGCCAGATATTTGGCTGCAAGGGCGGCTATGTCTTCCAACTCAAAGCCCGCCGCAGTGACTCGCTCGGCCAGGGGTGCAAGTTCTGCATCAAGGAGAACCGCCTGATCCAGCTTTTTCTTAATCTCCACCAAAAGGTCCTGGGCCGCGTTCAACCGGCGCTCGGCCGCACCCACGCCCTGCAGCAGCATTTCAGAGGATTTGAGCTGGTCGCGCTCGCGGATCAGGGCCTCATCCTCCTGGGGTCGGGGCTTGATTTTCGCAATTTCCTCTACCTGCAGGCGCAAAAACTCGTGCTGCTGCTCCTTGTCGGCCTCGCGCTCGCGCAAAGCTTTTAAGGCCTCGGCCGCCTGCCGCCAGCGCTGATAGTCGGCGCTGTAGCTCTGGCGCAGTTCCCACAGTTCGCCGTAGCTGTCGAGAAAATCCAGATGGCTGCGGGCGTTGAGCAATTGCTGCTGATCGTGCTGACTGGCAATGTTGACCAGATGGCTGCTCAGCTCTGCCGCCAGTTTAGCGGTCACGCCCTGGTCATTGACAAAGAGGCGGGAACGGCCATCCTTGTGCAAAAGCCTGCGGATCATGCACTGACCACTGGCCTCATCCTGTAGGCCATGCTCCGCAAGCAGGTCTTGCGCTGCCTGATTCGAAGCAGCCAAAGTAAAGATGGCCTCGATCACTGCCTGGTCGCGGTCGCTGCGCACCCAGGTGCTCGAACCGCGGCCGCCGGTGAGCAGGTTGACCGCCTGCAGGATGATGGATTTGCCCGCGCCGGTCTCGCCGGTGAGCACGGTCAGGCCGCAGTGTCGCGCGGACAGATCAAGATGCAACTCGTCGATGAGTGCAAGGCTATGGATGCGCAACTCGTGCAACATGGCTATTCCATTTCCGTATCAAAGCCCTATCTGTGTCGGCTCCGGCAAATACTCCTCGGAGTACCATATGTACACCTGTGTCGTATTTGCCTCGCCTCCTTGATATCTTCTTTGATCTGGAAATGGAACACTCCCAAAGCAAAGCAAGATAGGCAAGAGATCCGCCGGACCAATTTCCCTTGACCCGACCCTGGGGCGTCGGTATCTTCCCAGCTTATGCAGCAACCCGCAGTTCCGACTGCCCACCGCGTACCCGTCCCTGTCATACCACAATTTCACCCAGATGAACACCCCTGCCCCTGGCCGGATCCACTTCACAGCGCACCAGAGCCTCTGCCATGCCCGTCTATGAATATACCGCTCTCGATGCCCGAGGTAAGCAGGTACAGGGTATTGTCGATGCCGACTCACCGGGCGCCGCCCGCCAAAAAATCCGCAGCCAGGGCAAGTATCCGGTCACAATCGAGGAAACGGCGACAAGGGCACACTTCAGCATCAGAGGCCTTTCCCTGCCGTTTTCCGGTGCAAGTTGGGCAGGTTCTACGAGTTGGACCAGCTGGATCAGGGTACAAGATATCCACCTCATCACCCGCCAACTGGCCACCCTGCTGGCAGCGGGCATTCCCCTGGCCCCGGCCCTGGGCGCTCTCATCGAGCAGGGCGAACAGCGGAGCCTGAAAACGGTTCTGGCCCAACTGCGCGCGGCCGTGCATGAAGGCCAGTCCTTCAGCAGCGCGCTCAGTGCCCATCCCCGGCTCTTTTCCCCCATCTATATCAATATGGTACGGGCCGGCGAGGCCTCCGGCACCCTGCACCTGGTCCTGGAGCAACTGGCCGAGTTCGGCGAACGTCAGCAGGCACTCCAAGCCCGCATCCGCGGCGCCATGCTCTACCCGGTCTTCATGGCCCTGGTCGGCGTGGCGGTGCTGGCCTTCCTCATCACCTTTATCCTGCCCAGCATAACCAGTGTCTTTGCGGGCAGCGAAAAGGCCCTGCCCCTGCCCACCACTTTGCTCATGGGCCTAAGCGGCCTGCTGCGCGCCTACCGGCTGCCGCTGCTCCTGCTGATCTTTGCCCTCATTGCCGGGCTGCGCCATTTTCTGCACACGCCTCAAGGCGAAGAGCGCTGGCACAAGGTGCAGCTCTCCTTGCCTCTTTTCAAAGGGCTGATCCGCAAACAGGCTGCGGCCCGTTTCGCGCGCGGCCTGGCCGGCCTGCTTCACTCGGGCGTGCCCTTGGTGGATGCACTCGCCATTGTCGAAAACCTCGTTGGCAATGTGCACATTGCCCGCTTGGTTGCGGATGCCCGCGTTGAGTTGGAAAAGGGTCGGAGCCTGGCTGCACATTTCCGAGGCAATCCGTATTTTCCGCCCATGCTGGTACAGATGATGGCCGTGGGCGAGCAGAGCGGCGAGCTGGATACCATGCTGGCCCGCGCCGCCGACAGCTACGAGCGGGAATTGGAAACCAAGATCATGGCCTTAACCTCCATGATCGAACCGCTCATGATTCTGCTCATGGGTGCTGCCGTGGCCTTTATCGTGGTGGCCGTGCTCTTGCCCATTTTTGAGATGAATCAGCTCATCAGGTAGCTCCAATGCCATATCAAAGCGCCCTCTGTGTCGGTTTCGGAAAATGCTCCTCGGAGTACGGTATTAGGCCTGCGTCGCATTTGCCTGGCCTCCTTGATATCATCTTTGATCCGACATTGGACTCACCCTGAACACTTCCTCCAGGGTGGTGATGCCGGCCAAAACCTTGGCGATGCCGTCGTCGCGCAGGCTGCGCATGCCGCCATCCGGTTCGGCCAGGGCCGCCTCCTTGATCTTCCCCGCCTCAGAGGTCGTCAAGAGCAGATTCTTGATGACCGGGCTCAGGGGCATAAGCTCAAAAATGCCGATGCGCCCCCGGTAGCCGGTTTGCCGGCAGGCGCTGCAACCACAGCCGCGGTAAAACTGCAGCTCACTGTTCGCGACAGCGGCAGGCGGCAGCCCGGCCAGTTGCAGCAGTTCAGCCGAGGGCTGGTAGGGCTCGCGGCACTGCGGGCAGATGGTGCGCACCAGGCGCTGGGCCATGATGGCATTGACCGAGGAGGCCACCAGAAAGGGCTCCACCCCCATGTCGATCAGGCGGGTGACGGCGCCGGCCGCGTCGTTGGTATGCAGGGTCGAAAAGACCAGATGCCCGGTCAGGGCCGATTGAATGGCAATCTGCGCGGTCTCGCCGTCGCGAATCTCCCCCACCAGAATCACATCCGGGTCCTGGCGCACAATGGTGCGCAACCCGCTCGCAAAACTCAGGCCGATACGCGCATTGACCTGCATTTGACTGATGCCGTTGATCTGGTATTCAATCGGGTCTTCAATGGTGATGATGTTGATATCCGGCGTGTTGAGCACATTGAGCGCCGAATACAGGGTAGTGGTCTTGCCGCTGCCCGTGGGCCCGGTCACCAGGATGATGCCGTGGGGCGCGGCAATGAGCCTGCGAAAGAGCTGAAAATCCGCCGCGCTCAGGCCCAGGTCGCCAAGGGGCAGGAGGGTATTGGCCTTATCGAGCAGGCGCATCACCACCCGCTCGCCAAAGGCGGTGGGCAGGGTGGAGATGCGGATATCCACATTGCGCTGGGCTATGCGGATTTCGATACGGCCATCCTGGGGCAGGCGCTTTTCGGCAATATCCATGCCCGCCATGATCTTGATGCGGGAAACCAGCCGGGCCTGGGAGTGCCGGGGCGGGGTGTACATGTCGTAGAGGATGCCGTCCACCCGTTTGCGGATCTTGACCCGGTCACGATAGGGTTCTATGTGGATGTCGCTGGCCCCTTCGCGCACCGCCTGCGTTAAAACCAGGTTGACCAGCTTGATCACCGGCGCGTCGCTGGTGTCGTCAAGTAAATCTGCCGTCTCCTCGATGGCGGTGAGGATACTGGCCGGGTCTTCCTCGTCCATATCCTGCATGACCTGATCCGCCACCTGGGCACTGGTCTGGTCGTAGGCGGCATTGATGGCCTTCACTATCTCCGCCTCGGGTGCCAGCACCCAGGCCACGCCTTCCCACTCGAGCAGGCGGGCAAGGTCATCGGCCTGTTGGAAAAAGGCCGGGTCGGCCAGGGCCAGCCATGAACCTTGCGGGGTGGCCACCGGTATCATCTTGAACTTTTTGAGGCCGGCGATACTCACCCTGGAGACAAAGAAGGGGCTGATGCCTTCAGGCAGGCGCTCCATAAGGGGCAGGTCGAACTGCTGTCCAAGTGCCCCGGCAAGCTCGGCCGCACTGATCGCCCCCTGCCGCAGCAAAATCTCACCCAATCTGCCGCCCTTTTCCGCCTGCAGGGCCAGGGCCGCCTGCAGGGCGCTCTCCTCAAGGCCGCAGCTCTTTTGCAGCAACTCACCCAAAAGGGGAAAATCTACAGCGGGTGGTACGGCCGCAGATTCCTGCGCTGTTCCCGGCTGCATCTTAATTGCCCCTGGTCGGGCCGCGCTGCACCCGGCGCAGATGCGCCGCCGCACTCTCGCGCAGGCTCTGTTCACCGGCCACGGATGTTGTACCGGGCGCACCCGGCGGCAGCGGCTGGGCCAGGGCCTGTTCATACAAGGCGGCCGCATCCCGGCCTTTGCCCTCGCGCTCAAGCACAAGCCCCATATTGACCAGAGCCGCCACATTGTCCGGATCAGTGGCCAGGGCCTGCTGCAAATACCTGCGCGCCCCGCTTAGTTGTCGCTGCTGCAATTTGACAAAGCCCATATCCGCCAAAACGGCAGCCTCCTGCGAAGGCTTGGGCTTGTTCAGAAAACGGTCGGCCACATCGCCGGGCTTTTTGTGCATGGCCTCCACCTCGGCCCGCTTCTCTTCAAACACCCGGCTTAATTCCGCAGGATTTTCCATGATATGCGGGGTGATGAAGATAAAGAGGTTGGTCTTTTTCTCCAGATCGCCCTTGGACTTGAAGAGCCAGCCCAGCCCTGGAATATCCCCCAGAAGCGGCACCTTGTATTCACCGGTGGAAGTATCTTGGCCGATCATGCCGCCGATGACCACGGTCTGCTCATTGCGCACCACAACAGTGGTATCGGCGGTGCGGGTGAAGGTGGTGGGGTTGCCGTTGTTCAGCTCTTTGAGCTTGATCACCTCCACCCCGATATCCATGCGCACCACATCCGCCTGATTGATCTGCGGGGTAATGGCCAGGGTGGTGGCCACATCCTTGTACTCGTAGTTGGTGTAGTCCTGCAGGGCCTCCGAGGTATTCTTACTGACAATATAGGGCACATTCTCACCCACCTTGATGGAGGCCTTTTTATTGTCCGTGGTGAGGATCTGCGGGGTGGCGATCACGTTGATGTCTTTGTCGTGCTTGTAGGCATTGAGCACCGCGCCCAGGTTGGGAAAGGTGATTCCGCCGATCTCGATGCCCTGCTTGAGCACACCCAGGGTAAAGCCGGCGGGCAGGATGGCGGGGTTGGCGTTTACGCCCCGAATAATGTTGTAGGGATTGTCCGGATTGCCGCTGAAACCCGTATGCAGGGTGCCGTCGCCGCCGTCAAAGGTGCCGGTGCCGCCCCACTGCACGCCGATACTGAAATCCTTGTCCGCCTGCACCTCCATTATGAGCGCTTCCAAATAGATCATGCGGCGGGGCACATCGAGTTGCTTGACGATCGCGGCCACTGCTTCAAACTCTTCGCGCGGGCCATTGATGACCAGAGAATTGGTTTCCACATCAGCAACGATGTTGATATCGCCGGTCAGAACAGGTCTGCCCAGGGCCTTATCGGCTCCTGCAGCATTCTGAGCCGCTGCGGCGCTCGCACTATCTTGTCGGGGCAGATCCATCAAGACCTTGACCAGTTCTTCTGCACGGGCATGCTGCAGGGTAAGCACCTGCACCTGCTCGGGTTGGGCGCTTGCATCCACATCCAGCTTGGCCACCGCCGCCCGGATGCGGCTGATGGTGGCGGGCGGGGCATAGACCACCAGCGAATTGGCGCGGTCATAGGGCGTCACCTTGATAAGGCCTGGCCGTCGACCGGGCTGGGCCTGGCCATCCTGGGCAAAGAGCTGTTCCACCACCCTGGCCGCACTGGCTGCCGAGGCATGCTTGAGGGGGATGATGGCCAGTTCTTCTGCGCGTGCAGGCACATCCACCGAACGGATGATTTCGAGCAGACGCTTGATGTTGGACTGGTAGTCGGTGATGGTGATGGTGCCCGAATCCGCATGGGAGACCATGACGCTGGTTTTGGGCACCAGCGGGGTGAGCATGGCGCGCACCTCGTCTGCGCCTGCATGTTTGAGGCGCACAATGCGGGTGATGATCCGGTCTTCAGCGGGCAGCAGTTCGCCATCGCGGTAGGTGGCGATGTTTTTTGAGCGGGCCTGCACCGAGGGCACGATCTTCACCACCGAGCCGCTGGGCACGGCGGCATAGCCGTTCACCTCCAAAACCGATTCAAAGATACGGTAGGCCTCAGCACTGGAGACCCCCACCGGCGAGATGATGGTTACCCGGCCCTTGACCTCGCGGTCAACCACAAAGTTTTTCCCGGTCAATTCGCTGATATATTTGATGAAGACATTGATATCCACATCGTTGAAATCCATGGTCACAGCCTCGCCGCCCGCCTGGACGGAAGCCGCGGGCGAGGCAGCAGGGGAGGTCGCATACGGATCCGGGCCCTGCGCCCACAGGTGACCCACACCGGGCTGCCCGGCGAGAAGAACAAGGGTAAGAGCGAAAAATGAAATTCTGCGCATATCAGTTATGAAAAAGGAATGAAGGGCATGGGGGGGTATCGGTGCAATGAGCAATTCAGGGCCCATCCCGGCCGGAAGCGGGGGCATCGGGCTCTTCCCAGGGCACCTCCAGGGGCTGGAGGGCAGCCGCGCCCGTGCGTACCGGCACGCCTCCGGCGGCCTCGGCCTGATTGGGTTGAGAACTTTGCCCGCTGGTATTGATGCGTCGACCGGGCAGGGCCTGGGGAACAATACGGTTACTGTTGAACTGTTCTTGTGGAGGGTTAAACAGCGAATTTTCCTCCAGCAGGGCGGCAGCCTCTGTTGAGTCTGGTGCAGAAGGCGCTGCCGAGCCGGCTTCCCGCTCCTTCAAGAGGAGCAGCTCAGGCCCGGTGCTGGTGGCAAGGGCCACCCGGCCACGTTCGATGCGCACGATCTGCGCGCCGTGCACTGTATCGCCCAGACGGTAGATCTGCTCGCGCGCATCTGCACCGGCGCGGATAATGGCGCGGGCATCGCTGTCGCTGCCGCTGACCGTGCCCAGCAGTTCCAGCGGGCCGCTATTTGCGGCCAGTTCACTTAAACGAAAATCCTGAGCAGCCTGCGGCGGCCCGGCCTCCAAGGCCGCATTGAAAATATTGTGGGCCAGAATCTGCTGAATCGCGGCTTCATGGGTAAAAAGCGTGTTTTCCTGGTCGGAATCCTGCCCATCAAAAGGTCGTGCCGTGCTTTCCGGGCCCAGCACCGCATCCACCTTAGCCTGCATCCACTGGTAGCCAAGGTAGACGGCTCCGTAGAGGATGAGGGCCGGCAGAGCCAGCTGCAAAAGCCGCTTCTGTATCGTACTTGTCGTACTCACGGCGCGGCACCTTGCTCCAGCTTGGGAAGGCTGGGAGGAAATTCGGCCGGGGGCAGGGCCGCGCGCTCAAAGGCCAGGGCCGGGTCATGCAGGGTGCCGGAGAGCATCACCACCAGCAACCCTTGCGCGGCCTGCAGCCTGAGGGCTTGTAAATCCTGCTGATCGCGCACATGCTGGAAGAGTTCCGGCCGGGCCTGGAGAGTTCCCTGCACCGAGATCAAACTCTCCGCCATGGGCCGGGCCGGCACAACCTGGCCTGTAAACTCGCCCAGGCCCAAAGGCGAATCCAGCTTACCGTTTTTCAGCATCAAATTCCTGCCCTCCTGTGCAACCAGCACGCTCAAGTGGGCAAAGGGAAGCTGCTCATGGCCCAAGACCGGGTTGCGCAGGGGAATAGTACCGTCCGCAATCCGCAGGCTCGCCTGCAAGTCGGTGAGCATGGCATTCTTTAAGGCAAGGCGGGTGTCGATAGTGCCGGAAAGCCTGCCCTGCACCTGCCGCTCCAGCATCTGCGAAAGCGAGCCCAGGGTGGCCAGATTAAGCGTTTCCATGGAGGCGGAAACGGCAAGTTCCTGCTGCTCATTCACTGTCTGCATCGTCCCCTGCCCTTGGAGAGTGCCGCCTGCCAGTTCGGCAATAAAGGAGCCGCGCCACTGTCGTTCGCGCAGATACAAGAAGAGATCGGGCCGCAGAGTGAGGCTGTCTATAAAGAGGACTGCGGCCTTGTCTGTGGCCCCTGTGCTCCGGCCGGAAGGCCGGGCCTCTACCCGCTCCAGCCGCAAGGCCAAAGGCCGGTGGTAGTGGACCGCGCCAACCTGCCACTGGAATTGGGGCAGAGCGCGGTTCAAGGCCTTTTCCGGCACATCCCGCACAAAATCACGCGGGAAAAGCAGCCAGGCAAAGAAAAAGAGCAGGGCCGACACCAGGATGCCGCCGGCCAAGGCCATGAAAAGGAAGCGCAGCACTTTTCCCAGGGCTTTCATGGACATACTCCCTGCTGCGCCGAAAACGCTATATCGTTTGCAATGTCTATGCCGAACATGCCGGAACAGTTCCTCATGGCTTCACCCCACCTGGTGCTACCGGTGTTACTGGTGCTACACTGGGCACTTCATCTGTCATTTCTACAGTGCGCACCCGCAAAGAGGCATTCAAAAACGCGCCCTTCCTGCCTCCGCCCTGAATACTGAGCCGCTCAACGGCAACCAGATTTTGCGGCGACTCCACTAGGTCAAGAAAATGCACCAACCGGCTCAGGCTCACATTCTGCACCTGCAATTCAACAATGCTGCCGCCTGCGCCTTCGTCCTCTTCCGGCCCGGCCTGCACCGGCTGCATGGCCTCGATATGACCCTTTACCCGGCTTTGGGCCGCAGCCTGCTCCAGAAAGGAGAAGAGGGTAAAATCCCTACCCCGCTGCTTAAGCGCCTCGCTCATGGCACTCTGGGAGTGCGCCTGACCGGAGGAGCCGGCCTGACCCTCTGCGATGAGCCGGCGCATCTCGGCAAGCCGGCCTTCCTGGGTGGCGATGTTCTTCTTCAAGCGCCTGCCCTCTGCCAGCATGGGCAGCAGCAAAAACTGCAGAAAAAGAAAGGCCAAGAGTGCTGCTACGGCCAAAGTGACCGCTTTTTTTCCCCTGGGCGTCATTGCCTGCCTCCGGCCAGACTGCGCTTGAGGCGCAGTTCAAAACGAATCCGGCTTTCCTGTCCGCTTCTCTCCGCCGTGGAGGAGAGGATGCGTACCTCGCTGAACAGTGGCGAGGCGGCAAGAAGGTTGCGGATCTGGTCCACATTCTTGAAGCTCGCGGTTTCACCCCGCAAAAGCACCAGTTCCTGGTCCAGGCTGAAGCGGTTGACACTCAGCGCCACCTCCTCGGGAATGCGGGAGGAGATGTCTGCCAGCAGGCTGAGCACGCTTTCCCTGTCTGGGCTGAAGAGCAGGAGCGCACCGGCAGCAGTTTCGCTTCTCAGCGCGGCCTGCATCTCCATATAGGGGTCGCGCACTACCTGCACCTGGGGGAAGGCGCTGCGGTAGACCTGGGTCATTTCCCGGCGCAACTGCTCGTTTTTCAATTTGAGCGAACGCAGCTCAACCGCCGAAAAGACAACGAGAGCCACGCAGGCCGCCAGGGCCAGCGCTGCCGTGATCTTGGCATTTTTGCGCTGCCACAGCCGCGAACTTGTTTTGGCAAAGGCACCTGTGCGGAAGTTAAGGGGCTGTGCACCGCTTTTACTCGCTTGCAGACCCAGCAGGGCGCAGGCCAGGGCGGCGTCAAAAGATGGTGAAAGCCGGCCCAGACCGGCACTGTCGCTGGGTGCGCGTAAACGCTCCACCGGCATCTGCAGCATCTCTCTCAGCACTGTGTGCAGTACTTCGGCCTCAGCCAAGGGCCCACAGAGGTAGAGACGAGAGGGAGCAGCAGGCCTGGCTTCATCCCGTGCTATCCTCCCGGCGCCTTGCTGCCGGCCAAACAGGGCCAGACTTTGCCGAATCGCGGCTGCAAGCGCCTGGGCTGACTCTCTGGACACCTGCCCCTCGGGCACATCCGGCTGCTCATCTGCAGGTTCAGCATCTCTCGCTAGGGGTAATTGACGGCAGGCCTGCAGCGTCCCGGCCTGCACCAGCGCAAGCGTGGCGCTGTGCAGATCCGCATGCAGGAGCACAAAGCAGGAACGGCCTAGGGAGGCGCTTGCCTGCTGGGCCAGGGCCTGGACTGAGGGGCAGATGCTGTCCGGATCAAAAATCCATTCGCGGCCCCGATTTTCAGGCAGGAGGCCCCGCAAAAAGGCCTTATCGAGCGCAAAGGCCAAGAGCTCTGCGCCGCCGGTGCTACTCGCACCGTTCGTAGCGTTCGCCCCGCTTGCCGTGACCTGATAGACGCTTTTCACCTGTTCGGCAGGCCGCAGCAGCCGCTCCTCCATCTCAAAGGGTAAGGCCTGGGCCTGCTGTCTGGCCCCTGTAAAGGGCAGGTGCAGGTTGTGCACGCTGAGCACGGAGAGCGGCAGACCCAGCACCAGGGAAGTGGAGGGCTGCCGGTTGAGATCGGCGCAGAGGCGGTTGAGGGCACGTGCCGCATCCGCCTGGCCCCCAGCTGAATCAGGAGACTCAGGCGCAAGCGGCAGGGCCGCGGTAGCGACCACGCTTGTTGCCCGGCCGGAAACCTGCAGGAGTACCGCACTTAGCCCGCTATCACCGAGGGCTATGCCAAGAGACTGCCTGCCATCCATATTGGTTCTTTATCGTGCTGATACATCATACTATTCATTCCTCTATCGTATTCCGGTTCCAGACCAAAAAAATGTATCAAGGAGGCAAAGAAAATACGACGCAAGTGTACAGAGAGGCACTCCGAGAAGTATTTTCCGATGTCGACACAGGTAGCGTTTTGATATGGAATCGGACTTATTCAATCCGCCTAGTCAATCCGCCACCAGAGCAGGCCCTGTTCGCCCGTATCCCTGCGCTCTATCAGGCCGGTGCCCACACGCTGCATACGGTCGCCCCGCGCCGCTACCTGCACTGCAAAGTACCGGCTCTTTACGCTGAAAGACGGCAAATCTCCGCGCAGATCCGCAGGCAGGCCCCGCACCTGGTGCAGCCAATCCGGCGAGGCCAGGGCCGCCCTGTTTTCCCGATTGCTGCGAAAGGCCTGCAGATCCCGGCCGTTTTCTTCGCTCATCTCGGGCAACAGGGCCAGCAGCACCGGCAGGGGCGCGGTGTTGGGGTTGAGTCTCGCGTCAGTGCCTGCAACCGTGATATAGGGCAGGATGCCCTCGTGCTCGGCATCGCCGTAGAGCAGCGCCCTGGTCATGCCGCGCACCAAAAGCAGCTCCTCCTCAAAGCGAATGGGCGCGTTCGCCGGGCTGTAGGGTGGATCCTGGGCCTGGTAGTAGCCGTCTTCCGCGCCCAGGGGCCTCTCGTTCTGATCCCTGTCCACCCAGTCAGCTAGGGCATCGAGGAGCGGATCGATCTCCTCCGGGCTGACGGCAAAGCGGCCTGAGCCGAGAAAGCGCCGCCACAGACCCCGGTAGCGCTCAAAGACCTTTGCCTCTTGGGGAGAAAGCCCGCTTGTGCCCGCAGCCCCCCTGCCTGTCTGCGCTAGGGCATTGACCTGCAAACGGCCGCCCAGATCGGCTATCACTACGCTTAAGCTCGCTCCATCTCCGGCCAGTGCCTTTATTTTGCCCGCATCAAGGGTATTCCAGGGGTCAAAGAAGGAGTCAAAGTCATTCGTGTAGCGGTCAAGGAGCAGGGCCGCCCGAGCCACTTGCAGCCCGCCCTGCACCAGGGCATCAAGCCGTAACTCTTCCTGCGCTGCCACCGCGCTGTCCCACTGCCTGTCCACCCTGCCCATCAACTGCAGGGTCAGGGCCACAAGAAAGCTGATGCAGGCCAGGGTGAGCACCAGGGCCATGCCCCGGTTGTTTTCCCGCTGTGACTGCTGCACAAACTGCACGAAGCGCCTGAACAGGGAAGGATCCATCAGCCGCCGCTCCCCTCATTTATGCCTGTTAGACCTGTCCCCCGCTGCGGCCGGGCGCGGATCAGACCCACGGGCACAAGCACAGCTGTTTCATACACCCGACTGCGGCCCTTGTCCACATCGAGCCAGAAATCCAGGCGGATACGCACTGCCGCCGGCAGCGAAACCTCCATAAGGCCTCCTGCTCCGGCCACGGCACTGTAGCGCCAGGTTTCGCCGCGCTCGTTGAGCGCTTCAAACTCGACTGCACGCAGGCCATCGGCCAAAAGGAGAAAGCTGTCCTCCACCGCCTCTTCATCGCCAGCCGCGCCCAAGAGAAGCGGCACATCCGCGCGCAAGAGTTTCAGCCGCCGGCGGTCGTCTCGCTGCGTCTCCACTCGGTAGCTGATCAGGGCCGGGCCCCGGTACTGCTCCTGCGGGTTAAAGACCAGATGGCCGAGGGAGGCGAAGCTGAGCGTATCGGCTAAATCCTCCTCCAAATACTGGGCCTCACCCTGGCCTGCGCGGAAAGGCAGGGCCGGTTCCGCATAGGCAGTATTCAAATCTTCACTCAGTCGGCGCAGGGCGGTCTGGGCCTGTAGGGCCGCATCATCTTCTTCGCTCACCGCCTCCACCACTTTCACCGATGCCGTCAGGGCCGTGGCCAGCATGCTCATCACCAAGGCCAAGAGAGCAACGGCAATCAGCAGTTCAACTAGGGTAAAGCCGTCTTGTCGAAGTTTCAAGGCGGGCCCTCGATACCGCGCATGAACACGGTGCGCACCGTATAGGTGTAGTGCTTGGAGGCGCTGCCCCGCAGGGTGAGCTCAGCCAGCTTGAGCCGGCCGCTGCCGCCTGCTAGGCCGCTTTCCTCATCACTTAAGACACGCACCTGGAGTGACCAGTGCATGCCCGGATAAGCGGGGCCGAAATCGCCGCTTACATCGGCAAGGCCGGCGAAATCCTGCAGGTTCAGCTCCGTCAGCTTGTGCTGGGCCAGCATGGCGGCCTGGCTGTGGAAACGCGCTTCTGCAGCCCTGTCCACATTGTCTGCCTGTACGCCAAAGAGGAGGATGCAACTCAGGGCGATCAGGCTGATGGCCACCAGCAGTTCCACGAAGGAAAAACCCGCACTACCCGCCGCACCGCGCCGCAGAGGCAGGCCGAGCCTAGCGGAACAGTTCTGCAGATGTGGGATCGGCATATTCTTGCACCACCTTGACCCGGCCCAGAAAGGGCGAGGCCACCAGGGAGAGCTGTTTTTCCCCATCCCGCGCCGCCAGCACAAGAATTGCGGGCTCGCTATAGCCCTTGCTGTTGATATGGAGACGGGGTTCTCGTTCACGCTCGTTCTGTCGGGCGTACTGCCGCTCTTTCACGTGGATGGCTAGCAATGCAACTGTTTCCGGCAGGCGCAGGCTGTGCGCCCGGTCGGGATTTTGTCCTCTGTTCCGTTTCTGTATCCCTGCGGGCACAACGGCTTCAGCTACCAGCGCATGCTGATCTGCTGCATAGCGCAGCACGTAGGACTGCCGTTCTTGCCGGGCCAGTTGGGCCGTCTGCTGCAAAAAGACGATGGTCTGCCGCGCACCTGCCTGCAGGGCATCTCCCTGCACAAAAACTTGCAGCTTCGGCATGGCCAGAGCACCAATCAGCGCTATCAAGGCCACTACCACCAAGAGTTCCAGCAGGGTAAAGCCTGTGGAGCGTGCGCTGCCCAAACATGGCACGGTTGCTTGCTTACTGCAGTTCCCAGTTGTTGACATCCGCATCCTTACCCTCTCCCCCGGCCTGATTATCGGCCCCATAGGAGATAAGGTCAAACTCGTCATGCATGCCCGGGCAGAGGTACACATAATCCCCTCCCCAGGGATCCTTGGGCACCCTGCCCCGTTCCAGATAGCCGCCCTGTCGCCATTTGCGCGCAGGGCGGCCCAGGGTCGGCGGCGTTACCAGGGCCTGCAGGCCCTGTTCGGTGGTCGGATACTGACCATTATCCAAGCGGTAGAGCTTCAGGGCCTGCTCGATGGCGCGAATCTGCACCTCTGCCTTGGTGCGACGGGCCTCCTCGGGCCGGTCCATGATGCGAGGGGTGATTAGGGCCGCCAGGATGCCTAGAATGACGATGACCACCATCAGCTCGATCAGGGTAAAACCCTGCTGATTGCCGGGCTTGGCGGTGCCTGATTGGTGCAGACGCCGGTGCAGTCCCGCAAAGATCGACAACCACATTGCGAAAGCAAGGCTGATAACGAGCATAGTCGCTGCGAGCGGGTCAGTGTGCAGGACCAGCCAGGAACAGGCAACCAGGGGCAGCAGCAATACAAACGCCAAGCCGCGCAGGCTCTTGTGCTCGACAATGGCCGCTGCCAGGGGCGGAGAGAGACGGTAATAGGTATTGACCAAAGATTGGCCAAGGGTATTGGTGTTCAGCATTTGATCTCTGAATTGACGCAAAATAGTGACCGCCGGGTGGCCCAGGGAGCCGAAGGCGGCTGTGGCGATGAAGCAGGCATCTGCTGTTTTGAACTGGAACTCGGGGCCGTAGTAGACTGCGCCACCTTGGCTCAAGGCATAGGCGCGCACATGGTAGAGCGTATTTGGCCGCAAATTGCCCAGGGCGGCGGTGAAGCGCCCATAGCCGGCGCCGCTTGCCACCGCACCCCGCTCTATGGAAGATGTCGATACGAATGCGGCCGGGCGGGCAGCACCAGCCGGCCCTTGCACCCTAGCCGAGTCGGCAAGCTCTTCATCTCCATCCTCTGCGGCCTCCGGCGGAGCAGCAGGCAGTACCGGGCCGGCTGAGGTGCTGTAGACCAGGCCCCGCTGCCGCACCACTGCTCCCAGCTCAGGCAATATTTCGCCGCCGCCGGCAGCGCCGGTCCGGGTGATGCCGACCGGTGGCGCGGTGCGCACGGCCAGGCTGCTTGTTCCCCGCTGGTTGACAAAGGCATCAATGGTGTAGATGCTGGCCGCATCAAAGCGGGCCACTGCCATGGAACTGCCCCGGCCCCGCTCTGCCGTGCCCACCACCAGCACATTGCCGGCCGCATCTATGGCCGCGGCATAGCCGACTCCCTCACCCTCGCCGAAGTTGAACAGGCGCACCTTGGGCGTATCTTCCGGAGTCTTCTGCGGCTCAACCTGGGGCGCATCCACCGAAACGGCATCAGCTGTGGCCGCTGCCGCAGCAGGCACGAGAAAGTCCAGCAAGCCCTGTACTAATTGCTGCCGGAGTGGGTTCTGTGCAGAGGCGGGAGCCACGATCTGCGTGTCTGCTTGCACCCGCCTGTGCTGCCACGACAGGGGAATAGAACCCGCATCCGCTCGCCTGGTCTGCGTCCTTTTCACGCGGCGCTTAATCTCCGTGGATAGGACAGGATATTTCTTGCCCTCCTCCAGTTGCACCACCGGCAGATGCAGGTTGGGCGCATCCAGGGAACCGTTGTGCGGTGCATAGGAGGCGAGCAGGAATCGGCGTTGACCACCCTCAACGGCAAAGCCGCCGGCAATGACCCCACGCTCGTTCACCGCCACATCGTAGAGCACATCATCTTCAGCGCTGACCGGGTTGATCACTACCCCGCCCCTGCCGAAATCAGGATCCGGCTCGCCGTTGGAAAAGAAGCGGAACAGGGCCGTGTCCCTTCTGCCGGGCAAACCGCTTGCCCCAGCCACATACAAGAGCCCTTCCGCGTCAGCGGCCAGACGGTAGCCCTCGCTCATGGACAGGTTGCCCGCAGGCAGGGCCACCCCGCCCTTGCCAAAGCTCTTGTCCAGAAGTCCATGCTCATCCAGCGCGGCCAGCATAAGCGAAACCCGGCCACCGCTTCTGAAGGTGCCGGACAGCACCACCCCGCCCTGATCCCGCAGGACAATGCCCTCGGCCCTGGATTCGCTACCCACGCCAATAAGGCTGACCCCGCGCTCGCCAAAGGAACTGTCCAGTTCGCCATCGGCCAGGTAGCGCGCGGCCACGGCCACGCTCCCGGTTGTGCCCGTGACATTGCCCGCCACCACAATTTTATTGTCCGGCGTAATCACCAGGGCGTTGATCTCGTCATCACCGCCGCTCACCGGGGTAATGACTACGCCGTTGCGGCCGAAATCCTTGTCCAGGCGGCCATCCGGAAAGTAGCAGGCCAGGGCGAAATCGCGGTTTTCGCCACTCGAGCTGTAGCCGCCCGCCACAATGCGGCCATCGGCCAGGATGCCCAGGGCCAGGGCCTCGTCATCCCCCATGGATACTGAGGTAATGAGCGCGCCTTCGTGGTTGAAGCCGGGATCAAGACTGCCGTCCGCATTGAAACGCAAAAGGGAAAAATTTCTGGCCTGGCCGGGGTTTACCGAGCCGGCCACCACGATCTTGCCGTCCGCTTGCAGTGCAACCGCATTGGCGCTGCTCTTTAGGCCCAGTTCTACCGCCACCCGACCATCCGCGCCAAAGCCGGCATCCAGACGGGGCGTGGCCAAGGCCGGGCCGCACAGTGCTGCTGCAAGAGTAAGCGCAAAGAGGATACAAACACAAAAAAGGCGAATCAGGCGGGACATACCTTCTGTTGTACTGCTGGAGAAACCGGCATGCCGGCCGACTCAGCTCTTGCCGAAGCTGCAGACCGGATAGCGGCAGTTCGGGCAATTGCGGCAGAAACCGCCATGACCAAGCTGGGCCAGTTCTTCCCGGCCTATCTGCTCGCCTGCAAGGATACGGGGAAGGATGAGGTCAAAGACGGTAATGCCGTGGAACATGCCGCAGGCAGGCAGGCCGATGACCGGCACGGTGTCGATACGGCCGACGGCCAGCATGGCGCCGGGCAAGACCGGAGTACCGTAAACCAGTGCTTCCGCGCCTGCCATGCCGATGCCCAGGCGGGTGACATCGTCGGGATCAACCGACATCCCCCCGGAGATCACAATAAGATCTGCGCCCGCATCCAGGCAGGAGCGGATTTCAGCGGCGATCTGTGCGGGGTCGTCGGGCGCAAAGCGCACCTGTACTACCGAGGAGCCCAGACCGGCAAGTTTGGCCCGCAATACCTCCTCAAAGCGGTCGGCAACACGGCCTGAATAAACCTCGTTGCCGGTAATGACCAAGCCTGCCGCAGCTTTGCGTAAGGGCATTACCCGCAGTACCGGCTCGCCTGTTTGCACTGTGGCCACGGCCTCCTCTACCAGGGCGCGGCGGGCTACCAGGGGAATGAGCCTGGTTGCGCCGATCTGCTCGCCTTTCCGCACCGGAGTATTGTCCTGCAGGGTGGCGCACATAAGCTCGCCCAGCATATTGAAGCGGAAAAGCGCCTCCCGGTTGATCTTCAAAAGCCCATCTCGGCCGGCGCTAAAACCGATCTTGCCTTCGGAGGGTTCCTGCGCATGCTCGACCCCCTCGCCGGCCAATGCACCCGCAAAGAGCAGGGCCGCCTCGTTTTCGTGCACCTCATCCGGCCCTAAGTTGAGCACATAGATGTGCTCCTTGCCGAGGCGACGCAGGGTTGCCACATCTTCCGGCCGGATAATATGCCCCTTCTTGAAGGCGCGACTCTTGCGCACATCCTTGATTATCTCGGTAATATCGTGCGGCAAGACCATGCCCACCGCCTCTTCCACCGGCACGGTTTTCTTATTGTTGCACGAAGGCAGACACTCATCCACTGCTGGCATGACAGCACTTCTCCTATCTCAAGCAAAACCGAGGTTCAAGGCTAGGATGAACCTGTTGACAAGAAGATATATATACCACACTTGCGGCCAAATCCATTGCAAAAACGCCATTGCAAAAACCGTACAATTCCGCCCCGGCCTGATGCCTGCAGGAGAGCAGGACAATCGTTCCTTACAGGGGCCTCGCGCCAATGAATCCTTTACTGTTTTGCCCGGCAAGGATAGTATATCATTCAATAATCGTCCAATACTGCAGCCCTGCGTTGCCCGAATTGAACAGGCACCAGTCACGCACAGAGCCTTACACAGGCTGAAAAGGATACTCAATGATAACACCAGAACTTGCCGACATCCTTGCCTGCCAGGCCTGCAAAGGGCCGGTGGAAGAGGACATCCCCGCCCAGGCCCTGGTCTGCCGCACCTGCCGACTTGCCTTTCCGGTGCACAACCACGGCGGCAAGATGCTGCCGGTGATGCTGGTTGAAGAGGCAGGCCCGATAGAGCCGCAGGCCGGGCTGGAGAGCAGCACGCCAACGCCGTAAACTGAGGCCGGCTGCAGGCAGCGATGCCGAAATCATGCCATCCACCATGTGAACTTATTTGCTGCGGCCTTCTCTTTCGAGCCGCCATCCTGAACCAAGGAGCTGATTATGGTCACACCACATCCCATTACCGCACAGACAAGCCCGTTTATCACCGCGGGTGACCACGCAAACAGCCAATATTTCGAGGCGATCAAGGCCCTGGTTGCCGAACGGGAACGGGCTGAGGCCGCCGAGCGGCCACGCTGGCAGGAGGCCATTGACGAAGTCTATACCCTGGTTGGCGATGAGATCCGCAGCAATGCGGGCCGGCCCAGCCAGGCTATCTCCTTCGGCACCTCGGGCTGGCGCGGCACCCTGGGAAAAGACCTCTTTCTGCGCTCGGTCGCGGTGGTGACGGCCGCCATCCTCACCCTTTATAAGGATGCCGAGGCAGATACCTCCCTGCACGAAAGCCTTGGGGTAAGCAGCTTTGCCGAAATGCAGGAGCGCGGCTGCGTGCTTGGTTTTGACAACCGCTTCGGCGGGCCCATGCTTGCCCTGGCCGTGGCCAATGTGTTGGCCGCCAATCAAGTGAAAATATTCTACGCGGGCGAGGCCACTACCGGCGCGCTTTCCGCCTCGGTTTTGATCAACCGGGCCGCCTTTTCCATCAACCTGACCCCCAGCCACAACCCGCTCCAGTACGGCGGCTTCAAGTACAATGCCGCCGATGCAGGCCCGGCAGCGGAAATCCTTACCAGCAATATCACCCGCATTGCCGGGGACTATATGGAACGCAAGGCAGTGCCCTTTCTGGCCGGTTCTGTAGACTTGCAACAACCGCTCAACACCCTGCCCGGCATTATTCAGGAAAATGCCCTCAAGAGCTGGCAGCAGTTGATCCGTCGGGGCAAGGCCAGGCATGGCATTGATTACGACGGTTTGCTGGCCGATTTTGCCGCCGGCACGGATATAGTGGTCTGCGTGGATGCCGTGCACGGCGCTTCCCGGGATCAGATCGCAGATCTTCTGGGCAATCCCGGCAAAGATCGTCTCCTTTTGCTGCGCAACACACCGGATCCAACCTTTGGCGGCATTGCGCCCGAACCCTCGGCCGCCAACATGCACCTTACCCTCAAGGCCCTGACCGCCGCACCGCAGTCGCTCAAACTCGGGGCCGTCATCGACCCGGACGGCGACCGCATCCGCTTCACCGACGGCGAGGTGGAAATCTCCATGAACCAATTCGGCGCCATGGCCTACCACTACCTGCATGAAGTCAAGGGCAAGCGCGGCATGGTGGCCAAAACCGTGGCCTCCAGCAATCTGGCCAACGCGGTGGCAGCCAGTCTGGGCGAAGAGGTCTTTGAACCCAAGGTCGGCTTCAAGGAATTCAAACCGGTGATCGACCAGGCCCTGGTCTGCTTCGAGGAGTCGGACGGCATCACCCTTATCGGCCATACCTCGGAAAAGGACGCCTTTATCGGCCTTATTCTGGCGCTCGACATGATGCTGACCCTGAAAAAACCTTTGGGCGCATATTTGAAAGAAATCGAAGAGCAGTACGGCCACTACTATCCGGAAAAGGACGGCGTCACCGTGTCCCAGCAGGGCGAGGCCCTGTTCGCCGCCCTGGACGGCCTCAAGCGCTACGATGTGGGCTCGACCATTCCCGTGGGCGGAGAAAACAAGACCATCAAGGAGGTTATTGCCATAGATGGCCGCAAAATGATTCTGGAAGACAACTCCTGGATTATGATCCGTCCCTCGGGTACGGAGCCGAAGGTGCGTTTTTACGTGGAGGCGCGTGATCCCAAGGGTTGTGCCCAGTTGGTCGAGGCCGCCAAATCACTCCTTGCCGAAACAGGGCTCCTGCCATAATGTAGCGAAAAGAAGGACAATCGGAAGCATTCGGATATTTTGACTCTTTCAAGCTCAGGTGAAGCCTTATGTGGGATTATACAGATGCGGTGAAGGAACACTTCATCAACCCGAAAAATGTGGGTGAAATTGAAAATGCCGATGGTGTCGGCAATGTCGGCTCCATTGCCTGTGGCGACGCCCTGCGTCTTTCCATCAAGGTGGATGAAAACGACGTCATTACCGATGCCAAGTTCAAAACCTTTGGCTGTGCCTCGGCCATTGCCTCTTCCTCCATGCTCACCGAGCTGATTAAAGGCATGAAGGTGGAGGATGCCAAGAACCTGACCAATGACGACATTGCCAAGGCCCTGGGCGGCCTGCCCAAGGAGAAGATGCACTGTTCAGTCATGGGCCGGGAGGCCCTGGAGGCAGCCATTGCCGACTACAAGGGCATGATTTTACCCATGGCCCAGGGCCAGGTGGTCTGCGAGTGTTTTGGCGTCACCGACCTGGAAATTATCCGCGCCATCAAGGAAAACCACCTGACCACGGTTGAAGACATCACCAACTTCACCAAGGCGGGCGGCGGCTGCGGCCGCTGCGTGGACCAGCTTCAGGCCCTTTTGGATGAAGAACTCCAGGCCGGCAGCGGCAAGTCGACCACGGCCCCGAAAAAGGCCAAGCGTATGACCGCGCTTGAGAAGATCAAGAAGATCGAAGAGGTGATCGAACGGGAGATTCGTCCAGCCCTCAAGATGGACCATGGCGATATCCAGCTTGTGGATGTGGATGGTGATTTTGTCACTGTTTCCCTGCGCGGTTCCTGCGCCGGTTGCCACTCCTCCCATGCCACCCTGAAGGGCTTTGTGGAAAAGAAATTGCGCGAGCAGGTGTTAGACACCCTGGTGGTTGAGGAGGACAAGGCATGAGCGGGCAGGAAACACCAATCATCTACATGGACAACAACGCCACCACCGCCATCGCGCCCGAGGTGCTGGAGGCCATGCTGCCCTACCTCAAGACCTACTACGGCAACCCTTCGTCCATGTACGATTTTGCCGAATATCCGGCCCGGGCCATGAAAAGGGCGCGTGAGCAGGCGGCAGCACTTATCGGTGCAAGCCCCGAGGAGATCGTCTTCACCAGTTGCGGCACGGAAAGTGACTCCACCGCCATCTTTTCCGCCCTGCGCCGCTATCCGGAAAAAAACCATATTGTCACCACCCGGGTGGAACATCCGGCAGTGAAGAATCTGTGCGACAATATCGAAAATCTGACCGGTCGCAAATACCACATCACCCGGCTGCAGGTTGCGGCGGACGGTACCCTGGATATGCAACAGTACCGGGACAGCCTCACCGATGAGACCGCCATTGTCAGCGTGATGTGGGCCAACAACGAAACCGGGGTGCTCTTCCCGGTGGAGGAAATGGCGAAAATCGCCAGGGAACGCGGCATCCTCTTTCATACCGACGCGGTGCAGGCGGTGGGAAAAATCCCCATCAACTTGAAAGAAACCGCCATTGATTTCCTGGCCCTGTCCGGCCATAAACTGCATGCGCCCAAGGGGATCGGCATCTTGTATGTGCGCAAGGGCGCACCTTACATGCCCTTTCTCAACGGCGGCCATCAGGAGCACGGCCGCCGGGGCGGCACGGAAAACGTGGCCTCCATTGTCGCCCTTGGCCGGGCCTGTGAACTGGCAGCGGCCAAGATGGCGGAGGAAAACACCAGGGTGCGTGCCCTGCGCGACAAGCTGGAAAATGGGCTTTTAGCCAGTATTCCCAAGTCGCTCCTCAATGGCCACAAGACCATGCGCCTGCCCAACACCGCCAACATCAGCTTTGAATATGTGGAGGGCGAGGCTATTCTCTTGCACATGAACCGGCACCACATCTGCGCCTCTTCCGGCTCGGCCTGTACTTCAGGCTCGCTTGAACCTTCGCATGTGCTGCGCGCCATGGGGGTGCCCTTCACTGCGGCGCACGGTTCCATACGTTTCAGCCTTTCGCCCTACAACACCGAGGCCGAGGTGGATAAGGTGCTGGAGGTTATGCCGCCAATTATCGCCAACCTGCGTGAACTTTCCCCATTCTGGGAAGAAAACAAATAAACAGAGAACCCGGCATGAAAAAGGCCGTCTGCACAGACGGCCTTTTTCATGCCGCCACTGAGACGCCCGAGCTATGCGCATCGTAGACCCTTCATTTTCTATCTTAGACGAACTGGAGCAGCAAAGCCTGGCGGTACGAATCGAATTCTGCGGCCGGATCTGCTATAAGAGTGAGGAGCGCATTGATCAGGCCTCTGCCGAACCCTTTGTCCGCAGAATGCTGCTGCACCAGCACAATTCGGTGCTGGAGATGGCGGTGCTGAGCCTTGTGGTGCATTGCCCGGATGCGGGAGCCATCAGTGCCCTGTACGCCTGTCTGCCCAGGTTTCTCCATATTGACCAGCTCAACTCCAGGCAACTGCTGATCACCGGTTCTGTCCGCGCCTTACGTGAACTCTGGCAAGAGTGCCCGCATGAAGCGCTGTCACAGGCCCTGTTCCGCTTTTTACTGGCGCGACATCCGCTTTTTTTTGCGGATTTGGCTGAACAAGCCGACCTCTCTGAAGAGATTTCAGATATAGAAGTACGAAAATTGTCGCTTGCCGAGGTGGACCGCCTGCCTGCTGATCTGCTTGCGCAGCACCGTTTCCTGGCCGTGCGTTTCATTGTCAACCGTGCGGTCACCCATGAACTGGTGCGGCACCGGCCCTGTTCCTTTCTTCAGGAAAGCCAGCGTTACTGCCGCTACAGCAGCGACCGCTTCGGCAATGAGGTCACCTTTATCCGCCCCCTGTTTTACCAGGAGGACAGTCGGGAATTTGAGTTGTGGCGAGAGACCATGGAGGCCTGCGAACAGAGCTATCTGCGCCTTCTGGAGACCTCTTCGCCCCAGGCTGCCCGCTCGGTGCTGCCCAACTCGTGCAAGGCCGAAATCATTGTCTACGCCAACCTCAGCCAGTGGCAGCACATCATTGCCCTGCGCACTTCGACTGCGGCCGACCCTTCCATGCGCGAAGTCATGCTGCCCTTGCAGGAAGAATTTGCCCGCCGCTATCCGGCGTTGTTTGCTGTTTGAAAGGCCGATACACTCGGTCGTGGCGAACAGTGAAAAGAATTCGAACCTATCCTCTATCCCTTATACGAAGACAGAGAAATGGGCCGCAGGTGCGGCTCTATCTGACCTGCAATGGACGCGGCTCAACTTTCAAATTTGTATGAAACCTGCTTGAAAAATTATCATCTTTTTTGACCCGCTCCCCCTTTTTATGTACAATGACAGGGTTAAACTTGAGCAGAACACAGGCTTTTCCCGTCCATATCCTCCTTTGCGGCTTTATCCATGGCTAGACCCGGCAGTGCAGACATGCGGACAACGACCAAAAGAACGGTTAAGGATCAATCCGGCGCCAGCAAACTGAAAATCGGCGAACTGCTGAGCAAGGCGGGCTATATCACCTCCTCGCAGTTTGACGAGGCCAAGGCCCTGCAGCGCCGGACCGGCATGCGTATCAGCCGGATTTTGCTGGAAAATGGTGCGATTGAATCAGATACCATTCCCAACTTCCTCAGCCGCATGCACAACTTCGCTCCGATCACATTAAGTGATGAAGAGCCCAGTCCCGAGGCCCTGGCCAAACTCCCCTACGAAGAGGCCAAACAGTACCTGGCCTTTCCCCTGCGCATTAACGGCAACACCTTGCAAGTCACCATGGTGGAGCCGACCGACACCATGGAGGTGGAGAATCTGCAGGACTCCCTGGGCATGGGCCTGCAAGTATGCGTGTCGGGCTATAAGGATATTATTGAGGCCTACAAAAAATACTACGAAATCAGTGATGAGGAGTATCAGCACTTCTTCGGCCTGGATGCGGAGGCCGCCGATGAAGGGCCAAGCATGCTCGAAGTGGACGACTTCGGCTCCCTGGTGGCCGATGCGGCCGAGGAATTCGAGATTGGCCCCGATGCGAGCGAAGAGACGGGGTTTGAGCAATTTTCCGCAACCGACGCCCCCATCATCAAACTGGTCAACGGTATTCTGGTGCAGGCGGTGCAATCAGGGGTGAGCGATATCCACATCGAGCCCTTTGAAAAGACCATGCAGGTGCGCTACCGCAAGGACGGCTCCCTGTTTAAATCCATGAACCTGCCCCTCAATATCAGAAACGCCTTGGCCGCGCGTTTGAAAATCCTGGCCGGGCTGAACATCACCGAGCGCCGTGTGCCCCAGGACGGTCGTATCCAGATCCGGGTCGGACGTAACAAGGCGGTGGATTTCCGTGTTTCTACGCTGCCGCTCCTGCATGGCGAGGGTATTGTTCTGCGTATCCTCGACAAGGGTTCCCTGAACGTGGACCTCACCCAGCTTGGTTTTACTCCGGATACCTTTGCCTCGCTCAAACGCTGTTTGCAGCGACCGCAGGGCCTTCTTTTGGTTACCGGGCCCACTGGTTCCGGCAAGACCGTTACCCTGTATTCGGCCCTGAACTCGCTCAACAACGAGGATATCAAGATCCTCACCGCCGAAGACCCGGTGGAGTTCAACTTCAGGGGCATCAATCAGGTCAATGTCAACGCCGAGGTGGGCATGACCTTTGCCGCGGCGCTCAAGGCCTTTCTGCGTCAGGATCCGGATATCATCATGGTGGGTGAGATCCGCGACATGGAAACCGCAGAAATCGCCATGAAGGCAGCCATGACCGGCCACCTGGTTTTTTCCACCCTGCACACCAACGACTCTCCGGCCACGGTCAGCCGTATGGTGGATATCGGCATCCCGGCCTACATTCTGGCCTCTTCACTCACCATGGTGCTGTCCCAGCGCCTTGGTCGGCGGCTCTGCAAAAAATGCAAGGCCCCGGCCCAGTATGACGACAAAACCCTTCTGGAGGCGGGCTTCAACGAAAGCGAACTGAGCTCCCTGAAGCTCTTCAAGGCAAAGGGCTGCCCGGAATGTAATGGCCTAGGCTACAAGGGTCGGGTAGGCTTTTTTGAGCTGATGGAGGTGACCCAGGAAGTGGCGGCCGCCATCCAGGCGGAGGTATCCGAGGAGCAGTTGCGCAAGGTGGCTATGCAGTCGGGCATGTATACCCTGCGTGAGGCCGCCTTGCAAAAAGCACGGGAAGGCGTTACCAGCCTGGAAGAGGTGCTCAAACGCACCGTGGTCCACGAGGAGACCCTGCCGCCCTACCTGGTCAATCCGGATGTGGAGGAGTATCAGGATGGGGATGTCATCATCCAGGAAGGGAACAAGGATACGGATTTCTTCCGCCTGGTGCGGGGAAAAGTTGCCATCCTGCGCTCCAGCAAAAAGATCGCCGAGATTACCGAGCCCGGCGAATATTTCGGCGAAATGGCATCTATTTTAGATGGGCCGCGTACCGCCACGGTGGTGGCCATGGGCCGCTGCAGCATCAAACGCTTTCCCGGCGACAAGCTCTGGGAAATCATTGAAAAATATCCGGATATTGCCGCTCCCCTGTTCCGTACCCTGACCGAGCGGCTCAACAAGACCGGCCACATCATGGTGCAGATTGCGGGAGGCGGCCGCGCGCCTGCCAGGCCCGCACCTCCGCCCATGCCCCCGGTTCAACCAGCACCCCAGCAAGCATGAACAAAGTCTCTGCCTATATCATTGCCTATAACGTAGCCGAAAAAATCGAAGCAGCGGTCAACTCGGTCTTGTGGGCGGATGAAATCGTCCTGGTGGATTCGCACAGCACCGACGACACCGCCATCATTGCGGAGCGAATGGGAGCCCGGGTGGTGCAAGTGCCCTTCACCAGTTTCGGTGATCTGCGCAACCGCGCCATGGCCGCCTGCAGCCATGACTGGATCTTTTCCCTCGATTCGGATGAACGCTGCACGCCCCCTGCGCGCGATGAAATCCTGGCTTGCCTGCACAACCCAACAGCGGATGCCTACTACATTCCGCGCCGAAATTTTTTCATGGGCCGGTGGATGCGCTACAGCGGCTACTACCCCGATTACCGGCAGCCGCAACTCTTCAAGAAAGGGGCCCTGGTCTTTAAAGACGGCGACCCGGTGCATGAAGAGTTTCGCATCGTTTCCGACAAAGCGGCCGGCTACCTCAAGGAGCCCATCTGGCAGCTTCCCTTTGCCGAGTTGAGCGAACTCATGCGCAAGGCAGACCGGTATTCCAGCCTGGGTGCGGAAAAACTCGAAAAAAACGGCAGGTGCGGTTCAATGTGGCAGGCCTTTGGCCATGCGCTCTGGGCCTTTGTCCACATCTACATCCTGAAACGCGGCTTTCTGGATGGCTGGCCGGGTTTTCTCATTGCCTTCAGCAGCTTTGAAAGCACCCTCTTCAAGTATGCCAAGCTCTGCGAGCGCCAGGCCCATTGGCAACCGCCGCCCTCCCCACCCCTGCAGCGACCCTGATTTTTTAGTCCGGCTGCAACACGGCCCGGCCCTTACTGCTGTCTACCGCCGGCTAGCGTCGTCCCAGATTTCTGTTTTCCTGTGCCGGCAGGTCCAGTACTGCCTGTTCCACCATCTCCACACTGATGCCTTGCATGCAGCTCTGATGGCTGCATGCACGCCTGCGGCAGCACAGGCAGTCCAGCCCTTTTGCCTGCAAGACTCGGCCGACGGTCTTGTAGGGCCCGACCCGCTCCGGATGGGTCGGGCCGAACAGGGCCACCACGGGCCGACCGGCCAGGGCCGCCATGTGCATGGGCCCGGTATCCACCCCCACATAGAGGGCCGAACGCTTGATCAGAGCTGCGCCTGCCAAGAGGCTCAAGCGGCCCGCTGCAATAAGCGGCCTGTGCTCCATGGCAGCACCAATCTGTTGCAAAAGGGGCAGATCAGCCGCTGAACCGCCAAAAACGCACTGCATGCCGCTTGCCGTCAAGCGATCCGCAAGTTGTGCCCAGCGCTCCACCAGCCATTGTTTTGATTGCCAGCGCGCTGCGGGCTGCATATAGACCAGCCTAGTTCCCGAGTGTAATCCTGCCGCATGGAGGAAGGCATCCATCTCTTCCTCTGCCTCTGCGGTGGTACTGAGAAAAAAATCTTCGGGCCGAACCTCACAGCCCAGATGGCTTGCAAAGAGGAGGTTTTTATCCAGTGCGTGGGTGACGGCAGCGGGCACAGCAATGCGCTCATGCTGGAACAAGGTGTTCAACTCGCGGGCATCGGCAAAGCCTACCCGCCTGCCGCCGGGATTCATCAGGGCCAACAGGCCGCTGCGGAAGGACGCCTGCAGATCCAGCACCATACCATAGGGATAGGCCTTAAAATTGCGGCGCAGTTGACCAAGCGTAGCGGCGGTCGCACCCAGGGCACTCAGATACGCAAACTTGCCTGCATCCGGATCGCTGGTGGAGGGAATATGGATGGGATAGATGGCGTCAATAGTCGGGTCCGCCTTGAGCAGGGACTGGAACGCCCGCTCCACCACCCAACCGATCGAACGCTGGGGTCGGCAGCGTTTGAGCGCATGGGCCAGGGGCAAAGTATGGATAATATCGCCCAGGGAACTCGGCTTGATGATAAGGATACGCTCTTGAACCGCCATACCTGCACCGCGATCAACCGCTCAACCGTTCAAGCGGCCACTCGCGGCACTGATGCTTTGTTGCCTGCCTTCTTCTGCCCTGCCGGCAGTCTCAGGCGGCATGGTCTTTTTATAGAGTATCGCGCAGCACAGCGAAAAAAGAATCCCGGTTTCATGCACCAGCAGATAGCTCTCCGTCAGCATTACCACCAAAAAGAAAACCGGGAAGGCCAGACGCACCTTGCCCCAGTCATCCGTGCTTTTCCAGGCCAGCCAGAGCTGGGTGCCAAACAGTGCCAGCAGGGAGGCAAGCCCAACCAGCCCCAGCTGCACCGAGGCGAGGATGTACTGGTTGTGCGGGTTATCGGTTACCGGCATGTGGGGCGAATGCCTGTTGTTCCGCTCGGCATAGGCCGGTTCAAAGCCGCCGGTGCCCACCCCGAGCACCGGAGCTTGCTTAAAAATATGCCAGGAATGCTCCCAGAAAAAAAGGCGCTGGCCCACTGAAGTTCTGGGGTTGTATCGGTAGATTTCAACCTCCTTTTTCGCCAGATCCACCCGTTCCTTGAAGGTGGAACTTAAGTGGTAGGAGGCAAAAAAGATCAGCGGCGGAGCGAGCAACAGAGCCAGCACTGCCTTCCAGGGGCTGGTTTGCAGGTATTGAAAAAACAGCACACCACTGAGGATAAGAAAGGCCAGTTGGCCGGTGCGGCCATCGGTCATGAACATGTTGACAACCATCAGAGCAGCAAGCACGCCCCCAGCCAGCCGCGCCCAGCGCTGCAAGCCGCCCCAGATCAGCTGATACAGGAGCAGATAAATGGTGAAAGCCAGCATGGGGTTGTAAACTACATGGGAGTTCCTCTTGGTCAGGCGCTCCTGCGACACATCGGCATACTCCAGCCAGCCCAGCCAGGCCAGGTAAGTGCTCAGCATCATTATACTCATCCCGGCAATGAAAGCCCAGAGTACACACCAGCGCCGCTCCGGCCGGATGGCGGTAAGGAACAAAGGCATGAGCAGTATCTTCCACTGTTTCTGGATGCCGGAGGCGCTGGCGCCGATCTGATCGTTCCAGAGCAAACCCAAAAACAGCAGGGCAATATACACCAGGACTGCCCTGCTCATGGGGTTTGCGGTTATTTCCTCATACTTCCGTTTAAAATCGCCCTCAAGCAGCCAGCCAGCCAGAAAAAGCACGGCAGTCACAGACACCACCGAGGTGGAAAGAGGCAGAAAAAAGGCCAAGATGATAAGCAGCCAGCAGTTGACGCGGCCGACATGGCCCTGGAATTGTGCTCTGGTCATAGTGGTTATTCGGCAAACTGGAGGTGGTAGAGCGCGCTGTATTCTCCGCCCAGGGCCAGCAGTTCTTCATGGCTGCCCTCTTCCACCAGGCGTCCGTTCTTGAGCACCGCAATGCGGTGGGCGTGTTTGATGGTTGAAAGCCGGTGGGCAATAACAATGGTGGTGCGATTTTGCATGAGGTTGTCGAGCGCCCGTTGCACCTCACGTTCCGACTCGGTGTCCAAGGAGGAGGTAGCCTCGTCCAGGATGAGGATGGGGGCATTCTTGAGCAGAGCCCGAGCTATGGAAATACGCTGCTGCTGACCACCGGAAAGGCGCACCCCGGATTCGCCGATGATCGTATCAAAACCCTCGGGCAGTTCTTCGATAAAGTCCAGGGCATAGGCCGCCTGTGCTGCCTGACGGATATCTTCCTCACTGGAACCGCTGCGGCCGTAGGCGATATTGTTGCGTACCGTGTCATTGAAGAGAATGGTCTGTTGGGTCACCATGGCCAGTTGGTGCCTGAGGGAGTGGAGTTGCAGGCTGCGGATATCCAGGCCGTCGATGCGGATGGCCCCGGAAGAGACCTCATAGAAACGCGGCACCAGGTTACTTAGGGTGGTCTTGCCGCTGCCGCTCGGGCCCACAAGGGCCAGCACCTCGCCCTGCTGTACGCACAGGTTCAGGTTGTGCAGAACCGGCGCATTGCCCTCATAGTGAAAGCTGACATCGTCAAAAACAATGCTGTCATGAAAGGGCGGCAGCACAGCGGCATCCGCCCGCTCACGGATATCGGGCTGCACATCCAAAAGTTCAAAAATACGGGTGGCCGCGGCCATACCCTGCTGGATGGTGGCGTTGATGCGGGTAACGCCCTTGACCGGCTCGTAGAGCATGATCAGGGCGGTAAGAAAGGACATGAAGGTGCCTGGGGTGGAATTGCCCTGCAAGACCTGCAGGCCGCCGAACCAGATGATCAGGGCCATGCCCACCCCGCCCATCAGTTCCACCATGGGGTGGCCCAGGCAGCGGTACTTGGCGTCCGACATGAGGATGTCCATGATGGTCTGCATCTTGCCGGCAAAACGGTTCTTTTCAAAATCCTCGGTGCAGAAGGCCTTGACGATGCGGATACCGGCAATGGTTTCGTGGAGCTGGCTGGTGGCGTCCCCCATGCGGGTCTGGTAGCGGGTGCTCAGGCGTCTGAACTTCTTGCCGAACAGAACAATCGGGATGGCGGCCATGGGCAGGAACACGAGAGAGATCAGCGCCAGCCGCCAGTCCATGTAAAAAATAACGCCGAGCAGGCCTAAAACCGAAAAAAAATCGCGGAGAAGACGGATAAGCGCATGCGAAACCGCGCCCTGAAGCATGCTGACATCGTTCATGATGCGGGAAATCAGCTCGCCGGTGGGCGTTTTGTGGAAGAACGAGAGCGAGAGTTCGTGGATATGTGCGTAGATACGGTTGCGCAGGTCGCGAATAATGCTTTGTCCCACCTTTTCTAGCAGATACGAATAGGCGAAGTAAAAAATACCCTTGACGAAAAAGACCGCCAGCAGCGCCAGAGGCAGCAGGTTGAGGAGACGGGCATCCTTCTTGTAGAAAATTTCATCAAGCAGTGGCTGCACCATCCAGGCCTGGAGGGCGTTGAAAATGCCCACCGCCACCATGCCCACCATGGCAACAATCAACTGGGGAGAATAGGGACGCAAGACCTCGCCCAAACGTCTGAGTGTAGGGTTGTTGCGCAGTTGAATCTTTTCGTCCTGTTTAGGCATGCAAACGATCTATCTGGAAAGCCCGCCGGGCAGCGGTGGTGAACAAAAAATTAGGATGAGCAATATACTATTTAATCCAAGTCAGGCACATACAGAAAAGAAACCTGAGCGTCAATGATGTACCCTGTTTTAAGCAAGAACGCCACTATAGTTGCCGGAAAAATGCGGTGGCGCCTCCACTTTGGCACTCCATAAAGCAGCTATCAGCGCGGCTTCCCGCTTGGGATTGACTCGGCTGATATCCACCACCAGGTAATCGAGCCCCTGGGCGCTCAAGTCCCGGCCGTGGGCCAAAAGGGAAAAGGGTATCTGCGGATAGACACAGACACTGTCCTGCTGCTGTTTGAGGAAGTAGCGTTCCCCATGCGGACTCTTCAGGGTATGCCTGCCCTTGAAATGCGGAGCCTGCAGGCGGGAGGTAAAGAGGGCCGGACGGCCATAGACCAGAAGCCCGAGCTTGCACCTGTCGGCCCTGCTTACCCCTGCACCTGCCTTAAAGGCTGCCAGGGCAGTCATCAGGGTTGGCCGGTCTGTTTCCAAGGAAAACTGCAGCCCGCGAAAACCCTGCTCAGCCAGGGCGGCTAGGGCGCTGTGGTTGAGGAGATTAAAGGAAAAATCGCCGAAAAGCTCCGCTGCCCTTTCCGGCTCCTCTCCAGCAACCTGAGAAAAAAAGCGGATTTGGCCCGGATGCCCCAACTGAAAGGAAGAAAAGGAAAGGGCCTGCAGGCGGCTGATGGCATGGCGATACCAGTCCAGCCGCTCCTCCAACATCACCGCAGGCAGGGCCCAAGTCAGCCTGGTGGAACGCAGAAATTTTCTGAGCAGGCCGTTCTGGGCCAAATCCAGGCTTTCTGCGTTCAAATCCAAAAGCAGGCGAGAGACCGGAAAAGGAAAACGGAGGCGCAGGGCCTCAGGAGAGGAGGCCTTCAGCCACCATTCAATACGGGTATCACGCTGCCTGCCTGTTTTTTTGCCTCTGCCCTGCCAAGTAGGGAAAGACTGTGGCCCAGCCTGCTCGCTCTGCGGCGAAAAAAGGCCTATTTCTCCGGCGATGTCCTGCACAAGCTTCCGCACAGGGGTTTCTGCCTTGGCTGCCAGCTGTTCCTGCTGTGTGATCAGGCGCGCCAGAGCCGGGCTCACCTGCTCCTTGCGGCCGCTGACATCCACCCGGTAGATCTTGCCCGCAAAGGGTGGTCGCAGGCCAAGGAGTTTGGTATCGGTAAGGCGGATCTCCACGCTCTCCCCGGCCCGGGCTTCCCGGCGGGGCTTGCCTGCCACCCGGAAATGGCGCAGGGTGAAACTGCTCCTGCTGTCGCTTCGTTCCTCATGCAGGCGCAGGCGATCCCCGGCCCGGAGATCCGTGCGCAACTGAGCCGTAAGCTGTACTGCCGTAACCTTGCCCTGCTGCCGCAGCGGTTCCATCTTCCGCAGCACCGCGGCCAGGGTGCCGGTATTGCCCGACTGCTCCGGGCTGATCAAATCCGCCTCTTGAGCCGCGCCCAGCGGGAAAAAGCCGCTGCTGCGCCGCCTGCCCATGGCCACGTCCAGGCATGCCCGGGCCTCTTTGAGCATGTCCGCGCGGCGTTTGTGATCCTGTTCCTTGCGGGCATCCAGGGCCAGACGATAGGCCCGCACCGTGTTGCCCACATAGGCCACCGACTTCAGGCGGCCTTCGATCTTCAAGCTCGCAACTCCGGCTTCGGCCAGGGCATCCAGCTCGCCCAGCCCGCTTAAATCATTCATGGAAAAAAGGTAGCCGCCCTCCTGGGCCGCGCCCGCGCTTTTTCCGGAAGAGAGCCACTGGTAGCGCCTGCGGCAGGGCTGCACGCACTGGCCGCGCAGACTCGATTTGCCGCCATGTAAACTGGAAAAACGGCACAGGCCGGAATAGCTGAAGCACATGGCCCCATGCACAAAGAGTTCAAGCTCCACGCCTACGACCGCGGCAAGGGTGCTGATGCGGGCAATCTCTTCAAGATCGAGTTCCCTTGCCGGCACCACCCGACTGCAGCCTAGAGCGGCCAGATATTCGACCCCAATCGAGTTGTGCGTGGCCATCAGGGTGGAGGCGTGCAGGGGCAGTTCCGGAAAGAAGCGCCGGGCCAGGTGGATCAGCCCCAGGTCTTGCACGATGAGCGCATCCGCCTGCAAGCGGGCAATACGGGCCAGGGTTTCCACGGCCCTGGGCAGTTCATCCTCCTTGACCAGACTGTTCATGGCCAGATACACCTTTTTCCCTTGGCCATGCGCAGTCTCGATCATGGCTGCAATCTCGGCAAAGGAAAAATCTCGGGCCAGGGCACGGGCATTGAAGGCGGGCGTGCCCAGGTAGACCGCATCCGCGCCTTCAGCCAGGGCAGCCTCGAAGGCAGGCACGGTACCCGCAGGTGCAAGTAATTCCATGTTCATAATCAGTGGGAACAATCAGGCAAAAAAAGAGGACTCTGCCCTAGTGGGCAAGCATAGAGATAGGGTCATGGCAGAGTTAAAAATGGATGGGAAAAAGCTCACCCGACTGGTCGCCGGGAGGCAGGGGCAAGATGAAATAGAAGTTATTACCTTCGCGGGTGGCTTCATAGCCGACCCGGCCGCCGTGCATTTCCACCACGTGGCGAATGAACGACAGGCCATGACCGCTGCCGGGCAGATCGGTGTCGCCTTCACCCCTGGTGCCCTCCAAGAAGAGGCGGTTCCCCTCTGCCGGGTCCATGGAGGGGCCGGTGGTGAAGACATTGAACTTGATGCCGTACTGGCCCGGTACAGGGAAATTATCCACCCGTTCGCGTCCGTAAGCAACGGCCTTGCGGCGATGGCCCCGGTAGTCGGTAATCTCGCGGGTGTACTTGGCGGCATTGGAAAAGAGGTTGGCATAGACCTGGGCCAGGAGGCCGATATCCACCATGATGGGGATCTCCTCCTTGTCCATGTTCATGGGTCTGTCTACGCTGATTTTGGCCGCTGCCAACCTGGCCGCATAGTGTTCCAACTGGGGGATGATCACCTCTTTTTCAATAAAGCAGCGTTTCGGCCGCAGCACCAGATGTCCCTGCTCAAAGTGCTCGCGCCGGAACAGACTCTCGATGAACAGGGTCATGTGGGCATGGTGCTTGACGATTTCCAGGTAGTCGTTGCGCAGCGACTGCTCGATCTCGTGTAATTCCCGGGCACACTGTCGGCACGCCTCTGGGATTTCCTCCGGGCTGGAAAGCTCCTCCAAGCGCCGCCTTTGCTGATTGAGCATGGCGATGCGCTTGTTGAGCTGGTTGAAGAGGTGGCGGAAATACATGTTGGGCACAATCACATTGTGCTCGATATCCAAAACCAGGGTGTTGATGAAGTTCAGCCGAGCCACGTTTTGCCGGGCAATGAGGCGGGTATCCAGGTTGTAGCCAATGCGGTTGGCGTACTTGCCGAGAAAGAAACGATCGTTCTCATCAAGGTTATCGTTGCCGCGAACCACGAACATGCCCAGCACATGGCCGTGGGGAGCGGCGCTTTCCAGCCCATTCCAGAGATCCAACTGGGATGCAGTCACAATGATGCTGTCCTGTTTGAGGATATGGCGGCTGAACACCGGCACCACAAAACAGCCCGCCTCCACATAGGCGCTCTCCGAGACATGCACCGGGTAGGCGGCAGGCTCCGGCTCCTCCAGCACGCCGCAGTCACAGGAGCAGACCAGTTCCAGCGCGCCGTCTTGCTCGCGGCAGATATAGAGATCGCAGGCAATACTCGCCATGGTCAGGGGGACAGCCACGCAGATACGGTAAAAATCCTCCAGCAGGTCAAATTCCTGAGCAAGATCGAAAAAGGCCTTGAGGAAATCGTTGCGGCCCTGGGAGAAGTTGTAGCGTTCGTAACTCTCCACCTTGTCCTGAATGCGCCGGGCAATGGCGCTAAAATCAGCGGGCAAGGAGGGAGAATTCGGGGCGATCATGGTAGGCAAACCGGGAAAACCTGAAAATGAAATGAAGATTGATCAGGGCGCGCTCAACTGCACCTTGTCCACATCGCCGCTTTCGCGCAGCAGCACATCAACCCGCTCGGTTTTGCCCGCGCTGACGTGCATGCCCACGTAGTCCGGCTGAATGGGTAGTTCCCGGCCGCCCCGATCAACCAGAACCGCAAGCTGGATAGAGAGCGGCCTGCCGTAATCCATGATCGCGTCCATGGCCGCACGAATGGTCCTGCCGGTGAAGATGACGTCATCCACCAGAATCACCCGCCGGTCTTCCATGAGAAAACCGATTTCCGACTTCCGCACCACCGGGTTCTGGGAGATCAGGCTCCAGTCGTCACGGTAGAGGGTGATATCCAGGTTGCCGGAGGGCAGGCTGATGCCCTCGCCCCGGGCCTCCAAAAGTTCCTTCAGCCGCTGCGCCAGAAAGACGCCGCCGGTATGGACGCCGATGATGGAAAGCTCATCCAGGCCTCGATTGCGCTCAATGATCTCTAGGCTGATGCGATCCAAACTGCGGTCGATGTCGCCGCTGGTCATGATGGTCTTTGCTTTCATTGCCCGCTCCTTGTCCAAAAATAGTCCACCCCCAGACGGTCCACCATGTTGATGGCCTCGGGGTAGGTTTCGCACTCCACCGCAAACACTTTGGTCGCGATGTCGTCCGGGCTGTCGTCCAGTTCCAAGTTCACGCAGCGCTGCAGGACAATGGGTCCGGCATCATACTCTTCATTGGCAAAATGCACCGTGCAACCGCTCACTGTGCAGCCGCGCGCCTTGACCGCCTCGTGCACATGGTGACCGTAAAACCCGGGCCCACAAAAGGAGGGAATCAGGGCCGGATGGATGTTGAGCACGGCCCGGCACAGGGCGGGCGGCGGCGTGTAGAGTTTGAGGTAGCCGGCTAGGCTGATGAGATCAACGGCGTAATCGGCCAAAACGGCATTGATGGCGCTATTGTCGGCGGCATAGTGGGCCGGGTAGCCGTAGTTACGCGCCTTTTCAAGACCGAGCGCGGCTTCGTTGTTGGAGATCACCACCTCGATGCGGGCCGCCAGGCTGCCCTCTACAATACGCTCATGGAAGTTGTCCAGGGTTCTGCCGCTGCCCGAGAGCAGCACCGCCATTCTACGCATCCTCAGGCTCCGCAAAATAAGGATGAGCTTCAGGATCAACGCCCTCCAGCCACTGGCTGATGGCGGCATCATAGGCGCTGGTCAGAGCAAAGACCTTGCGCGCCAGCACAAAGCGGGTCTTGAGGCTGGTGTGGCCCTTTTCACCTAATTCATGCAGCACCACCGGATAATCCGCCGGATCGACAATGACGGTGACATCCTGGAAATTCTTGGCCGCAGCCCTCAGCAGGGTCGGACCGCCGATATCGATCTGCTCAATGGCCTGTGCCGGGGTGCAGGCCGGATCGGCCACGGCCTGGGCAAAGGCATAGAGGTTGACCACCACCAGATCAATGGGCTCAATAGCCTGGCTGCGGCACTGCTCCACATGTTCCGCATTGCGGCGCTGGTGCAAAATACCGCCATGCACTTTCGGGTGCAGGGTTTTGACCCTGCCGTCGAGCATTTCGGGAAAGCCGGTGAAATCCGACACTTCAACCACCGCCAGGCCGGCATCCCGCAAGGTCTTGGCTGTGCCGCCCGTGGAGAGCAGTTCTATGCCGAGCGCTGCCAGGGCCCCGGCAAAGGCGGCACAACCGCTCTTGTCGGTCAGGCTGAGCAGGGCGCGTTTTGCTTTTTGCATATCGTTTCCTTTTCTCACTCTTTCTTTAAAAACTGGCGGATTTTGCGGCGCTCCCGTTTATCCGGCCGCTTGGCAGGGCTGATCTCCATGCTTTTGGCCAACAGCCGCTCTGCCGCCGCCTGCTCGCGTTGTGCCACGGATTCGGCTGTTTCCTCGTACAACTGACGGGCCACGGGCGCGGGCCCACGCCGCTCGGACAGAGCGCATACCCGCACTGTATAGGTCTCATACCCGGCCCGGATAGTGAGCAGATCATCCACTTGCAGCATTCGCGCCGGTTTGATGCGCATGCCTGCCAGGGTCACATGGCCGGCACCCACTTCCTTGGCCGCAAGCGATCTGGTTTTGAAAAACCTGGCAGCCCACAGCCATTTGTCGACCCGAACGGAATCCATAGCGCAACACCTTATGCAATGTACCTTGATTATATCTGCAAACAAAGAAAAAACAGGATCTTCCACCTGAGTATACGGCAAATACCGGCCAGTGTGCCGGGCTGTTCAGAGGAAGGGCCGGCAAGGACTTGCCTCCCCATAAAAAATAGGCTATGGCCTTGCACAGGCATTCAAACTCAACCCTGGAAGATACAGTGCTCAGCGTAGGTATTTGCAACTTCACCTGTCCGGTGCGCATCCCGGAAAAAAACGGCGGCCTGCAACAGACCGTGGCTGCCATTACCCTTACCGCCAAGGAACCGGCCAGCCAAGTGGAATCCTCGATCAGCACCATAACCGGGCTTCTGTACTCGCACCTGCCCGATATCCACAGCGGCCTCTTTCCTGGTTTGCTCAAAAGCGTACAGAGCGAACTTGCTGCAAGCGAGGTCTGTCTGGAGATGCGCTTTCCGTATTTCATCGAAAAAGCAGCGCCCATGAGCGCCACTCCGAGCCTGATGGAATACCAGTGCGCGTTCACCGCCGGTTCCGCCGGTCCGGAGAATACGGAAGACGGCGCAGAGCCGCTCCTGACTGTGGTGGTGCCGGTGACCACCCTCTGCCCCTGTTCAAAGGAGATCAGCGAGGCCGGCGCGCACAACCAGCGCGCTGCCATCACCCTGATGGTGCGCGCCAAGGCTTTGATATGGCTTGAAGACCTGATTGCGCTTGCAGAAGCCTGCGGTTCAAGCGAAGTCTATGCCCTGCTCAAGCGGCCCGATGAAAAATACCTGACCGAATGGGCCTACAGCCACCCCATGTTTGTGGAGGATGTGGCCCGCAAGGCCGCGCAACTGGCTGCGGCACATCCGGATATCACCTGGTTTTCCGTGGCGGTTGAAAGCTTCGAGTCCATCCACGCCCACAGCGCCTTTGCCCTGGTGGACAGCGAAACCATGGCCGAGATGGCCTGATCGGACTAGAACCTGGCTTTGTTTTGTACCAGAGCAACGGAAATGGAATGAAGAGCCGGCTTTGCTCTTTTTCTACCTCAGACCGCCCAGGCAGAGGGTTTTTACCTCCAGAAACTCCCTGATACCGTGGCGCGAACCCTCGCGGCCAAAACCAGATTCTTTTACCCCGCCAAAAGGGGCCGCCTCAGACGACATCCTGCCGGTATTGATGCCCACCATGCCAAAGGCGAGTGCCTCGGCCACCCGCTGGATGCGGTTGATATCGCGGCTGTAGAAATAGGCCGCCAGACCGTAGGGGGTATCGTTGGCCAGGCTGACAGCCTCGGCCTCATCCTTAAAGCTTAGAACCGGCAAAACCGGGCCAAAGGTCTCCTCCTGCGCGACCCGCATGGCGCTCGTTGCACCTGTGAGCAAAGTGGGTGCAAAAAAATAACCTTGGCCAGGATTGCGCGTGCCGCCACAGGCAAGCTCTGCACCACAGGCGAGCGCATCTGCTATGTGCTCCTCCACCTTTTCTACTGCAGCGCTATCGATGAGCGGGCCCAGGTCACTGCCTGCAGAAAAGCCGTCTCCTACCCTGAGCCCTTGCACGGCCCGAACAAGACGGTTGCAGAACTCCGGCAGCACCTCTTCCTGCACCAGCAGCCGGTTCGCGCAGACACAGGTCTGGCCGCTATTTCTAAACTTGCAGACCAACACTCCCTGCACGGCTGCATCCAGATCGGCATCCGCAAAGACGATAAAAGGGGCATGGCCGCCCAGTTCCAGGGAAAGCCGTTTGACCGTGGTCGCGCTTTGCCGCATCAGTTCCTTGCCCACCGCGGTTGAGCCGGTAAAGCTTAAACCGCGCACCAAAGGATCACCAGTCAGCACCGGGCCGATTTCCGACGCACGGCCAGGCATGATTTGCAGCACCCCTGCGGGCAGCCCCGCCTCCTGCGCCAGAACAGCCAGGGCCAGGGCGGAAAGCGGGGTGTGACTGGCCGGTTTCACCAGCACGGTGCAACCGGCAGCCAGAGCAGGCGCAACTTTGCGCAGAACCGTGGAACAGGGAAAATTCCAGGGAGTGATGGCCGCGCAGACACCGACTGGCTCCAGCACGGTCATAAAACGTCTGCCCGCCTGTTCAGTCGGTAAAACAGTGCCGTAGATGCGGCGCGCCTCTTCCGCATACCAGCGCACATAACGGGCCCCGTGCTCCACCTCGCCCCTTGCCTCAGGTAGTGGCTTCCCCTGCTCTGCAGTCATGATCAGGGCCAGATCCTCCACATTGGCCAGGATCAAATCCGCATAGCGGTGCAGGAAGTCGGCCCGTTTTTGAGCACTCACACCCTTCCAGGCCGGCCAGACCCGGTGCGCGGCAGCAATCATGGCCCTGGCCTCATCAGCGTCCACCATGGGCACAGTGCACAGTTGCCTGCCGGTGGCAGGGTTCATCACCGGCAAGAACGGCCCATTCTGCTGTGCAGACCCGTGACAGGCGCGAAGCAGATCCGGTCGCCGCAGCAATACCGGCAAGTCGGGGGCTATGGTGGTGGCACGATCATTGTTCACAAACAGCACCTACAGACAGAACGAAAACAGACAGGATCAGGGCAAGGCCAGGGGCGGCAGCAGCAAGCGGTGCAAGAGCCAGATGACCACGGTGATGGAGGCAAAGGAGGCCAGGGTTGCCGCCACCACGGCGGCGGAGCAGAAAACCTCCATGCCGTACTTCATGCCGAAAAGCGGATAGATACTAAACATAGGCATACTTGCGTACATGATTGCTGCTGCCTGCAGCAAAGGATCCATACCAGGCAGGCTCAGGGCAATGACAGCCACCAAAAACGGGTGCAGGAGCAGTTTAGCCGCCACAACCTGGCCCACATCGGCCAGCACACCGCCCAATCTGCTGCCCGCCAGATTGCCGCCGATTGAAAAAAGCGCCACAGGTGCCGCCGCAAGCCCCAGCATATCAATGGGTTTTGCCAGCGCCGGCGGCAGAGGAATCTGCAGAAGAGACAGGGCCAGGGCACAGGATATGGCTAGAATAATGGGGTTTTTCAGCAAAGACCAACCAATATCCAGTAGCCGCGCCCATGCGCTGCTCTGCCGCTGACCGGCCAGGTCTGCCAGAATGAGCGCCAGGGGCAGCATGATGATGTTTTCCACCACCATATTGAGCGCCAGTGCGACCGAGGCCACCGGGCCCACCACCTGTATCACGATGGGCAGCCCCATGAAGGCGCTGTTGGAAATGGCAGCACCCATGGCAGTGAGCGCACTTTCCTGAAAACCGCGACCACGCACCCGAAAAAACCAGAGCAGAACCAGGAAGAAGCTGATGAGCGCACCACCTGCGCAGGCCAGGAGATAGTCAAGCCTGAGGATTTCCGCAAGCGTTCGCTGAGACAGGGCGGAAACGATCAGCGCAGGCAGGGCCAGGTTGATGACAAACCTGCCGAGAATGCGCATGTCGCTCCGCTGAAACAGGCCCAGGGCAACGCAGGCATAACCCAGACCGATTAGGGCGAAAATCGGGCCGGTAATGGCCAGGATAGCTAGCATGGTGTGAAATTCATCAACAGAGGTGGCCTACGGTGAGCGGAAAATGCTGGAACAAAAGCGACATGCCGGACACTCATCCCTTTGCCGGCACCTGGAAGAGTGAAAGCGCATGCCCCATGCCCCTTGGCTGTACAGTGCCCAGAGCGGCCAGGCGGACGCTTTTGTGCAGGCGTTTTTGTACCGCGCCACAGCAGTAAACCCCACCGGTACCAGCATCTGCGGCCAGGCGCTGGGCCACATTGACCGCAGTGCCGATGGCCGTATACTCAAAGCGTGCTGCCGCGCCGACCGTGCCGAGAAACACTTCGCCATAACTGATGCCTACGGCCAGGTCGACCTGAGCACAGGGAGGGGCAAGCTCTTGCCACTGTGCCCGCAACTGATGAAAACGCGCCTGCAGGTTCAGGCCCGCTGTCACCGCAGCCATGGCACAGACATTTTCCGGGGCCGCAGCAAACAGGGCCAGACCGCCATCACCGGCAAACTTGTTGACAAAACCGCCCTGCTCCTCAACCATGGTGACGAAAAGCTGAAAAAAATCACTGAGGAAGCGGCGCAAATCGTTTAGGGGAAGCTGCTCCGTGAGCCGGGAAAAATGGCAGATATCGGCAAAGAGCACCACAGAGGGTTTTATCTCCCCGATCTCCTCCGGCCTCGCCCGGCCCAGCCACAGGCGGGCGGCCGCCTCGCGGCCCAGGCAGCGCTCCAGGAGTGTGTACTCGGCCTCTGTGTTCATCCTCATATTCTCCCTTGCAGCAGCCTGCCTGCACCTGAAACCGCACGCGCAACATTTAATAGCAGCAGGCCCTGCAAAAAAAGACTAAGATACCACCGGCTGCGGGCTGCCGCAAGCAATCCGGCCCAGGCCTGATCACCCCACACCATCCGCCTGCAGACAAGTCCTTTTTCTCTATCCGTCCGTGGAAGCACAGCACGAAATCCATACCCAAGCCCACATTCCCCTTGCCGAGCGCATGCGCCCAGCAAGTCTTGCCGACTTTGCCGGTCAGGAGCATCTGGTGGGCGAGGGACGCTTCCTGCGGCAGATACTGGCCAGCGACAAGCTCCCTTCCCTACTCTTCTGGGGCCCGCCGGGCTCGGGCAAAACCTCTTTAGCCAATTTGCTCGCGCACGCAACCTCGTCTCATTTTGTGTTTTTTTCCGCGGTGCTCTCCGGGGTCAAGGAAATCAGGCAGATCGTGGAACAGGCGCAGACACTGCGGGATACGGAGCAACGCCCCACCATCCTCTTTGTTGATGAGATCCACCGCTTCAACAAGGGTCAGCAGGATGCCTTTCTTCCCCACGTGGAAAGCGGCCTGCTCACCCTGATCGGCGCGACCACGGAAAACCCCTCCTTTGCCATCAATCCGCCGCTGCTGTCGCGCTGCCAGGTCCTGCTTTTGCAGCCGCTGGAACCTGAACAGATCAAAACAGTGCTGCGCCGGGCCTTGGAAGATGCCCAGGGGCTGGGCGAACTTGGCCTGGTTATCGATGAAGAGGCCCTCAACTACTTGGCCGAAGCTGCGGATGGCGACTGTCGCCGCGCCCTTAACTTCATTGAAAATGCGGCTTCACTGTCCCTTGAGAGGAACAAGGCCAATGCAAGCGATCGTGGTTTAGCGCCGCCGGGTTGTATCGATCTGGCCTCCGCCCAGGAAGCGGTGCAGGAACGCACCCTGCGCTATGACAGCGATGGCGAGGAACACTACAACCTGATCTCCGCCCTGCACAAAAGCCTGCGCGACAGCGACCCGGACGGAGCGGTCTACTGGCTGGGCCGCATGCTCATTGCCGGAGAAGACCCGCTCTACATTGCCCGCCGCATGATCCGCTTTGCCTCGGAGGATATCGGCAATGCCGATCCGCAGGCCCTGCAGATCACCCTCAACTGCCGGGAAGCCTATCACCTGCTCGGTTCGCCCGAGGGCGAGTTGGCCCTGTATCAGGCTGCGGTCTATCTGGCCACGGCCCCCAAGAGCAATGCGGTTTATGCGCTCACCTACAAGGTGCGGGCCGACATCAAGCGCACCGGCAGCCTGCCGGTACCGCTGCACCTGCGCAATGCGCCCACTAAGCTGATGAAAAACCTGGGCTACGGCAAGGGCTACCAGTACGCCCATGACGACCGCGAGGCCCTAGTCAGTCAGGAGCATCTGCCGGAGCAGTTGGTGGGCACCATCTACTACGAACCCAGTAACCGGGGCTATGAGGCCCTGGTGCGGGAACGTTTGCACAAGTGGAGACAAATCCTCAAACAACGAGCCGCACAGCATGAAAGCACAAAAAAAACATCGTAACCGTCACCATCCCGTCCTGTTCAGCCTGCTGTTTATTCTCGGCCTTGGACTTGGCCTGCTGCCGCAAGCGCTGCACGCAAAGACGCTGCGCATCGTCTACAGTAACGACAATCTGGGAGAACTTGCGCCCTGCGGCTGAGAGCGGAACAGAATGGGCGGTCTGTCCAAAAAATCGACTTTTATCAGCAGTATCCATACCACCACTACACCGGCCCTGTTGCTTGATGCCGGTAATATGCTCTTCAAAACGCGCAGCCTGCCCGGCGACAAGAGGGAGGCAGAGGCGGCGCGTATTAGGGCCAGGGGGCTGGTGGCGGCCAACCGGCAAATCGGGCTTGGCTTTGCCGGTATCGGTACAAACGATCTGGCAGCAGGACCGGCCTTTCTCAAGGACATTAGCGGCAAGGACTTTACCTGGCTTTCCCTGAACCTAGTTGAAGAGAAGAGCGGCCGGTCGCTTTTTCCGGGCTCCACCAAGGTGCAGGCCGCCGGCTTAACGATTGCCGTCTTGGCAGTGACAAACCACGAAAGTGCTGCCGCAGCCGTAGCCAATGGCGGCAGCTATGGCATCCGGCCATGGCGGGAGGTACTTCCCCAGCGCATAGCACAGTTGCGGCCGGAGGTGGATATCCTCATCCTGCTTTCCAACTACCCGCTCAGCGAAAACCAGGAAATAGCCAGGAGTTGTCCGCAATTGGACATGATTTTCCAGTCCGGTTTTGCCATGGGCAATCTGCCGCCGCTGGCAGCAGGCAATGCCCTGATCAGCCAAACCGAAATCAGGGGCAGGTATCTGGGACTTCTTGAAATAGACTGGCAGGGGCACGGTCCTTGGCAGCAGCGGGCACGAGGTGCAACTGGCAGCAGAACTGTCGGCTCAAGCTTCAACCAGCGTTTTATTCCTTTAAACAGCGTTATAGCCGACAATCCGGCCATGGATGCCGTCGTTCAACGAATCGAGCAGCAGGCGCGGGCCGCAGCCAACTAATTCCAATTCTATATAAAGCCCCTACCTGTGTCGGCTTCGGCGAATCCTCCTCAGAGTACCAAATGTACGCCTGCGTCGCATTTGCCTCGCCTCTTTGGTACATTTCCGTTGATCTGGAAATGGAGTAAAATCCGGCAGACAAAACCCGATCGCAGGCAAAAAGCCATCTTCTTCAACCGCTGAAATAAAAAAATAAAAAAGGCCTTCCCAAAGGAAGGCCTTTTTCCATTCAAGAACCGAGGACCTAATCAGCAGCCAAAGGCCTTCTGCAGGTTGGGAACGGTCTGTTTCTTGCGGCTCATCATGCCGTCAATCCACATGGAATTACCGGCAAGCTTGTTGTCAAAGGCCTTTTCAATCAGACCATCGTCATCGGAAATGACCATCAGGTCGGTCCCTTCCTTAACAACATCGGTGAGCATCAGCAGAACAGTGTGGCGCTCGCCGCCCTTCTGGGTCTTCATGGCCTCGTACAGGGCTTCACGCATTTCCGCAACCTGATCCAGGGTGGCCAATTCGAGCTGGCCAACGCCAACCTTCTTGCCGTTCATGTCGAAATCTTTGTAGTCGCGGTGGAGCAGATCCATGGCAGGTACACCGGCAACCGCACTCTTGGCCTTGAGCATCTCCATGAAGAGTTCTTCGGTATCCTGTACTCCGGCAATCTCCTTGAGTTCCTTCACTGCCTTTTTGTCGGCCTCGGTGCAGGTAGGAGACTTGAAGTTGACGGTGTCGCTCAGGATGGCAGCCAGCATGATACCGGCAACCTTGGGGTCGACCTTGACGCCTTCCAGATCATAGAGAATCTTCAGAACCGTACAGGTACAGCCAACCGGCATATTGAAGAAAAAGATGGGCTGATTGGTGGTGACATCGCCGATCTTGTGGTGGTCAACCACTGCCACCAGTTCACCGGCACCCAGATTGTCCGGGGCCTGGGCAAGGTCGCTATGATCTACCAGCGCCACTTTCTTGCCGGTGGCATCGGTCATGGTTTCAGGGGCGCTGAAACCGAAGCGCTTGAGTACCATTTCCGTTTCCGGATTCGGCTTGCCCTGCATAACAGGAACATAGTCCTCGCCCTTGGCCTTGTTGAAGGCGGCAAAGGCAATGGCGGCGGCAACGGAATCAGTGTCTGGACTCTTGTGACCAAAGACATAAACAGACATACGGCATCCTCCTGAATAGTTGATATCAACGTAACTTGCACTACCTGCTGGTACGCTTGGGCAACAGCCCACTGCAAACAATAAAATTTATTTAAAATATAACGTTAGCTGATAAGCGTCAAGCAGAAAAATATACAGCCTGTGCAGGCCGGTATGCAACAGATACCGGCTGATGCTTCCCTTGGGCTGGGATCCGGTTGATTAGATCAATCTCTTCCACCGCCAAAGAAACGCAGCAGCAGCAGGAACAGGTTGATGAAATCCAGGTACAGGGCCAAGGCACCCATAATCGCGCCTCGTTGGATGGCGGCCTCGCCCTGCGCCATGATGCCCTGCTCGCCGATCTGCTTGATCTTCTGTACATCGTAAGCGGTGAGGCCGACAAAGACAAAGACGCCGATGAGCGAGACCGCCCAGTAGAGGCTTGAGCTTTGCAGAAAGATGTTGACCACCGAGGCCAGCAAAACCCCGATCAGGCCCATGAACAAAAAGGAGCCCATACCGGAGAGATCACGTTTGGTCACCAAGCCGTAGACGGCCATGGTCCCAAACATGCCGGCGGTTATGAGGAAGGTGCCGGCAATGGATGCGCCCGAGTACATCAAAAAGAGCACCGAAAGGGTGACCCCGTTCATGAAGGAATAGGCGATGAAGAGCCAGGTGGCCGTGCTGGGCTGCAGGCTGCCGATACGGGCGGCCAGAAAAAAAACCAGACCAATCTCCCCGAAGAGCAGGGCCCAGTACAGGGGGCTTGCGGCAAGGGTTTGGGCAAACCCTGAGTACACCGTAAAGAGGGCAACCACGCCGGTAATGCCCAAACCGGCTGCCATCCAGTTAAAGACCTTGGCAAGAAAGACGGTGGAAACCTCCTTCTGCACTTCGGCCCTGGTCAGATCCCGGGTTCCTACCCGGCTTTGTAACTGTTCCATACTGTTTTCTCCCAAAATAAATAAGGTGAGCGGTTAGGAATTCATACCGCTTCCATGGTAACCATTTCCGTCACATCTGCAAGATTTCTGTGCCGAACTCAAACACAGAGCTCAGTACGCCCCCTTGCCGTTGAACATGCAGACAATGGTTTTAGCAATAATATATAAATCAGTTTTCAAAGAGACATTGAGCACATACCAGTCGTCCAGCTCGACCCGCTCCTTGTAGTCGACAATATCCGAGCGCTTCATCACCTGCCAAAGCCCGGTGATGCCCGGCTTCATCGAGCAGTACCTGCCCGCGCTGCGCTCATCATAGACCTTGTAGTAGTTTTCCAGTTCTTTGCCCACAATGGGCCGGGCTCCAACTACACTCATTTCGCCCTTGAGCACATTGATGAACTGCGGCAGTTCATCCAGACTGGTGCGGCGCAAAAAACGACCGGCCCTGGTAATGCGCGGATCGTTTTTCAACTTGTAGTGGCTTTCCCACTCTGCGCGCAGGGCCGGGTCTGAAGCAAGCAAGTCCTTGAGCCGGGCCTCCGCATCTACGGCCATGGTACGGAATTTAAGGCAGTTGAAGGGGCGGCCTGTCTCCATGATACGCCTGTGCCTGAACAGAACCGGGCCACGGCTATCCAGCTTGATCCAGAGTGCAATCAGGAGGTAGAGCGGCGAAAAGAACAGCAAGACCGCCAGGGAAAAACATATATCAAAGGCCCGTTTCCACTTCAGATCCGGATTGAAGTTGAGGATGAGCATATCCCCCAGGGACTGAATTTCAGCGTGGTGCAGGCCAAAGATATAGATATCAGGCACCAGGAAGAGCTGAGCCCCTAGATCGCGACAATCCTTCAAGATCTTGAATATTTTCCGCTCCGCCCGCAGCGGCAGAGCGATATAAACATAGTCAATGCTATGCTCACGCAGATACCCTTCCACATCGTCAGTACGGCCAAGTAACGGCTTGCCCAGAGGGCGCAGGCTGTCATCCACTGCCAGTTTGTCATCAAAAAACCCGGTCACCTCAATGCCTGCCCACGGCACATCCTCAATGCGGCGGGCCGCCCGCAGGCCCAGTTCGCCGGCACCGACAATCACTGCATGGCGAATATTTTTCCCCCGTGTGCGATAAAAACGCAGGATCCGCCGCACCGCCAGGTGCAAAGTAAAGAGCACAAACGGGGTAGTCACCGACCAGAACAGAAAAACAGCGCGGGAATAGGCCTCGGATATCTTGAACAGGAAAAAATAGGCCAGCAAGGAGGCCAGAACAGCGGCCCAGGCCCGGAGAATGGCAAAAAGCTCCTTGTAGTATTTCCAACCCCGCCAGGAGCGGTACAACTGAAAGTTATGGAAAAAAATGAAGCTGAGCGCAAAGACCACCCACAGCAGGCGGGTGTAGTACACGCTCCAGACAACTCCGTAGAACTTGGTGAGCAGCCAGAGCAGGGCACAGACCAAGCAGCAGTCCAGCAGGTGGAGGAAGCGGTAGATCATGGAACTGCGCTCGCGCAGATTCCAGGAAAGAAGTGGAGTCATAATGGCCTCAAGGCTGCTCTTACTGCCACCAACCGGGTCGCATGCTCAGCTGCTGCCTCAGCGCCTTGGGCAGAAAGCGGGCCTGCCTGCCCAAGTGGTAGGCAAGCAGTTTGGATGCGTTTCGCAGCACACTCAGCGGCAGCAGGCCATACTCTTGGCGTGAAACGAGGTACTTAAGTTCCGACAGAACAAAACGTTTGCCTGCTCCGCCTGCTGTCCCATAGGTACGCAGGAATTCCTGCGCACCGGCATGGAAGGCGCCGATATCGAAATAGCGCCTCACTTCGTCTACAATAGTGTAGTTGTGCGAATGAAAAACCTGCGCCCCGTGCACACAGTACCCGAGCCCCAGTATTGTTGCCACGGTGAAGGTATCTTCGCCCAGGAGCAGGCGTTCCGGGAAAAAACCGGCCGCAGCCAGCGCATCCCGTCTGTAGGCGGCACAGGAGTTGGAGCAGAAGACAGTCTGTAAACCAAGCCGTTCCCGATCGGCATAACAGCGCGGCGCCTCGTCCCTGTCTGGATAGTTGAAAAGGCGTAAATGGGCCGCAAAGGGGGTGGCATCCGTATGGGCCAGTTGCCGGCCATAGCAGACGGCAACCGGAGAATCGGGCTCCTTGAGCGGCGCGGTCAACAGGTCTAGGCAGTGTTCGTTTGCGGGCATGGCATCCTGGGTTAGGAAAACCAGGATATCGCCACGGCTGCGGCGCGCAGCCATGCTGCGCGTACCGCCATGGTCGAATGTTTCCCGGGCAATCTCAATGAATTCCACCTGGGGATAGCTGCAGGCAATGGCGCGGGTGTTGTCTGTGGAAGCAGAGTCCACGATCACTATTTCATCTGCAGGCAGGCTTTGTGCGGCAAGCAGGCTCAACTGCCTATCCAGCCACTGGGCGGCATTGCAGGTGGGGATGATGACGGAAACCATGCTCTTGCTCCACTCAGAGACGACAGCACCGCACAAGCACATACTTGGCAAGTGCCCACAAGATATAAGGAGAAGGATGGCGGCGGTAGAGCCGCAGCTCGTTGGCGGCCGCCATCAGCCGCAGGTGGTAGGGCATGGCCTGGCGTGCCCTGTTCCAGCCACGGCAGTGCCAGGCCCTGACTTGGGGCTGATACAGGAGCCGCCAGCCGGCAGCGCGCAGACGCAGGCACAGCTCAATATCTTCCTTGTAGAGGAAAAAAGCCGGGTCAAAGACGATTCCCGGCCCCAGGGCAACGGCATCAAGGGCACTACGACGACAGCAGAGAAAGGCGCCGCAGAGGGCGGGCATCAGTTCCGCTTCCAGGTATTGCTCTCCATCCACTTCGCCCTGGCCCCGGTCCTGCCAACGGCCGTACCAGGCGCGCATAATACCGGTGGAATCGAGCAGACCGCTTGCCTGTTCGCGCATCCGGTCGTAGCCGGCAAGCCGTGCGCCCACACAGGCAAGGCGTGCATCTTTCGCCAGTGCCTGCACGGCCAGCTCCAGGGTATCGGGGAGGACAAAACAGTCCGGGTTGAGGAAAAGGACATAGGGAATACCCTCGGGAATGGCGGCAAAACCGGTATTGTTCCCCCGGCCATAGCCGCAATTTCCTTGCCGTATAACATGCGTTGCCGGTCTTGCCGCCAAATCGTCCAAGTAGGCGGTCGCATCCGAGCCGCTGTCCACGATACAGGTCCAACTAGGCCGCAGAGTACCGACCTCCAAGGCGATCAGGCAGCGCTGCAGATCCCGCTCGGCATTGTGGCAAACCAGAACAACCGCAACTCCAGGCTGCATGCCGCCTATCCTCAGAGAAAAAGGCGTTGGTACAGGAGCAGCAGCCGGTTCTGTTTACCGGCCGCACTTCTCCGGCGCATAATGGAGCTGATGGCTTCCTCTTCCGCCTGCCTGAGGGTTTCCTGCAGATATGCCGGACTAACCTCGGCTCCGCCCAAGCGTAAACGGCTTTCATTATTTTCATTATTGTCATTATAATAGCGGCGCATTTCCGGCCAGCCGGCAATACCCTCGGCAAGCCCCCGACAATAGGGTCTAACCTGCTTTTTTTTCAGGACAAAGAGCAGCCAGAAAAACTGGTACAGGCCTATAAAAAGGCTGTAGCGCAGGAGCATGGCCCTGGAATAATTACGGGCCACTACAAAGAGGGAGTTGCGGGTGGAGAGGCGGATGGTGAAATCATTGAATTTGGAGCCGCTGGTGGCGCTGCCGATATGGTACACCCGGGCCTCGGCAACGTAGCGGCATACCTTGCCCAGACGGGCCGCGCGCAGGTTCCAGTCCACATCTTCCAGATAGGCAAAAAATCTGGGTTCAAAAAGGCCGACCTCCAAGAGCGTCTGCCTACGGTAGAGTGCTGCGCCGCCACAGGCACCAAAGACTTGCCGCGACACGTTGTACACACCGCCATCCGCTTCCATGGTGCCGATACGGTAGCCCGCCCCGCCGCGCAAATATCCTTCCCCGGCCCCATCCAAGAGGCTGCGCTCATGGTAATTCACCATCTTGGCGGCAAAGAAATCGGCTGGCTCTTGGACCGCAGCATCGGCCAACTGCTGCAGGCAATCCGGCTCAAGCTCGGTATCGTTGTTGAGGAGGAAAATCAAGGGCGCATCCCCGGCCTCAATGCCCCGGTTGACCGCGGCGCTGAAGCCGGTATTTTCCGCCAGAGCCAGGAGAGAGACATCTGGAAAATGTTCCCGCACAAAGGCGGCAGAGCCGTCACTTGAGCCGTTATCCACCAGGATAATCCGCCAGTCTGTATAGCTCTGGCTGTAGATGGATCGCAGGCAGATGGCCAAGAGGTCTCTGCCGTTGAAGTTGGGAATGACGATGTCGATCAATGAACTGCCCTATTCTGGCTGCCGGTCTGCCAGCGCCGACACTGGTGTGGTTGGGGGAGCGCCCAGCACCTTGCGCACGTAGTAAATCGGCTTTTTCTGGGATTCGTGGTAGGTGCGCACCACCAGCTCTGCCAAGAGCCCTATGGTGATGAACTGGATACCCAGGAAGATAAGCAAAACCGCCAAGAGCAAAAGCGGCCGGTCGGCCAGGGCCACGCCGAAAAATTGCCGCTGAATGACCAGAATCAGCGCCAGAAGGAACCCTGCCAATGAAGAAAAAATACCCACCGTGCCGAAGACATGCAAAGGCCGGGTGGCGTAGCTGAGCAGGAACTTGACCGTCATCAGATCGAGCACCACCCTGATGGTGCGCGAAATGCCGTACTTGGAGGTACCAAAACGGCGCGCCCGGTGGTTGACCTTGATCTCGGTAAAAGAGATGCCCATGCCGCTGGCAATGGCCGGGATGAAGCGGTGCATTTCACCGTAGAGGTTGATGTTTTCAATCACCTCGCGGCGAAAAGCCTTCAGGGTGCAGCCATAGTCATGCAGGCTGACCCCGGTGACCCAGGAAATCAGCCGGTTGGCCATCATGGAAGGCAGCTTGCGCGAGAGCAGGGCATCCTGGCGGTCAAAACGCCAGCCCGTGACCACATCGTAGCCCTCATCGAGTTTGGCGAGCAGTTTGGGGATATCGTGCGGGTCATTTTGCAGATCACCATCCATGGTGATGATGACCGCACCGCCGGCATGATCAAATCCCGCCGACATAGCTGCGGTCTGGCCGAAGTTGCGCCGCAGACTGACCACCTTGACGCCGGCATCCTGCTGCTGAATGGTCTCAAGCCGTGCCAGGGTGCTGTCGCGGGAACCATCGTCAACAAAGACAATCTCGGAGCGTGCATCCATACCCTTCAGCACGCCATGAATTTCCTCATAGAGGAGTTGAACGTTCTCCTCTTCGTTATACAGCGGGACTACTACGGAAAAATCCACAAAGCGCTCCATCAGTGTTGTGCGGGATACAGGTAGATATCTGGCCAGTTGTCATTGCCGCTGTGGAAGGTCAACCGAACCGCTGTTTCCGGCGGTTGACCTATCTGCCAGAGAAAAAGTTCATAGTCGGCCTTGTCGTGTTCATGGTCGCCGCTGCTGGCGCCATAGACAAGCAAGTCGCCGGTATTGACGATACGCGGAAAGTATTCATGGCTGAATTCGCCGGGTGCATCAAACCATTTAACCGCTTCCCGTTTTTCAGGGTCAAGACGGTAGAGGACATTTTGCTGTCTGCCGCCATGATCCACCTTGATGAGATAGCTGCCGTCCGGAGCCCAGGCCAATTGACAGCCATTGCCGGTGAAGTGTACCCGGCCATTGCGCTCGATAATGGCGGTGGTGCGCAGTGCGCCACTGAGCGTAAGGGCAACCCTGTCGCCCCTGGGGGAAAAGTTGGGCAGGCCCAGCCAGGTATCCGCCGGAATCTGCACATTTTTTCCGCTTTCCAGCACCACATTTTCTCTGCCGCCGACCAGATCCAGCTCCACCACCTGGCGACCGTCCCGCTGGAAGTAGATCTTCCTGCCGTCGGCAGACCAGGTCGGCACATTGGCATCCTTGGCCAGCTCCCTTTCCTCCCCGGTAGCAAGATCCAGCAGAACAAGATCCCAACTCCAGAAATCACGGTGCGAGGCCCACACCTTGTTGGCCCGGGAAAAAACGATTTTGCCGCCGTCCGGGGAAACCCGGGGATAGTATTCCGCATGCGGGTGCGTGGTCAATTGCCGCGGGGTGCCATCCGGCAGATCTTGTAGCCACAGGTCATGGTTGCCGCTCCTGTTTGAACTCCACACCATAAAGCCCTTGCGGCCCTGCAACATGGCTGCAAGGCTCGGCCCCTGCCCGGCCTGGCCGGACTCGGCGCTCACGGCCTGGCCGAACTCCGTAGGCGGCATCATGGCCCGCTGCGTGCGCAGATCACGGTATTCCTGCAACAGAAAATAGGCTACAGCCGCGCAGAACAAGAGTGCGCCGGCCAGGCGCAGCCAGGGGATGGCTGCAGCCTTGCCGGAAGCAGCTTTCTCCTTGCCCTTAAATGTCAGCACCATAAAGGCGAGCAAGGCGAGTCCTCCCATAAGGTAATCCACCATCTGGGTGAGCAGGTGCAAACTCAGCATGATGAGCAAAGAGGCTTCCCGGGTCGCGCCTAGGGCAATCATGGTGAGCATGCCGCCGGTCTCGTAGGAACCAAAACCCATAAAGGTGGGAAGCGGCAGGCTTGCCCCTGCTTCAGCACTCAAAAGCGCCATCAGGGTAGCGGCAAAATTTGTTTGCACTTCCGGAAAATTCGTCCCAACGATACCGTAGAAGAGGCAGTATAAACCCAGGTATTTGGTGATGCGAACGCCAATAGAATAGAACATCACCCGCCCGGCAATGCCGGCCTCGCGGGCATGCCGCAGGGCCTGGCTGAGTTCCTCAAGAAAGTTGAGCCCCTTTTCCGCAAGTTTCTTGCCGCTGCGCCAGCGCCACTGCGCTGTGGCGCGTCTGCTCAGGCGAATAAATTCTGATAAGCCGGGGAAAAGCATGCCGGTGCCGACCAGAAAGGCAAAAAGCACCAGTAGGGCTGTTCCCAACAACCACCACTGCACCTCCACGGTAACAAGCTGATAGAGGATGATTGCGGCAATCAAGACCCCCAGGGCAGCCAGATCAAAGAGAAAGGCAAGGGCCAAAGAGGAAAGGCCAGTGGCAACCGGCACCTGATAGCCCCGGCGCAACATGGCCACGTAACTCAATTCTCCCAGCCGGGACGGCAACATATCAATGAACATGTTGCGGCTGGTGGTGACCAAAAAAATGTGAAAAAAGCCCGGCAGAGCAGAGGTGCTGCTGCGTAGAATCAGTCGATAACGTAGGGTTTGCAGCACCGTACGCAGCAAAGAGGCGACTATGTACAGGCCGATGAAGCCCAGCGAAATGGAGGTGACAATGGCGTACAGACGTGGAAAGACTTCTGCGGCCTGGCCGCTCAGGCCGGCGTGTATCAAGAGCGCCAGCAGGCCGGCCGAGACGCCTATACCCACAAGGATATGGGAAACAATCTGGAATATGGTCGGGTTGATCATAACGCCCCTTCATCTGCAGAAGGTTTATGGGGCTTATGACGCTTGAGATCGAGTTTTCTGCCCAGATAAAGGAGGCCGCCCAAGAGGGCGTAACAAAAGGTCACGCCGAGGAAAACAATGGCAAGTGAGCGGGTGTGCAGCTCACTGATGCCTGCATACTGGAAGAAAAACACATACCCCATGTCGCGCACACCAATGCCGTACACGGAAATGGGTACAGTTTCCATCAGGGTGATCAAGGGCACAAAAGAGAGAAAATAGATGAAGGGCGCTGAGGCATGGATGGCCCTAGCCATCAAATATACGGACAGGATCAGCAGGAATTGAAAAGCGAAGGAAAGAACCATCACCTGGATAAGGGTGCCGGGATCTTTGGTATAGCGGACCAGGGTGGCGCAAAAGGTCTCGACAAAGGCAACCAGTTTGGGAATGCGGTTCAGGCGGAGTACACGCAGCAACCACAACACAGGGGTTCTTCGCCAGAGCAGATAGAGCACCAGGAACAAGCCTGCGAGTACTGCCAATGGCAGCACGGCAAGAAATGGCTTGTCGATCTTGATGGCGACAAAAAATGAGGCGATGAGGCTCAAAAAAGTGAGGGCAATAAAACCGCTGAGCCGGTCTGCAAAGACCGAGGCGGCGGTGCGTACCCCTTGGCCGCTTTTCCGCATGATATCGTAAATACGGTACGAGTCTCCACCGATCGTTGAGGGCAGCAAGACATTGAAAAAACCGCCGATAACATAACTGACCACCAGTTTGCGCAAGGGAATGTCGATCTGATCACTGAGCAACAACACTCGCCATTTCAGGGAACTAAGCACGATGTTGACCAGAACGATACCGCCGACCAGTATCAAAAAACTAAAACTGCTTCGCGACAGAACCGCCCAGATTTGCTGCAATGGGGTATTGCGGTATAAAAGCAGCAGCAAAAGCAGACTGACCGAAACTTTGAGGATAAGGGAAAGATGTTTGCGAGCTGGTATCAAAATTTTATTTCAAGAGACAGTTGAATCTGAACGACGAAGGAGGAAGTTTACTTGAAGGATTGCACCAAACGGCACAGCAAGGGGCAACAGAGCAGCGCCTCCGGTGTTTATATGCTCCTCGACACAGCGCTGAGGGTTGCGCATCTTCTAATTTTCAAGAGATGAAGGCACAAGGTAGCGCTCTCTGCACATACAGGTACGTGATTACCGCCTTTCCAGAAAAAAGTACCAGAAGCGTTCACCTAAAGTGAGCGCCTCTGGTACCCCATCTTCCCCTTAAACAGCCAGTGCTGTTAGCGGGACAAACTACGACGGATGTTCGTGGTCCCCTGCAATCAGGCCACTGCGCATGCCTTCCGCCGACGCATGAACAAGCCGCTTACCAAGAGCACGATCGTCGCCAGGCCGGCAAACAGAGACAGTGTATAGTGAACGGCCAGGTAGGCAAGGCCAACCACCGGCAGGAGCAGGGTTCGCACGGTAGCCTTCAACCAGGCGTGGCCGGCAATATAATCAGCCACAGGGGGGGAATATTGGTAATACTGGTGCACCAGCCACTGGCCTGCCTGATACGGCAGCAGGAGTTCATCCCTGAACTGACGGAGCACCATGACCTGTGGTTCCATATACGAGCCAAAGGCTGCGGTAGCGATAAAACAGCCGCCACCGCCGCCACCTCCTCCGCCGCCGCCTGAAGGGATGGCTGCGGCAAAGCCCTCGGCAATGAGCCGTGCGCCGGCATCATTGGGGTGCAAGCCGTCGGTGTTCAGTTGCCGCCAGTTGGGGGCTACCCTGGCGTAGGAGTCCACCAGGCTGATTTTTCGACCGGCAGCCATGTTGGCGATTTCACTATTGTACGCCGGCACGGCCGAACCTATCACCGCTACCTGGGTGTTGGGGGTGATGGTGGATACGAATGGAGTTGCCCCATGTTGCCGGGCAATATCCGCCATATGGCCAAGATTGAAGGCCACGGTCGAGCGAGTATAGCCTTGGCTAATGTCGTTGGCCCCTTCCATGATGAGCGCATACTTAGGTTTATGTGCCTGCATGACTCCATTGAAGCGCGCGGCTCCACTGTTGGTGACCTCGCCTCGAACACCCGCGTTCACCACCGTATGTCCGCTGACCATCCCCTGGAGAAAAGTTGGGTAACCATGAGCACCCACTCCCAAGGTGATCGAATCGCCGAAACAGACGATAACATCCGCGTGGGCCGGTTTGACCATGACCAAGGCGGTCAGGGCCGCCAAGCACACCACCACAAGTTTTTTCATGCTAGCCATAATTACGACGTTGTTAGAGGGAAATGAAAGAAACTCTCAAGCCGGGATGCTACTCATTGTTGCTGCGAATAAACAGCATACTGCGATCTTCTACAAACTCGGGCAGGGGTTCCTCTTCCGCCTGCCGGCGCTCCTGCTGCAACTGCTCCACCTCTTCCGGCCTTAGTGCCTGTTCTTCAGACCATCTGTCACCCAGCCACCGGGCCGTTAACAAGGTGTAGCCATTGCCGCGAAAACCTTCCCAGGTAACCAAGACAACCCCATCCTGATCAATCTCAATAAAGGGATTGACATCCGGGACATCGTTTTCGGCATTGACCCGCAAGACTTTACCCCAACTGTCTTTCTGCAGTTGGATGCAGTAGATGTCATCATGGTGAGAACCATCGTTGCCGACAAAGACCAGCCACAAGGCACCGGCATCATCCACGGCCACAAAAGGCATGGTGCTCAATTCCGGCAAGCCGGGGACAGCTTGAGCTTCCGACCATGCAGTGCCATTAAAGGCCGCATAATGAACTGCAAGATCCGCCCCCTCCATGGCCGTCCATACCACGTACTTTTTTCCATCAGGTGTAGTGACGACACAGGGCAGGATATTGTCTGCATTGCCATTGGTCAGTTGTAGCGGTTCCGCCCAGCGGCCGCCTTTCTCCTGGCTGGAGAAATATATCTCACGCCGAAGGCCGTCATAGGCCGACCAAACCATATCCCGGCCGGCTACAAGAGCCTGCCCTTTTTGCGGCACACCTGCGCAGGCAGGTACACACAGAAAAAAGACAGCAAGGAGCACCCAACCAGCCAAGTGTTTTAAATTGTTCGAGAGTTGCATGTATCAATCCTGCACCATTATTACATAAAACGTTGTTCAATTGTTTTGTAGTATACAGCTTCCAGTCGTAAAAAAAAACAGCAACCTCTCCCTTATTTTTTACACCGCCTGCTGCTGACAGGCTCACCTGCTCACCACGGCTTCAGTAAACCTGCCAGGCCCACGAAAAGAAAACTATACAGGGAAAGGAGATACAAGCCCATGCCGAGCAGGGGTACGATTGATCTGAGCAGATACTGCTGACTGTGCAAAAAGAAGACCGACATCATACCCACAATGGGCAAAAAATAGCGGCCCTGCGGCTGAAAATCAACTGTCCAGGCATTGTAGAGCGCCACCAGAATCAACCCTGCCGCGCTCGCCACGGTGAGCATCCACAGGGAAGCACCTTCTATACCCCCTCGCAGCACTACGGTGGCGGTCACAGCCACCAGAAAAACCAGGCCTAAATATTTGAACAGCTCATAGTAGGTGTATGGAGCGCCAACCGAAGTGTATCCATACATGCCAACAGCGCTCAAAAAAGACTTGGCGCCCCATTTATCCACCGTGAGGAAGCGTTCCAGGCTGACCCCGCGCTCCCGCATCTGCAGGTGCAGATGCTGTTTTTCCATTGGAGTGCCCGGATTCCACAATTCACTGGCGAATTTATACCTGGCCTCCAGCAGCTTCTCACTTTTCTTAAAACCGTTGATGTACTCCTCGGTTCCACGCACACCCGCAAAGATGCTCAGGCCGATGAGGGTCACCACCACGATTCTGTGAAAGTTCTGCCGGTTCAGCCTGGTATGACGAAAGAGGAGCCGCCACAAAAAGTACAGGCCAAGAAAGAGGAAGAAAAAGTAAAAATTCTTTTTCAGCAGCAGAAGCAGGGCCACTAACAGTCCCAGCCAGAAAAAGGTGTGCCAACGCGGGCTGCTTGCCTGGATGCCCGTTGCCAAAAGCCTGTTCCAGGCAGACTGCGGGCCGGCTACCTGGTAGGCCGCAAGCATCATGATGAAAAAGGCAAAGGCCTCTGAATTGACATAGCTGAATACATACCACACCTGGGGCGAAAGAAGGGCCGGCGCCATTAAAAGACGGAAGTCGCTGTACCTCAGGGCAAGCAGCAAGAGCACCGACCACAAGGCGATATTGAAATAGCGCTGGGCCATGAAAGACGGTATCGCCAAGGCATGGAAGGTGCGCGCGAACTGCCCCAGGAAGAGATAGGCTATTTCTCCGGAATGCAAACGGGAGACGCCATAGGTGCTATAGGTATCTTTGATTGCATCTGCGCCGATCTGCGGCGGAACCAGATGATGCTGATAGTAATCGCCCGCCTGTACGTGTACGATCTCATCCGGATGGGCGTTAAAATTGCTGATCGTTGCCATGACCGCAATCAGCGCCAGCACCACGGCCAGAAAAACAGGGATAAGACTGTTGTGTTCACTAACAAAACGTTCAAGCGCCAGGCCTGCAAAAAAGACAAACAGAAAGACTGCGGCCAGCGGCAGGATTTCACCGCTCCAGAGCACAGATGCCTTGAGCAGGGAGGCGGGCAGGTCAAAAAAGAGCTGGGGATCGTTGTTCGCCGGAATAATCACCAGCCCTTCATCGCTGATGCGCACCGACTCGATCCCCTCGCCCAGTTTGAGGCGGGAAAAGGCCTCCCCGCCTTGGATTTGAATAGGCGCAAAACCGTTCTGTTTGATGGTGATCGAGCGAATGGTGACCTGAGCCTGTTCCTCACTGGGATCAATACGAAAAGCAGTGACTTTGGCTAAATCCGTCAGTTTGAAGAAGTAAAAGGGATTTTCCGGTCGCAGCATTACCCGGCGAACCTGATTTTCACTCCAGTTGTCGCTATTCTTGGTGAGCCAGTACATCTTGAACTTTGCCGGCACACTGGTGTGCACCTCCATGGTCACCGAGGCCTGGCGTTCGGCCAGCATGTGGTAGAGCAGCGCGCAGGCAAATGCAAAGAGCAACAGGCGCAAAAACAGCATTTTTTTTTCTGGAATTGCCAATATCTGGTGCATACCTGCTCGTTGTTCTGGTTTTCGCAGCAAGAGCCTGCCTCCGAAGTCTCCCTGTGCCGTTCCCCGGCTCCAGGTCGACAGTGAGTGCCTCTATTGCGGCCTTATTCTGTTCCTCAGCCCGGCATAGAGCCTAGTCAGGCGCGCTTCGTACGGCATCAGCCAAACAAAGAGGAAACGGCCCAGGCCGTGGATAAGCATCAAAACCGCCAATTGTCTGAAACGGGTAAAACCCGCGAAAAAGCCCAAAGGCAGCAAGCGGTTGAGCGCATAGGCACGGAAAATCCGCACAATTTCCCGCTCCTCCATATCAAAACCTTTGGTGGTGATGGGCTTTTTCTGCATAACTACTCCTTCAGGCGGTGCCGGATACCCTGCACAAAATATTTCAGGCGCAGCAGCGGGTTAAAACGCAGGGCCGCCTCGCTCCTGTCCCACAGATGCAGTTGATCACGGCTGTGCTTTTTTGTGGGCTTATGCTCGCCATGAAAGTCGTCCAGATGGTGGCGATGGCGAATATCCGCCACCTCCTCTGTGCGGGGAAAGGCCAGACGGCTGACCATGAGATAATTCAGCCAGGGTTTGAGATCCTTCAGACCCAGGCCCAGCATGGCTGCGGCAGGGGCATAGCGCCGCACTCCTTCAAGAATACCCTGCTGCAGGGGGGCATAGTAGGCATCCTGCTCCTTTTCCGCCTGACCGGTAGAGTCTTCGGCGGTACGAAAGACAAGTTCATAGCCCTCTTCCGTGAGCCTGTAGCCGTTCAAGGTCGGATGGGGGGCACGACAGGCCTCCTCGAAGAGATCGCGGGCATAGAGGACGGAGGATCCGGCCAGATCAAAGCGGTCGCGGTCATACAGCAGCCCGCGCAGGGTGTTTTTGGGCCCTTCCGGATAGCTCACGCCCCGGGTGGCGGCCAGCACATAGCCGTGGCAGAGCGGTGTGTCGTCACGATGTTTGACGGCGTCAAACAAAAAACGCTGGATGGTGCCCATCCAGCCGATATCCACCAGGGCCACCTGGGGCTGGGCAAAAAAGCCCTGCGCTTCCAGGTAGCGCTGCAGAGCCCGATTGGATGGATCAGTCTGCGCCTTGACCTCCTCCTGAAAAGGTGCATCGCTAAAAAGCAGGTTGAAGCGCCTTCTGTTATCCGGGTCATAGCCGTGATGCGAGCCGGCAAGAACGGATTCAATCGTGAGTCCATAACGCGCCAGATGCGGCTCAAAGGGCTGAGCCTCCAGGCTGAAGACCCGGCAGACATCGCGAAAATCCCGGTTGCCGGCCGGAAGAAAGACAATGTCGGCACTGCTCTGCTGCATGCCCTGGTGGGCGCAACTTGCTCCGGCAAGAGCCATGCGGCTGACATAGAGATACGACACTTCGGGCAGGTCAGAGGCCGGGTGCAGCACCGGTGCCAGTACCTGCCAGATCTGCTCAAGCAACCAACCTTCGCGGGAAAAAAAATACAGCCGTCTGATCTTTTTCCGCAGGCATTCCTCCATGACACCATGCACAAAGGCGGCCAAAAGAGGAGCCAGCACCAGAAAACCGTAGCGGTACATAAACGGACGCGCCACATTTTCGGCCTCCAAGGGCAGGGTCAACTGCTGCAGAGAGCGGCCCCGCCAGAAAGGCTGGCCAAGCGAATAGTTATAGTAGCGCTTTTCAACGGACTTGCGGTGTTTTTCAGAGGCATCCCGCAGGACCAGGGCCGTGATGCCGAACCCTGCCGGACGCAGACCATCGGAATGGGGATTGTCGCCGATATGCAGCCAAGAGTCGTAAGTAAGGCCGTACTCCTGCTGCACTAAGGGGAAGGCCTTACCCGAGGCCTTGGCGAAGAAGGTATCGGCAGAAGAAACAACCCCGTCAACGGCGTCAAGAAAACCGGCATGTTCGATCAGCTGCCGCAAATGGGCGGCGGGCAGATAGACATCAGAGATAACGAGAATTTTTTTCCCGGCCGCACGCATGCTGCGCAGCCATTGCACCAGTTTTGCGCGGGGCACCAGCATGGCCTGTTCCACGCCGAGTTCATAGCGGGTAACCTCTGCCAACAGGGCCGTGGTATCCGTATCCGGAAAGAGTCTCTGCAGGAGTTCTGCCATGAAGTCCGGGTAGCGGGCCTCATGGTCTTCAAAGTGCAGGCTGGTTTGGCGGCGCTGCTCCTGCTCGACCTGGTCACGCAGATTCTGCACCTGTTCCCAGTTGACAGTCCGACCCGCAGCTTCCAGCTTGGCCGCGATAAAACGTGCGGTGGCCGGTTTCAGCAGATCCGGGTCGTGGCTGCGGCGGATCAGCAGGGTGTCGAAGAGATCAAAGGAGACCACCGTACAGTGCCGGGCCGCAGATTCAGCGGCCCGGAGCAGGGTGTCAAGGGTGTAGTAGGTTTGCCGGTTCATGGGCCGTGCTGCAGACTACTGGTCGTCTTGTGAATTGTATATAGATTGCAGAAAGAGCTGCTTACTTGTTGCTGAGTTCCAGAGCAAAAAATAGGTCAATGAAACGAAAACAATACGACAAGGGCGTGCAACAGATACTTCAAGGAGCATTCTCTGAGGCCGATAAAGACAGGGCTTTGATAGAGATTTGAAATACGTTAGCTATTATGCCCGCCCCAGAAGGCGCTTGGCACAGCTGCGCAGGAGATTTTTCGCCTGTATGCGGATGCCCGGTAATGCCATGCCTTCTCTGCGCCTACGCTCCTGCATCAATTCCTGTTCAAGTTCCACCAGCCGGTCCATGCCTGCGGCGGCCAAGCTCTGCACGTTTTCGGGCAGGCGGGCAAGCAGATATTTCCGGATCACGGCCTTGTCTTGTTCGCGCCCAGTGATGGCTGCCTCGCTGATGGTATTGCTGCCGTGGATACGATAGAAGAGCAAGGATTCCTCGTGCAGGAAACGCACCTGCTCCGGAAAAGCGAGTAAGACCCTGAAAATATAGTCATAATCATGGAGGTAACGCAATGGAGAAAAACCACCCACCTTGTGCATTGCCTCACGGGTCAAAAAAAAGTTGGAGGTGGTGACCAGAACATTACGTTGCAAGAAGGCAGTGTAGAGATCATTACTGTCTAAGTAGCGGCCAACAGCATCTGCATACCAGGTATTCCACCACAGGGCCGGATCGCGCAGTTCTTCGCCGTCATCATTGATCAGTTGCACCCTGCTGAACAGGCACTGAGCCCTGCTAGCACGCTGTTCATCAAGCAGGCGCTGCAAGCGGTCCATGGTATAGATATCATCGGAATTGAGGATGGCGACATAATCACCGCTGACCAGGGACAGCCCCCGGTTGAGGGCATTGTAGGCGTCCTGGTTCTCCTGATACACATACTGAATACGTTCATCCTGATACCTGTGGATAACTTCAGCGGTTCTGTCAGTTGAACCATCATCAATGATGATCAGTTCAAGATCAGTATGGGTCTGTGCGAGCACACTTTCTACTGCTGGCCCAATAAAGCGCTCATGATTGTAGGCGGGTATAACAACGGAAACCTTAGCAGAAGCCACGACGTCCTCGATGAACAAAAAAATATGGGGCAAACGGTCTTTACCCGAAAAAATCCGCAAGGTATGCAGGATGGAAGAGCATACCTTTCATCTGATAAAAGGTCGTTCAATATAGGTATAGGTAATGGTTGCAAAAATATAGGTCAGAATGCCTGCCAGCACAAACATGGCGTATCCTGACAAGTGAACCTGGTTAAACAACACCCTGTTTACTGATTTGACAATATCAATCACCAGAGGGTGGAGCAGATAAAAGCTGAAACTCACCAACCCCATGGCGCGCAGAGGCAGACAGCCGACAACGGCCGAAAAACGGGAAGAACCGGCACAAACCGCGAAGAGGATAAGGGTGCCGGATAGAAAGCTGAAAATTCCGGGAAATTGTGCGGGATTAAAACCGTAAGGCGCAAGCAGATCATTTGCTGCCAGCATGATCAGCAGGAAGTACAGCAACAAGCCGGCAGTAGAAAAAACAGAAGGAGCAACAAAAATGGAGCCGTTTTTCTTTATGGCGGCAAGCACCAGAACGGTAATATAGGCAAACATGGAACCGCAGAGAAAGGCGCCGATTCGGGGCGCTCCCTTCACGCCTTGTCCATACAATGAAATGACCTCATTGGTCAGATAGAGGAAGGATACGGCCATCAGAGACAACAAAAACAGTATGGCCGGGATCTTTTTTCCCGCAAAAAAGAAATAAATCGCCAGCATGATAAAGGGTAACCAGAAATAGAAGAACAGTTCCTGGGGTACCGTCCACAACACACCGTCTGCCTGGACAAAGTAGTAATGTCTGAAGGCCTCGACGATCCTGCCCCTGAAGAGGAACAGCATCGTAATCATTACATAAAACATGGGCATCACCCGTTTGAGACGGCGAGCCATATAGTTGGACATGTAGTTGTAGGAAAGAATCCGCTTGGGGTCTTGGACAAAGGGCAGGCTCAGTAAAAAGCCGCTCAAGGTAAAAAACCAGAGAATACCGAGCCAACCGGTGCCCTTGAAAACGCCGGAATGCTCGCCGAGCACGGTCAGGGCGGCCAGCCCCCGCATACCGTCTAAAGCGCCATAGTTGGTGCCGCTGGAAGAGACTTTGCGGGTGATATCTGTAAATGCCGGAAAGTTACGAAACTTAAACTTGGTGAGAAAAAGGTAGAAGATAAAGGCATGCACCAGCGGCATGATCCAGCCGATAAAAAAATTACCGACTTGCAGAGGCCCTGTATGGGTGATGTACTGGTCGTAGCCATCTACCTGTAAGAGCAGGGAACTTCCCTCCACTTGTGCTGAAGTAATATACTCATTCGTAACAAAATTCTTTAAAATTTCAGGGCCTGTGTACTCAATCGAGTCTCCAAAATAACTAAAAAAGGTTACTTTGTGCAGACGAACCATGCCCGGTTTTTCACCGAGATCCAGCCGGAATTGACGAGCTATCCTATTGTTGGTCTGAATTTTTTTTTCTTCCCTGAAATTTGCCGTATAGTGCTCGGCCCCCTGCAATTCAAAGCTATGATATTTTAAGTTTGGTGAACCAAAGACCTCGACCTTGTCATCATGGTCCATTTCAGCGTCAATCGTTACATAAAAGAAGCTGGACAGCACCAGAACATTGGTTGCGTACTTCAGAACCACAAAACAGGACAAGGTTGCGCAGAGTATGGCAACATGCTTTAATTTCGCTCTCATTTCTTCTTCATTCCTGAACCGCAAAGAACAGATCAAATATTTGCATGCTGCCGTTCAAACCCATACAAGTCCATAGCGTGCATCGAACAAGGGGTGGGCTTATACACGTTTCAGCAATCTTTAATTAGAGTGTTCGTCAGAAAGCAAGGGCCGTATAATTATAGCTAATTCCTTAAAGCCATAACCAATATATTCAGCCGAAAACTGGTTCTTCTCAAGAAATTCCGTTAACACCGCATGGCCGTCATCCTGCCATCCCGGGAAATTAAAATAGTCGTCAAAGACGATCACTGTACCGTGCCGTATATTTTTCGCAAGGTGATCCAGTATCGTCTTGGTCGATGAGCGCAAATCGCAATCTATATGCAGAAAGGCAATGGTTCTGTCGTGGTTTTTCGTCCACTGAGGCAAAGAATCCTCAAAATATCCTTGCCAAAGCTGCACGTTCGTCGGGACTTTGGGCAGTTTACCATGGGTTGTGAAGGTACCCACCGGGTTATGGGCCCACTGTTCCGGCAGACCTTGAAAAGAATCAAAGCCATGCACTTCCCTATTTGGATTTTTTTTAGCGATATACCGGATAGATGCCCCTTTAAATACACCAAATTCCAGAAACAGGCCATCCAGGCTTACCCTGGTCAAGGCCACATCCATCAATCTGCGCGGAGAGCGGACAGCAACGGCCCTGGGGCAGGTCGCTTCTATAAAAACAACGCTTGCGTCGCGGGCCTTTTTATTCAAAACGGCATAGGGATGGTTTGCCGCATATTCAAAAGTTGCATAGAGTTGTGCAATCTTCTCTTTGACAAAATTTCTAAAGATATAGCCGCCTAAAAATGACATTTTGAACCCCTCCAAGTCAAGTGCAGCAAGATGTACCGACCTAAAAAACAGTTTGCATACAGGAAGCGTTTGTAAAAATCCTGCTCCTTGCCTGCAAAAATTTTTAGGCAGGGCAGCTCTGCGTTCCTGGGGCCGGCACACACCTTGATACCGCTGCGGCATGAATCTGCTACACAGACGGCACCCCTTTTCTTACTTGTACTACCTTCGCGGGCAGACCAACAGCAATCGAATAATCCGGCAGATCCCTGGTTACCACTGAGCCTGCCCCCACCACACAGCCTTTTCCAATGCTCACTCCATCAAGCACAATCACCCCGGCCCCCAGCCAAGTGCCGTCGCCAATACTTAAGGGGCCCCGGGTAAAACCACCCTGATCCATGACCGGCTGGTCAATCCGGTCTAAAAAATACCTGCCTCCACCAAGATAGCAATTGCCCGCGATGAGTACCGCCTCCCCGACCTTCAAACCCGAGACCGAGGAAAGCACCACATTACAGCCGATATCCGCCCGTCTGCCGATAGAAACCGGCCCGGTTTTTCCTTGAATAACGCAGTTTCTTGAAATGATGACATCATCCCCGATAGTCAGCCCCTCCTCCCCAGTACCGCTTGCATCGAGCATCACATAATCATCAATGGCCACCCGGCTGCCGAAACGCATCTTGCCCGGATGCCGCAGAGTTATGCCTCTGCCCAGGATTACACCTCTGCCTGCTTGGGCAAAGAGCTTGCCGTAAAAAACCTTGCGCAAGAGATAGCCCGCGCTTCCTGGGATATTTGCAAAGAGCAGCATGGCCGTCTCGTAGGCCACAAGCCGCAGCAATGAGGTACTGCCCAAGGTCTTCAAGCAGTACCTGCGCAGAAGAGAGGTGCTGCTGTCGTGCAACTGCTCGGCCAGGGGCTGTTTGGGGACTGTTCTCTCCTCTTTCATAGACGCATAATGACACAGAGCGCAGGGCTCTTTTTTACAGAATCCAACAGATCAGCGGCCAATCAACCCTTCCTCCCGGTACCATGCGGCCGTGCGGGCCAGCCCTTCACGCAGCCCCACCTTGGGTGCATAGCCCAGCATACGCCGCGCCTTTTCAATGCTGAAGGCCCGGCTTTTGGAAAAAAATTCCACCCGACGCGGATACAGGGGCGGGCTGATGCCGAGCGGTCGACAGACGGCATCGCAGAGCACCGAGGCCGCATAGACCGGTTTGAAGGGAACGCGGAGAAAGGGCCGTGGCTTGCCCAGAACCTCTGCAATGGTATCGACCAATTCCCGCAGAGTAGTGTAGCGCTCGCCACCAATGGTGAAGACCTCGCCCACTGCTTCCGGCCTAGTACCGGCCAGGATAAAGCCATCAACCAGATCATCGATATAGGTCATGTGGTAGAGGGATTCCCCTGAACCGATCATGACAAACATTTTTTTGCTGATGGGCCGGAACAGTTTCAAAAATCGGGTATCGCCCGGCCCGTAGATACCTACCGGCCGCACCACCGATACCGGCAGCCCCTCTGCACAGAAGCGCAGGGCGAGCAGTTCCCCTTCCTTTTTGGACTCCTGGTAGTGATCGCCGGGCTCAAAGCGGTAATCTTCAGCCGCGGGCGGCTCAGTGATTTCTCCCTGCACGCCCACGGTGGAGGAGTGGACAAAACGCTGCACCCCGGCATTTTTGGCCGCATTGAGTAGGTTGCGGGCGGCTTCGACATTGACCTGAAAAAATTCTCCGGTATCAACGTGTTCGGTGCGGTAGGCGGCAGCGATATGGTAGACTCGGTCTATGCCTTCAAAGTGCCGGTTAACGGCATCCGCATCCTTGATGTCGACAAAGCGGCACTCCACCCCCATGGCCTGCAAGGGGGCAACCCGTGGGCTTTGGCGGACAAAGGCCACAACTTCTTCGCCGCTTGCAATGAGGCGCTTGCAAATATTGCCTCCGGTAAAGCCGGTTGCACCTGTAACCAAAATTTTCCCCACCTGATCCTCCTCTCCGCACATCAGCAGACCTTCAGAGCCGAAGTCCACCTTAGCGCAGCCAAAACATGACGGCAGCAAGAATGTGATGCTCTTTCTTGTACCATATCCGGCGCAGAACGCGCCAAAATTAAGAAGACTGCTCGATCACATAGCCCTTGGCCCGGCAGCCCTCTCAAGAAGCTCGCAAATCCAAATAATACGCCCCAACTCTACCGACACCAGGGGAAGCATTCCTGCAGGCGCTGCACTTCCTCCTCCTGCCGCTTTTCATCCCAAGGAAAGAGACGGGCCAGTTGCGGGGCCAGGCGCAAAGCACGGCGCGGATCATCGCCCAAGGTGCTGCGCCTGAGCACCAGATCATCCAGATGGAGTACCGCCTGGCTGCGGATGATTGCCTGCAGTTCCTGCCAGGTGCTGTCTTCGGCAATACCCTCTGTTTGTGCCTGCCAACCCTCGGGCACATATCCAGGCACTTCAGACGCCTCGGCAAACTGCGACGGTGGTTCCCCTCGCTTGCGGCCACGGGCGAACTGTTCCGGGAAGATGTGTTGCACTGTCTTTTCTGCCACCAGCCGCGCTGTGGTGAACTTCACCCCGGATACGCTGTAGGCCCCCTTCGGCCCGCCCTGGGCACCGTGATCCTTGATTATCTCCCGTACCGCCAGGCGAGACGAACCTTCCTCCCTCGCGGGCAAAAGGCCGGCATAGACATGCACGACCTCCTCACGCTGCAGGTTCAGGCCCGGAACCGCCAGATTCAGATCCTCTAGATAGGCGGCAATGGCCTCTTCAGTGGGTTCCGGCCTGGTATTGCCCGGCCAGGCTGAGTGCACCGTGCCTCCCATGATCCGGCCGTTGAAGCCGTGCACAAAATACATCGGGCAGTTGGGCCGCTTGGCCCTGATGGCCAGGGAAGCGCGCGACAGGGCCGGCCGGTCGAGCAGGACGTTCCAGGCAAGGGAGTATTTGAACAGGTTGGGATCATCGTCTGCAAAGGTGGCGGCCAGTTCGCGGCAGGACGGCCCGGCGGCATTGATCAGATGGGGACTTTTGAAGATGAACTCTTCCCCGCTGTCGCTATCCCGGCAACGCACAGCAGATATGCGCCCCTCTTCCAGCAGCACCTCTTCCGCCTTCATGTAGTTCAGGGCTGTGGCTCCGTCTGTGCAGGCCCGCCTGAGCATGGCCATGATGAGCAATTGGGAGGAAGGCATGGCTGCATCGTACCAGAGAGCGCCGCCCTGCAGGCCTGCCTGATCCACATTCGGAAAGAGCGCAACCACTGCGGCCGGATCAAGTATCTTGCCTGCAGGCAATTCCTGCCCGGCCGTCACCCCCTGATTGCGCCGTCGGGAAAGCAGATCGTTCAAGGCCAAGGCAGCTCTGAATACAGGTGGCCGGTACACGCCCTGGCCGTAGAGCGGCATTAGGCAGGGCAGCGGCCGCACCAGGCCGGGAAAGTTCCGCAAAAACCAGTGCCTTTCCTGGACCGACTCAAAAAAACGGGGCAAATCCAGGTTCTGCAGATAGCGCAGGCCGCCGTGCACGGTGCGCAGGTGGTTGTAGGTGGTGGCCCAGCCAAAGTCTTTTTGCTCAAGTAGAAGGGGGCTTAAGCCAAGCTTTGCGGCCTCCATGGCCAGGGCAATGCCGTACACCCCGCCCCCGATGATGATGAGGTCGTATTGCTGTTCTGCGGCTCGCCTGGGATCGCGGGTGATTACGGTCATAGTGTGGTGGTAGGGTCTAAAGCGGTCTTGAGTGATATGGGATGATATGGGCCGGTATGGGTTCTATCGGTCTATGTGAGCCAGCGCCGTTGCCAATCGTGAAACACGATCAGGGACCAGAGGATGTGGCTGTGGTTATGCGTGCCCCGGCGGTGTTCATCCTTCAGACGGGCGATCATGTTCGGGTTGAAGAGCCCCTGCCGGCGGATGGTCTGTTCATCGAGCAAGTCTTCGACTAGGGGCTTGAATTCGCTGTTCAGCCAATGCTTGATGGGAATGGAGAAACCCTCCTTGGGCCGGTAGACACATTCCCTGGGCACGAGCGTGGTCGCCACCTCCTTGAGGATAGACTTGGTGGTATTGCCCTTGAGCTTCAAGGCGGCAGGAACCCGGAAGGCCAGTTCCACCAGATCCTTATCCAGATAGGGCACCCTAGTCTCCAGGCTCACCGCCATGGACATGCGATCCACCTTGGTGAGGATGTTGTCGGAGAGATAGCTGCGCACATCCACATACAGACCCTGATCAAGCGCAGACCTTTGACCGATTTTGCCGGTTCGGCCTGCCTGGGCAAAGAGGCGCTCAATATGCCTGCCCACAGGCTTCGTGATCTGGGCCCGGGCCTCTGGCGTGAAGAGGAGACTGCGGAGTTCTTCCGTGACAAAAAGCCGCCAGCGGGCATGGGCCAGGCCGGGATCCAAAGCAGCTCCTTCAATAAAGCGCTTGGCCTTGTTGACAAGCCCCTTTTTCCTGGCACCAGGGCGCAGGCGTTCTGCCATAGCCGGCAACAGCTGCCGCCTCATCCAGGCCGGCAGGCGCTGGTAGAAGCGGCTTTTTTCCTGGGCCAGATAGGTTTCGTAGCCTGCAAAAAGCTCGTCGCCGCCATCGCCGCTCAGGGCCACGGTCACATGCCTACGGGCCAGACGCGACACGAGATAGGTGGGGAAGATGGAAAAATCGCCGATCGGGTCATCCAGAAAATGCATGAGCCGGCCAAAGAGTTCCACCACATCCGGCCGGATGATTTCATCACGGTGGTCGACCCCAAGGTGGTCCGCCACCCGCCGGGCCCAACCAAGCTCGTTGTAGCTGGGATCATCAAAACCGATGCTGAAGGTCTGCACCCCGGCCCGGCCCATGCAGGCAACGAGCAAGGATGAATCCACCCCGCCGGAAAGAAAGGCCCCCAAGGGCACGTCGCTTATCATCTGCATCCTGGTGGACCGGCGTACCTGGGCCAAAATCTCTTCCTGCCAGGCCGAAGCGGATTGCAGGGCTTGCCCGTCTGGCGTGGGGATATCCCAGTACTGCTGCAAGACCGGCTCGGGATTATCCGGCTCAAGCCAGAGCATCTGGCTCGGCAACAGTTTTCTGATGCCGGCAAAGAGCGTTGCCGCGCCGGGCGTATATTCCCAGGAAAGAAAATCGGCCAGGGCGGGCAAGTCAATGCTGCGCTCGATCAGGCCGCTTGCCAAAAGGGCCTTTATTTCCGAGCCGAAGACAAGGTGGCTTGCCGTTCGGGCATAGTAAAGGGGCTTGATGCCCAGGTGATCGCGCACCAGGGCAAAAAGTCTTTTTTTAGAGTCGTGCAGGGCAATGGCAAACATGCCGTTAAGGCGGCTCGGGAAATCACGGCCCCACTGCTCATAGGCATGCACGATAATTTCCGTATCCGTGTGGGTGCTGAAGCGGTGGCCGTAACCCTGCAGCTCCTTTTTCAGCTCGGGGAAGTTGTAGATCTCCCCGTTGAACACGGTCCAGATGCTGCGGTCTTCGTTGTAGATGGGCTGATCACCGCCGGCCAGATCAATAATCGCCAGACGGCGCATGCCCATGCTGACACCATGACAGCTCCCCATACCGGCGGAATCAGGGCCCCGGTGCACCAGGGTTTGTACCATGCGCTCCATGGCGGCATGGTTTTCAGGCAGACTCTCTCCGCTGAAATCAACCAGACCAGCAATACCGCACATCAAACCAGACTCTCCAAAACCCGTTTCAGCTTCTGCACATAGATGGGCCGAGCGTACTCCCGATTGTACAGTTCCTGCGCCCTGCCCGCTTTTTCGGCGGCAAGCGCGCTCTCGCCAAGGGCTGCAAGCAGACCCTGGGCCATATCCTGAACCTTGGGCTCCACCAGAAAGGCAACTTCCTCCGTTAAAACCTGGGTATGCGAATAGATGGCCGTGGCCACCAGAGGGATACCGCCGGCCAGCTGTTCGTAGATCTTCAGCGGGGTATTGGTGCCGCTGCTGCGCGGTGAAACCAGCACGGTCGCCTGCCTGCTCCAGGCTCGGGCAAGCTGCTGCGCCACCCGACCGGTAAAGAGCACCTGGTCCGCGATGCCCAGTTTTTCTGCCTGGCTGCGGTAGCGCTGCACCTGTTCCTCAGTGCCGCCCACTATGACTAAGAGCACGTCTTTACGTTCTCTTACCACCAGCGCCATGGCATTGATCAGGATATCGATGCCCTGGTAGGCCTCAAGGGTGCCGGCATAGACAATGCGGTGCGGAAACTGCGCGGGCACATCCGGAGCCTCCTCTGCGGAATCGGCGCAGCCCTGGCTGTTTTTCAGGCGCACCGGCTCAAGAATGGAGTTTTCAATGAGGAAGTTGCGGCTGTTGCCGGGCAGGATTTTATTTACGTAATGGTAGAGATCCGGACAGATGGTAATGATGGCGTCACTGCGGGCCAGACTGCGGTTTTCCAGCCATTCAAAGATGGCCAGCAGGGCTTTGTTGGTGCTGAAGTTAAAATTGCTCAACTGCTGGGGCAGGCTGGAGTGCATGTCGTAGAGCAGTTTGTAGCGAAAAAAGGGTTTGAGCAGAAGGGCCATGAATACCGCTTCCTCATGCGCATGGACAACATCATAGCGATTGCGCACAAGCAGACCAAGCATCCGGAAAAAGATAAAGAAATCATGCACCAGCTTTTTCAGGGAGGGGCCGATCTTGACCGGGCCCAGAAAGGCCAGCGCGGGAGTACGAAAAAAACGCACCCCAGGGATATCAACATCCTCTCCCTGCCCATAGGTGAGAAAATCAATATCAGCCCCCAGCTCAGCGCTGATCAGGGTGCGGTAGTAGACGCTAAAGGGCGTGCCCCGGGGCGAGAAAAAAGGCTGAGGCGCGATAACGAGATATTTCATGCGGAATTTCAGGCAGTGGGTGAAGATTTTTTATGCAGTTGCATGCTGATCTGGTGCTTGAAAAACGGATACGCCTGTTCACAGCGACCGTAGGGCGCAAGGGAAGTTGCCGGGTCGAGCAGGAGGGCGGCCAGCGAGGAAAAGGGCGCTTCTCGCTCAATCGCTCCGGCAAGGCGCAGGCCAAAGCTGCCCACCTTTTTTTCCTGGGCGGGAAAGGGCAGAGGATCACTGCCCGGGAGATTGCGGATGCCGCGCCCTTGGGCCTGTTTGAAGAGTGCCGGCAAGGGCCAAAAAAAGGGCCGGTTGGCGTTGTCGCCAAGAAAGATGGAGTGTGCTGGGGCCTCCGCAACGAGTTGTTCCACCTTCTTTCCTCTTTTGCCGAGCCATTTACCCGCGCCCCAAGGTAAAACGGCGAGGGGGCGACAGGCTGAACGCTCGGCAGGTTCAGTTGATGAAGCGGGGGCTGCCAGGTGGCTGAGCACCTCTTCGATGGGTCTGCCATCCGGAAAAGAAGCGCCGTAGCCAAGCGCCAGCACCTCAAGCCGTTCTGCGGTCACGATCTGCCGGCCGGCAACCAGGTAGAGTTCCTGCCCGGAATCGTTCCGCACAAGCAAGGTTTCGGGCTCCCGGCTCTCTTCAAGCTGAAAACCGGGCACAGTGACGGGCCGGCCGGCCTTAAGCCTTACCTTGAGGCTTGAAAAGACCTCTGCCCCGGCAGATTCGCTCAGCAGGAGAAAACCTGCGCTCTGGCCGGCGTTGATCTCCTGCGCCAGGGCCTGAAAATTGCCGAGCGCAGAGGCAAGCAGAACTTCTAGACGAAAACCGGGATGGATATGGACATGGCCATCGACAAAAATATGCGGCATGGCTCCAGACGAGGGAGAAGGGGAAAGGCGAACAATTCCAGCACGAAAAGGCTATAAATATGGCGGATAATCGCCGGCTTGTCAAGCTGTTCCCCGGCCAGCCCGCGCAATCACAGGGGCCGGCAACGAGCGCTACTGCGTGCTAGCGCCTTTTCTCCAGGGTGCGCACCAGTTGTTCAACCTGCTCGCGCACCGAGGTCTTCTGCAGCATCTGCTGGGTGATGGTCTTGATGGAGTGCAATACGGTGGAATGGTCGCGGTTGTACATACCGCCGATTTCACTTAAGGAATGGGCGGTGAACTTACGGGTGAGATACATGGCCACCTGCCGGGGAAAGACAATGCCGCGCTTGCGGGAGCGGGAGCGCAGTTCCTCCCGGCTCACCTTGAAACAGACGCTGATATAGTCGCAAATCGCCGCAGCACTTGGACCCTTGGGTGCTAGGTCGACAAAACCGCCGACAATCTCCTGCACCATGGCCAGATCCGGCGGCATCTTCAAAAGACGGGCCCTGGCCGTAACACTCATGACCGCGCTTTCCATGCGCCGAATATCGCCCTGAAGCGTCTCGGCCATGTAGGAGATGACATCGTCGTCCACGAGCATGTCCTGGGCTGCCATCTTGTGGCGGATGATGCGCTCCCTGGTTTCAAAGCCCGGCGCCTGGATGCTGGCAAGCAGGCCCGAGGCCATGCGGCTTCTGAAATCGGTGTCAAGCCCCTCGATCTTGTCGGCGGGCAGGGCTGAGGTCAGGATGACGCGGCGGCCGCTTTTGAGAAGATAGTCAAGCACTATGTTGAGTTCTTCCTGGGTCTTGGCCCGGCCGGTGAGGGTGTGGACATCCTCCAAAAGGAGCATGTCGCAGTCGTTGACGTACTTGTTGGAAAATTGGTCCATGCTCTTGTTGCGCAGCCCCTTGACCATCTCAGCGCTGAACTGCTGCGCAGTCAGATAGCGCAAGCGGGTAGCAGGCGCGTTCCTGAGCACCTGGTGCACCACGGCCTGGGTCAGGTGGCTTTTGCCAAGCCCGGTGGAGCTGTCCATAAAGAGACAGCGGCCAAAGCTGTAGTCATTGCCGGCCAGGGCCTTGCAGGCGGATTGGGCCAGGATATTCGATTCACCCACCATAAACTGGTCAAAGGTGAAGGCAGGGTGCAGGGAACGCAGTTGCAGGGCACCCTGAGGTACACCCGGCAGCCGCAACTGGCGGTCGGAGCCCGAGCGGGAATGTACGACAGGGCCCTGCTCCGGCAGGGCGGAGTTAACCTGAAAGCGAATAACACCGCTCAGGCCCGCCTCCAGGCATTTTTGTCGGATCAAATCCATATAACGCTCTTCCACCCAGGCGCAAAAAAAGCGATCCGGCCCGGCAAGGATCATCCCCTTGCCGTGTTCCTGCGTACAGGTAATGGGTTTGATCCACAGCTCATATTCACTGGCCGGCAAAACAGAGGCAATGGCAGTTTGAACGGCATCCCACAGCATGGAAGTTCTATCTAAATGGTATTTCAGGGAATAATTGCAAGAGCGTATAAAAGGCTCCCGCCACACACGGTATGGGCTGCTATAGCAGAGGAAGGAGGCAGAAGCAAAAGCGGCCTAACGCAATTTGAACGCAGAAAACAAAAACTTACGCCCAAACTGACATCACATTGTAAGTACGTCATTTTTTTATACAGAACCCCTTAAGCCCCTGATTTTTTGACGGCAGCAGGAAGAGGGCCAGAAGCTGCGTGAGAACGATGGGATATTTTTCAATACACAGGTTATCAACAGGCTGTACACAAAAATACAAACTCAACCAAGCGCCGTTTATCTCGATTTCTCTGAACTATACTCGTTATTTCATCTTAGCAAAAGCCGGGACGGACTAAGTCTGTCTGGTTCCAGCCTTTCCCATGCCTGCCATCTGCAAAAAATATCCGAGAGCATCCTAGCGGAAGGGAAAGAGCATGCGCAGTCCATTCTGCGCCCAAGACCAGGCCGGATCTCCCGGCCCTTCTTCTTTTTCGCACCACGTTTCAAGGACATCAAGCGCCTGCTCTAAAGCAGGAGGATCGTATATGGGGGTCTTTTGAAAGGCCAGGACATTGACATTGTGGTCAGCCCCTGTCAGCGTGAGGTAGGTGCAGGGGGCACTCACCTGGCCGGCATAGCCGCGCAAAAAAGCAAGATCCTCTGCCGGTTCTCCGCCGCCGTCCAGCAAATAGAGCGGTTTATGGCCCCAGGCCCGCAACCGGGGCAGCAAATGCACCATGTCGTGCTCAAGAAAATATGCCTGCCACTTTTCCTGCGTGTACCAGGAGGGAAACTGTTCCCTGCCGTACTGGGACTTACCGATACCCAGTGCCCAATTCCAGAAAAAGGCCAGATCGCCCCGGTGGTGAAAACGGTCAGCCACCCGCCGCGGCGGCCCAATCAGAATCAGGGCGTCGACCGCGGGGTGATCAAGCCCTACCCGCAGGGCCGGGTTGGCACCCATGGAATGACCGATAATGGAGAGCTTGGCGCCCTCCTTGGCCAGGCTTTTAAGATAGGTGATGGCTTGCTGTGTTTCACTGTCAAGGTCTGAGCGAAAAAACGCTTCAGAGGCAAAGGGGTCGGCTGACCGGCCAAAACCTGCAAAATCAATGCTCAGGACTCTGAAGCCCCGTTCCGCTAGGGACTCCGCCAGAAGCGGGTACAGGGGAAACATCTGCCCCTGGGGGTAGTTACCGTGCAGCAGAAGAATATTGCCCCGCACGGGAACCTGCTCCTCGTTCTGATAGAGGCGGCCGGCAATCTCCAGTCCGTCCGGCCGTTTGAGCACAAGCTCCCGGCCCTGAAACTCGGTCGGCACCGGCACAGCCGCTGCACACTCGGGTGTATTCAGTACTTTATAACGCGCTGTCGCAGCCCAGTAGGCCAAAGGGGCCAATGCCCAGATGAGCGCGCTGGCCGCCAGAAGCCATCCGTGCAGCTTTGAGGCTTGCTTTCGCCCTCTAGGCTGCGCTGCCCGCCTCAGCCGTGCAAGATGGGTAAGACGCGCCACCCCCATGAGCATCAGGTAGGAGAAGGGATACCAGAGCAGAATAGCGGTAAAAAAAAAGCCGGGCTGGATATTCTGCGCATACAGGTGCAGCAAGTTCAGGGAGAGCCTGAGCTGCGGATCTTCTCCATGGGCCTGTATCTTGGTGAAGGTGCCCGATTCTGCTGCCGTAAACTCCACCTGGTGCAGGGGATCTATGGCCATGGCCCGGCTCTGCTTGGCATCAAGGCCATATTCATCCTGCAACACGCAACTGCGGATAGAGAGTACTCTGCTGCGAGTATCAAAATCCAGCCTGAGATCCTTGAACAGGACGTCCTTGAGCCTGAATTTTATCGACTGCCAAAGCGGAGAAGCAAGAAGTGCGCCGCGAACCACCTTGTTTTCGCTATAGCCCGTTCCGGTCTTGATTCCGCTATTGGTATAGAGCGAAAAGACAGTGTCTGCCTCCACCAGAACCTGGCAGTGAACAAAGTGTTCGTCCCGGTATACCGATTCCAAGACGGCCAGGGGCAATGCCAGCAGAGTAGCCAGCACAAGACAGGCGAAGGGAGAACGGATAGGCATGTTTTTCAAGTCTTAGAGTAACCGTGTCTATAATATCTCGTATAAGCTCCTAAAATCGGGCAGCTTCAATCCAGCAACCAATCTCTGAAACGCGCCGGATCAAGGCCATGATCCACGAGCATGGCGGTATTATACCAGGGATCGCCCAAAGAGAGCTTTTCGTGCCAACGCCCCTGGAAAAGTTGCCGGTCTTGCTCCGCCGCCTGCACCTGGCCGGAGCCTGGTGCAAAGGCCTGACCGATGCAGGCCACTGCATGGGGTGTATACACGAGGCTCAGCTCCTGCCCCTGCAAGCGAAACGAGAGATCCAGGTGGGCAAAGGCCAGGGTGTGAAAGGCGGGATCATAGCCGCCGCAACTCAAAAAAAGCTCGCGCCTGATCAGACAGAACTGTTCGGCCACGGCCCAGGCATACTGGGCGCAGTGGAAGCGGTTGTGCTGCACTGATGCGTCACGCAGAAAGGCGGCATAGTAGAAGGGGGACGGGTTGGTCGGATCCGGCAGGGAACCCCGGTGCTGATGCTCGCTCTCCGGCTGCTCCAGCCAGCCGCCTGCCATGGCAATGGCCGGATCAAGCCCGTATTCCAACAGGGCAGGCAGGCTCTCTGCCCGCAACGAATCTACCCCTTCGCCAAGAAAGAAGAGATAGGCGCCGCGCGCCGCTGCGGCGGCCTGATTGCGCTGCAGATGCAGGGGCAGTGCCTGTAGTGCTAGCGTACTATCTGCGCTCGCAGCTCCATCCAGCCATTCCAGCTCCTTCCAGGATGCCTCCAATTCGCTGCGCCGGCGGGCCTTGGCCGCTTCGGGCGGGGCCCAATCCATACACACCGAAACAAGGCCTTCCTTCGGCAGCTTACGTCTGGCTCGGTAAAAAAAACGCAGTTCGGTCGTCTGGGCCTCGGCATCCAAATGCCGGCGCGCCAAGGCTGCCTGCAGGGCCAGACGGCCTGCCTCATCGGCATAGTGCTTCTGCTCGTGGTGGATGCTCGACGAGGTGGCATGGGCGCGCCAGTGGTAGAGTACGCGCGGGATGTGGCAGACCTTCTTGCAGATCTCAGTCAGCTTCAGGGCCAGGTCATAGTCCTGGGCCCCGTCGCAGGCCGGATCAAGCCCGCCCACTACGTCGAAGAGTTCCCGTCGCACCACAAAAAAGTGCATGAGGTGATTGTGGCTCAGGAGCAGTTCCCGGTTCAGCCTGCATTTATACAGGGTGTCCAGATGCCTGCTCTCCAGATTGACCAAGCTCTCATCACTGTAGCACAGATCCGCATCCTCTTCATTGATGGCCAGGGCCACCTGGTAGAGGGCATCAGGGGCGAGCTCATCATCATGATCGAGAAAGGCGAGGTAGTCGCCGCCGGCCAGTTCTGCCGCCCGGTTTGTTGCTGTGGCAATGCCGCTGTTTTTTGGCAGAAAATCTACCCGGATGCGGCTATCAAGCCGGGCATAGGATTGCAGCAGGGGTTTGATATGGGAAGCCGTGCTGCCGTCATCCACCAAACAGAGCTGCCAGTGCGGATAGGGCTGCAGCAAAACCGAGTGTACACAGCGCCAGAGCTGGTCGGCTTCGGTATTGAACACCGGAGTGAGGATGCTGATACAGGGCTTGCGGGCCAGCTCGGCCACTTCCCGGCAGGGATAGAGGCCCTGTTGTATGCCCTGGCGTGCATAGTGCACAAGTGCCCCAGCCGCACCTTCCTGCTCTTCCGCACTCAGTTGCGCCCAGTAATAACCGGGATCAAAGAGGGCATTGGGCCGCAGGCCCTTGGCTTCCCCCTCTTCCGCATAGTGGAAAAAGGCCTGCAAAGGAGAAGACCCTGCATTCAGATAGGCCCCCCGGTAGTAGCCCGGGTCAAAGAGAGGATGCGGGCGGCAGCCCTCGTCTGCACCATAGTGGATATAGTGCTTGAGAAGAAGCGGCCAGTTGCGTGCGGCCGTGGGGTTGCTCTTTCTATAGTAGTCGAGGTCAAAGAGGGGAAAGGGCTGAAAGACCTCGTTTCCGGGGTGATCGAGGTAAAAGGCAAGCGGGCTGCTCTCCTCGCCCTGCACCGCCTGCACGGCGTCTTCGCTCAGGCAGTCCCTCGCAAAACGGGTGTGCATCAAGGGCGTCTGCTGCCATTTTTTAACATAACAGGCCAGGGGGCTTTGCCCCGGCCGCAGTAAGTGAGCGTAGTGTTTGAGAAAAAAACGGGTGCTGAAGAGCGGATGCGGGTCACAACCCTGGCGCCGGCCCCGCCCTATATAGTGGAGCAGCGGATTTTGCGGCCTATCCTGCAGGTACTTTTTCAGGTACCAGTCATTATCGAAAAGGGCATGCGGGCTGCGGCCCTCGCGCCAGCCGGCCTTGAGGTAGTGCAAGAGGGGCACAAAACGGTAGCGGCCAAGATCCGGGGCATGCCTGCGGTAATAGCGGGCATCAAAAAGCGGGCGATTGATCAAAAAAAAAAGAAATGAGAGCATAGGCAGTTTAGAAAAATCGTATTCTGCAGGCTGGGAGCGCTTCCTCCATACGGGCCGGCAACAGGCACTGATACCACTCCTGACTGGCCGGGGCGATTTCCTGCAGCGGCCGCGCGGCAATAACCTGACTACAGGCGCGAAGATCGAGCCCGTAGAGCTGTTCCAGTTCAGCTAGGACAGCGCCATCCACTGCACTCAGCATCGTAGTGTGCACCAGGGACTGATAAGCTGCATTATCCCGCTCAAGCTCCGGTGCGGCAAGAAAGGAGCTAGTCTCGTCTACATCTATTATATAGGGCAGATACTTCATCAAAGTATGTTCAAACCATGTGCAGCTAAGCGCTGCACCCTGCAGGCAGATGACGTCAAACCAACCGCAGGCCGCTGGCGACACCTCAAAAAAACCGGCCGCATGGGCAACGGCATAGGAATGGATCTGCCCATGAGCAAGTAACTGCCGGGCAAAGGCAAGAATCCTGCTCTTCTCCCGGTCGGCCTCATCCAGCACCAGCAAAAGTCGTAAACCTGGGCTTGCCGGCGCAACATAGCTCGCGGCAAAGGGCTTGGGCCAGTGCCGGCTGTTCAAAACCAGCCTGGGCTGCATGCTGCGGTCATAGTCCACCTTGGAAAGGGTCAGCTTCGGGTTATAGGCCGGATCATGGTACCAGGCATGGGGCCAATTTTTTTTGAGGAGCGACAGCTCATTCCAGAAGCGGGTCTTTTTTTCCCTGGTATCTTCCACCCCCCGAGACAGGGATTCATGGTGGTACAGGAGCGCCTGCGGGGTCCACACATTGCGGTAGCCACGGCTACGCAGCTTCAGGCAGAAATCGACATCGTTATAGCCAACCGGAAAGCGCTCCTCATCCAGTCCGCCCACCTCCTGGTAGAGGGCCTTGCGCACTGCCAGGCAGGCCCCGGTGAGCGCCGAATAGCCGCGCAGCAGCAGGGCCAGATTGCAGTAGCCCACGGCATCACCGGGAAACTCCATATACGCATGGGCAGCGCCTCCGGCTATCCCCAAAAGCACCCCGGCATGCTGGATGTTGCCATTGCCATAGAGCAATTTTGCCCCCACCGCACCCACTTCGGGCAAGAGGGCAAGCTGCACCATGTTCTGCAACCAATCAGGCGCAATGACCTCGGTATCGTTGTTGAGGAGCACCACCACCTCACCCTGGGCTGCCGCAACCGCCTGATTGTTCAGGCGGGAGTAGTTGAAGGGCCGCTCATCCCGCAGAAGCCCTACCCTGCCCCGCTGCTCCAGTTCCTGGAAATAGCTGAGACTCTCCTCTTCATCAGAACCATTATCAATGAGGATAATTTCAAAGGGCGAATAGGTGGTTTTCGCGACAATGCTCTCCACACAGGTGCGCACCAATGCCGCGCTGTTCCGGGTCGGTATGAGGATGGAAACAAGCGGATTATCGCCCGCCTCATCAAAAAACACCTGCTGCACCGAGCCCTTATCCGGGTCGGTCTCCACGCGCGCCGCGATGCCGAGTCGGCCTAGGTGCTCATTGATTACCTTCAGTGCCGCCATCCGAGCATAGGGTTTTTCAGACACACCCGCAGCGGTGCTGCCGGCACTGATGCGCCAGTGGTACAAAACCTTGGGGATGTGGACGATCTGCCCTGTCTCCAGGCGCTCCACTACGCGTGCAGCCAGGTCATAGTCTTGTGAACCCTCATAGCCGATGCGGAAACCGCCGATTGCATCCAAAAGGGCCTTGCGGTACACGCCCAGATGGGTAATCAGATTATGTCCCCAGAACAGGTAGGGATCCCAATCGCTCTTAAAATAAGGATCCTGGCGCAGCCCCCTGGTATCAATCTTATCCTCATCGGAATAGAGGATGCCCGCATCGGGATGGCGCTGCAGGGCCTCCACCACCCAGAAGAGCGCGTCTTCCGTAAGCTCGTCATCGTTATCCAAAAGGGCGACAAACTCTCCCTGGGCCAAGGCCAGGGCCGAGTTGGAAGCCCTGGAGATATGACCGTTTTCTTCGCGGAAGACCACCTTGATGCGGGCATCTTCCTTTTGGTAGCGCTGCAGGATTTCAATAATGCGCTCGTCTGTTGAGGCGTCATCGGCAATGCACAATTCCCAGTGAGGATAGAGCTGGGCGCGCACCGACTCAATGGCAGCCGGCAAGAATTCCGGCTCCGGATTGTAGACCGGCATGACAAAGGAGATAAGCGGCTTATACGAAAATTCCCCAATATGCCCCCGCATGAGGCTTCTGTCCTCATCCTGCAGACCGAAGAAGATCTCACTCCAGGCCGCGTAGCGATTCCCCCGGCTGATTTCCTGGGGATTGTAGGGCAGTTTGCCCTCCTTGCGGCCAAAACGGAGAAAGTGCAGCAGGGGCGGCAAACCGGAATCCACCACCTCCGGATATTTGTGCACATACCAGTGGCTGTCAAAGAAGGGGCCCGGATCCCGTCCTTCCGCAGCTCCGATACGCAAATAGTGTAAAAGCGGATTTACGGCCTGGGCCGAGACATCCGCATACTTCCACAGATACCAGTCGGTGCTGAAGTATGGGCCCGGATCCCGGCGCTCCCCCACCCCAAAAAGGGCATAGTGCAGTACCGGATCCAAGTTGTTCTTGACCACCTCCGGGTAGGCATCACGGTACCACTGCACATCAAAGTAGGGGTTCGGGTTCACCCGGCCGCTTTCTATATGCTCCAGGAAATGCGCCAAGGGGCCGAACCCTGTTGCCCCTGCCTCAGGGTATTCATCCAGGTACCAGCGGGAATCAAAGTAGGGATGCGGGTCGATCGACTCTGCCAAGCCATCCAGGCCATGGCTGATGTAGTGCTGCAAGGGGTGGAGCCCCATCTGTCGCGCCTGTGGATACTTCTCCGCATACCAGGCGAGATCAAAATAGGGGTTGGGCTTAAAGCCGAACTCCTCCCCATGGGCCAGGAAGTGGGCCAAGGGCTCGACTCCCGCCGATTCCGGATAGATGCGACCATACCAGGTCGGATCAAAGTAGGGGTTGGGCCAGCACTCTCTCTCCTGCCCATGTCTCAGATAGTGGAGGAGCGGGTGCACATCCTGCTCCGCCTGCATATACCTCTTCTCATACCAGGCGGTAAAAAAGTAGGGGTTGGGATTGGTGCCTTGCTGAGCTCCGTAGAGCAGGTAGTGCAGGAGCGGATTGAGGCCGCTTCGCGCTGCTTGAGGGTACTCAGCCAGATACCAGGAAGTAAAAAAATAGGGGCTGGGATTTCGCCCCTCCCCTGCCCCACGGCTGCAGTAGTGCCGGAGCGGATCAACGCCGGTCGCGGCCAGGGCAGGGTCAGCGGCCAAATAATAGGCCGCATCAAAAAGTGGGATCTCCTGCAAGATTCGTTTCAAGCGGAGAAACTGCAGGTAGTTCTGCGGACTTAAGCGTCCAGACAACCTTTTTATTGTGCTGCTGACACGGCCCGTCTTTCGATCTGCAGCAGCTTCATCCCCCTGCCAGGCAACCGAACCCATGCGGTGCGGGTAGAGGTGAATGTTTTCTACCCAACCCTGACTGCTTCCATCCTTACTCATTTCCGTTCACTACTCCTCAAGCCTCCTTCAAGCCGGTGCAAGTACGCCGGGAACCAGCCAGGCCTTTGCCCAGGGCACGCTTTGCGGCCATCACAGCACATCCGCAAAGCCCTTGCGCGTCTTCTGAAACCAGGCAAAGCCCAGGCAGGTAATGATAAGAGATGAGGCATAGCAGTACAGAATGAGGAGAATATCTACCCCGCCGCGGCCGAAGAGCATGGCCCTGGCCTGCTCAATAATGGGGGTGAGCGGGTTGAGGTGCATGATGAAGCGGAAATTCTCGGGCACGCTTGAGATCGAATAAAAGATCGGCGAAAGAAACAGCAGGACCGTGGTGATGATGCCCACCAGTTGCGCCACGTCCCGCAGATACACCCCAAGGGAAGCCAACCACCAGGAGATGCCCACAGTGAGCAGAAAAAGCGGAATGAGCACCACCGGAAAAAACAGGATGCTCCACGATGGCAGGCCGAAAAAAACCAGGTAGGCCAAGAGCCAAACGAGAAAACTGATGCCCAAATGAAAAACCGCACTGCCCAGGTTGATCCAGGGCAGGATCTCCAACGGATACACCACCTTTTTCACGTAACTGGTATTAGCCAGGATAAGCCCAGGCGCGCGATTGATGCACTCGGCAAAAACCGAGTACACCATCAAGCCGGCAAAGAGCACCATGGCGAATTCAACCTTGGAATCGCTGGAGGCCGACGGCCAGCGCGCCTTGAAAACCACGCTGAAGACAAAGGTGTAGACGGCCAGCATGAAAAGCGGGTGAAAAAAAGACCAGAATATACCAAGAACCGATCCGCGATAACGGCCGAGCACCTCGCGCTGGATGGATTTTTTAATGAGGTAGCGATTGCGCCACAGGCTGGCGACAATCTCCTGGGGGAAAAGCGAAAACTGCTGCATACCGGTGTTCTAAATCCAAAACAGACATTAAAAAATTGATCAAGTCGCTGTACAAGCTTACCGATACTCGTAAAAAAGGCCCTTGCACACGGCTCGCTTATGCTCGCCTGCGCAAAGGCCTTTTATGCAACGATACTCCGGAAACGACCAAGCCGTATCTTCTACCCAAATTTTAAAAACTATTTATCAATAGTTATCTCATCTTTGATCTTTCCCAAAATCTTATCACCAATTCCTTTGACCTTATTGAGCTCATCCACGGCTTTGAAAGGACCATTTGCCTCCCGGTATTGAATGATGGCTTCTGCCTTTGCCGGGCCTATGCCCGGCAAAGCGGTCAGTTCCTGGGCTGTTGCCGTGTTAATGTTTACTTTGGCGAATGCTGCGGTAGCGAAGAAAAGCAAAAAAATCAAAGTGAAAAAAACTTTTTTCATTTCTACCCTCCTGACTTACAAGATGGTTTGCATACTGCACGGCCTGCATCCCGGAGTTATACACATCTTCCAACCCGTAGTTCACATTCTCCTATTAAGAGGTCTCAATAAGCAATTATATATTCGTTATGCTGGTTTTTTGTCAATCTCAAAGAAGCAAGAACGCCTTAAAGGAAAGCTACCGGCCTCCTCGTTCCTACTTATATCTGCAGGCTGATCAGGGGATGTTTTTCCACAATCTCAAGCATGCTCGTATATGTAATATCTTCCCGGTCAAACCTCAGCTGTGCCGGTGCCTGGAAGATATCTTTCCGCCATGCCGAAAAATCGTACAAGGCACGGCCTTCGACCAATGCGCCTGCGGCTAACAGATCACAAACCCGATCAATGGCAATGTGGTTGAAGAATTTCACCTTGACGAAGCCCGGCTCCCCTGCTCCTGCAGCCCCAGCCTTAACCACCTGACTGCGCAGGGATCCATGCAAACCCTGGCGTCTGAAGATGGCCCCGGCAAGCCCGGGCATGGCAGCAGACAGGGCCACAGTAGTGCCGGGCGCGAGTACTGCGTTAAAACTGTCGACCGCAACACCATTGATAAAGATGGTCTGCACGCGCTCTTCCAAATATTTCTGCGAGAACCCAGGCAGGGCGAGCAAAAAATCGCCCAAGATCACTGGCTGTTCGATTAGGTAGAGAATGCCGTGCTGGAGCAGCGATGCCAAGGCCGCTATTTTGTTCTCGGGTAGCGTAATCGTCAACAGAGGTGGGGCTGGATGGGGGAGCATAAGAGGCGGTACCGTGTTTGAAACCGTGTATGCGGTTGAGAAAGTTGCTCCTGTCGGCTAAAAGCGGACAGAAAAATGTTGATCCTCCGCGCGAACAGAAGACTACACCTACCGATGCTGACAACAAACGATCTTTTTACCCGCAACCTGGGCGCGCTTACCAAGGCGCAGCAGGAAGTTCTCCACAAAAGCCGTGCGGCCGTGATCGGCTGCGGAGGCCTTGGCTGCTACGTGGTCGAGGAACTGGTGCGCTTGGGGTTGGGGAGCCTGCAGGTTTTTGATCCGGACGTCTTTTCACCCAGCAACTGCAACCGGCAACTCTATGCCCTGCAGGAAACCCTGGGCCACAACAAGGCCGAGGTGGCGGCTAGGCGGGCAAGGCAGATCAACCCGCTCTGTTCTGTGCAGACCTGTGCGCAGGACTTTCGCCAAACCACTGCAGAGCAAGCTCTGCAAGTTGATATAGTTCTCGACTGCCTGGATACCATTCCAACCAGGCTCGATCTGGCCGAACTGTGCCTGAACCGCAATCTGCCTCTGGTGCATGCAGCCGTGCATGGCTGGTACGGACAGGTGGGTGTGCAACTCCCGGGCACGAATCTGCTCACCCGACTGTACCCAAAGCCCAGAGAACAGTACCCGCAACAGAGTCCGCCGGTCCTCGCCTTCACCGTGGCGGTGGTCGCAAGCCTACAAGTCGCTGAGGTGGTCAAGTGGCTGCTCAACCTGCCTTCACCCCTGCACAATACATACATGCAGATCGACCTGAAATCCTGCGACTTTCAGCTCATCGCCTGACCGGCCCCGCAGATCTGGCCTTTTTACAGCGCCACCTCTTTACCGGTATCACGGGTGGAATATCCCCCCATTTGCTCCACGGTCTGTTGAAAGGATGGCGTCTTGATGATCTGCACAATGGCCTGAGTCATCGGCGTTTCAAACAAAGCCCCTGGAATGAGCAGGTCATAGCGTTCTTCCACCAGCGGCACAAAATCAAGGCCCAGGGCATTGGCCGCACTCTTGATGCCAAGACCGGTATCTGCTTTACCGGAAAGCACGGCCACCGCCACCGCCATATGGGTGTATTCATCCTGGTTGTAGCCGATGATGCCGTCTGCATCGAGCCCGTTGCGGGTCAGCTCATAGTCCAACAGCACCCGGGTGCCTGAACCGGCCTGCCGGTTGATAAAGGTGCAGCCGTCTGCAAAAAGATCATGGATGCCGCTGATTCTCCTCGGGTTACCTTTGGGGACGATAAAGCCCTGCTCGCGGTGCACCAGGGTGATGATGCGCACATCTTCACCGGGCAGATACTTACGGATATAGCTGGTGTTGTAGGAACCATCCGCCGGATCGAGCAGATGAGAGCCGGCCAGATGGCACATGCCGTCCTTAATGGCCATGATGCCGCCCAGGCTGCCTACATGGGTGGAGGCCAGCGGAAAAGCGGGCTCTTGCCGGCGCAGGTAATCGTTGAGCAGATCGAGGGTGAGATCATGGCTGCCGGTGCAGAGGATGGTGCGCTCCACCTCGGCCTGCGGCACAAGCAGGTCTATGTCAACAAGACGCCCCTGCTTCTCGCCCTCAAAAGCTGCCGGAATGCGGAGCATGCCGTTGGCCCTGGTCAGGGTGGTGATCGCGCCCGCTCCCTTTTTAAGGGGCACGGCCACAAACTGCTCGCCGACCCTGCCCAGAACCATGCGCCTGAACTCCTCCATGCCTGCCGAGGAAGGTACATCCCTGGCCAGTTGCGCGCTCACGCTCACCGGCTGGGACAGGGCAAGGCCCTGCATCTTGGCCAAAAGGGGAACGACAAACTGTTCCATGGCAATAATGGCTGAAACCGGGTAGCCGGGCAGGCCGACAACGGGTTTTTCCTGCACCGCAGCCAAGATGGTGGGCTTACCGGGCATGATCGTGACCCCATGCACCAGCACCTCGCCCAGTTCCTCCACGATCCGCACCGTGTAGTCGGAACTGCCGGCGGAGGAACCTGCATTGATGATCACCAGATCAGCATCTTCGCTCAGTGTCTTGAGCAGATGCGCTTTGATGGCAGCAAAATCATCGGCAACAATGGGGCTGACTACTGCCTCTGCCCCGGCTTCTTCAGCTATAGAGGCCAGCACCGCCGAGTTGGACTCGATAATCCGGCCCGCCGGGATACCTGCAAGCTCTTCATTCAGCTCGATCAGCTCGTTGCCGGTGGGGATGATCACCACCTTCGGCTTTCTGCGCACCCGGAGTGTGGCGCAACCGCCGGTGAGCAGGGCTCCTATATCCGAGGGCTGCAAATGATGGCCGGTGGGGAAGAGCAACTCGGTGGCCACAATATCCTCACCCACCTTGCGCACATGCTGCCAGGGATACACCGGGGCACGAATAAGCGCCTCCTTGCCGTCTGCGCCAAGCAGTACCTGCTCGATCATGATCACCGCGTTCTTGCCTTCCGGCAGGGGATAACCGGTATTGATCATGATAGCCTGACCGGTATCCAGACGCAGGCTCAGCGGGTTTTCATCACTTGCGCCAAAGGTCTCTTCAGCACGCACCGCCAGGCCATCCATGGCAGCGGAATGAAAGGAGGGCGAGGAGTATTTGGCGCTCACCGGCCCGGCCGTCACCCGGCCGCAGGCCTTGCGGGAAGAAATCGTCTCCTCCCCTGTTTTCAGGGCGCTAAAGTGTGCCCAAAAGCGCTCCTGCGCCTCCTGGCGGGACTGCATGTGCAGATAGATTTTCCGTTGCATGGCACGTGTTTCAACCTTCGTTTATGACGCTTTCAGGGGAAAAGATAGACCGACGTTTCCACTCCGCTGTCCAACCCTTCCATGTCACGGCCAATGGGCAAGAGGCCATCGGCCCGCACCAGATGACTGAGCAGGCCGGATTTGCCGTAAACCGGCCAGGCCAGGGGCAGTTCGCCACTCTGAGTATAGGCCAGGCGCACCCGCACATAGTCTTCCCGGCCGATGGCGGAGACGATCTGCTGGCCGGTTCTGGCCTGGATGCGCTGCAGGCCCAGGGTGGTGGACAAACCGCTGTAGCGCCGCAGCAGGGGGCGCACAAAGAGATAGAAGACCACCATGGCCGAGGCCACATGGCCCGGCAGGCCGATCAGGGCCTTGTTGCCCTGGGCCGCAAGGATGGTCGGCTTGCCCGGCCGAATGGAAACCCCGTGCGCAAGCACCTGGGCCTGGGGAATACTCGACAAGACCCGCAGGGTAAAATCGCGCTTGCCCACTGAGCTCCCGCCCGAGAGCAGCAGCACATCAGCTTCCGCCAGGGCCTTGGTGCTGATGGCCTGCAGTTGCGCAAAATCATCGCCGCAGATGCCGCAGGTGATGGGAATGCCGCCGGCCTCCTCCACCAGGGCGGCCAGCGAGGCGGAGTTGATGTCCCGTATCTTCCCCGGCGGCGGTGTTTCTTCAACCGGCACCAGTTCGTCGCCGGTGGAGAGGATGGCAACCCTGGGCTGCCGGTACACCGGCACTGTTGCACAGCCAAGGCCCGAGAGCAGGCCGATATCCTGGGGCCGCAGGCGGCTGTCCTTGGTCAATATCGTATCGCCGGGCGCATAATCCTCACCGGCATGGATCACATTTTCCCCCGGTGCAACCGGCCGGAATAGGGCCACCGAATCCGCGCCAAAGGGCTGGGTATATTCGACCATAACCACGGCATCCGCCTTGTGCGGCAGTTCGCCTCCGGTCCAGATGCGCGCGGCCTGCCCCGGCCCCAGGGTAAGTGCTTGGCCGGGTGCGCCCATGGCGATTTCGCCGACCACGGTCAAAAGTGCCGCTTCCGCCTCTGAACAGCCAAAGGTATCGCCGGCCCGCACCGCATAGCCATCCATGGTGGAGCGGGAAAAGGGCGGCAAAGCCTCTGTGCTGACCACATCCTGTGCCAGCACCCGCTGTCGCGCACGCTGAAGGGGGATTTGTTCCTGTTCCAGGGGGAAAAAACGGTCAAAGAGGGAGAGCAGTTCCGCCGAACTGATCAGTTTGAAAAAATCCTGCATATTTGGGGCGTTTTCTTGGTTTTATGACAAATATAAAGGGAAGCGGACGCCGGACAAACCAGCGTCCGCAACAAAGACTGAAATCTGGGAATGGCATTACCCTCCGCCGATTGCCGGGAAAATGGCCAGTTGATCGCCCTCCACCGGGACCTGATCCAGATTGCAGTGGCGGGAGTTGATCATGGTGACGCCGACCTCGCCGAGATCAATCCCAAGCGAGCGGATGATGTCGGCAACCGTGCTGTCCTCAGGGTATTCCGCCTCTTTCTCCTTAAAGCGGTTATCCCGGAAATAGGCGAAGAGTTTGACCGTTAAACGCATGTCGGCCGACTCAGAAATTCCAGAAGGAGTCGAGGGCCTCGTCGCTGATGTCCCACACCACGTTGTGCGGGGCAATGGCCTCGTCCTGGAAAAATTCCGGCAGGCGGTCATCCTCGTTGGTGAACCCGGCAGCCAAGTTGAAGGCGCGCTCGGTTTTAAGGATGCTCATGCCCAGGCTGGTGACGTCATCCGCGGTCAGCTTGATGCCGAAACGCGCGTTAATCATATCGATGAGCGCGGGCAGGCAGGCGGGGTCATCCAGGGCTGCAAAGGCGATGAACAGGCACATGCCGGTGGAATCAATGGCTGCAGTGGCGATCTGCAGATTTCTGGACAGTTCCACCTGTCCTTCCTTGCTCAGGGGATCGACCTTGCCGCCCACGCCCAAAATATTGGTGGCAATGGTGTAGCCCATGGTGTGGTCAGCACCCTGGGTGGAGGTGGCATAGGTGATGCCGATGCCCTTGATGGCACGCGGGTCGTAGGCCGGGATGGCCTGGTTCTTCACCACCGGCACCCGGGTGACGCCAAAGGCCAGGCCCACCGAGCCCGCGCCGTTGCCGATGATCCTGCCCAGGGGCGTGCCCTTGCCGATCTCTTCCTTGAGTATGCGGCAGACTTCGGCACCGTCGCCGAACTTGAGCACGCCGGCCTCCATGGCCACGCCAAAGGCCACGCCGATTTCAATGGAGTCAATGCCGAGGTCGTCCATGATGTTGTCTGCCTCGGCAATATGATCCAGATTGTCGACACAGCAATCCGCGCCCAAGGCCCAGATGGATTCATACTCAAAGCCGGAGGTCTTATACTGACCCTTGAGGTCGTTATAGATCTGGGAACACTGGATGACACAACCCTGATGACAGTTGTGCCGCGGCTTGCCGTCACGGGCGACAATAGTATCGTACATGGTTTCGCCGGAAATGGCCTCGTGACCTGCAAACTGACCGCTGGTGAAGTTTTTGGTGGGCAGGCCGCCGGCCTCGTTGATGATGTTGACCAGAACATTGGTGCCGTACTGGGCCAAGGCCTTGTTGATGGGATTGTCCACCAGGGCCTTGGCAAAGGCGCGGCCGGCGGTCTTGAAAGCCTCCGGCTCGGCAATGGCCACCTTCCGGTCGGTGGGGGCTACCGAGATGAACTTGATTTTCTTTGAACCCATAACCGCGCCCAGGCCGCCACGGCCGTTGGAACGCAGATGGTTGTCCGGGTCTTTCACGGAGATGTTGGCTGCGGTCATCTTCATCTCACCGGCAGGGCCAATGGTGATCACCCCAACCTTGTCGCCCAGACGCTTATTTAAGGTCTGCACCACGGCAAAGTTGCCCATGCCGATTACTTCGCTCTCCTCTTGAATGGTGACGCCGTTTTCGTCCACGTGCAGGCCGTACCACTTACTCTCATCAGCCGGTAGGCCCTCAATAATCAGGGCCTTGACTCCGAGTTTGGCCAGCATCTGGGCCGAGGTGCCGCCCGCATTGGCTTCCTTGATGGTGCCGGTGAGCGGGCTTTTAGCCCCGCAGGAGAGACGGCCGGAGTTGGCGGCAGCCGTACCGGAGAGCAGGCCCGGCGCAAAAACCAGCTTGTTGTGCTTGCCTAGGGCGTGGCAGGTCGGTTTTACCTCGGCAGCAACAATGGTGGAGGTCAGGCCGCGCCCGCCCAGACCCATCCAGGCCTCGGGCACAGCTTCTACTTTGGCGCTTAAATCCGACATATTGACACGAAAAATTTTATCAGCCATCTGCTTGTACCTCATATATTGAAAGTGGATGATCCGGTGCTTGATACCCGCATTGAAAGTGCCCGCCTAAGGCAAGAAAATTAAGGCGAGAAAGAACAGCACCGCATGCAATCTGTAACAAAACGGTATCGATTTTAATTATACTATACGAATATCGGAACTACAAGGAGTCATAGAACACATTGAGCAGCTTGGGCGTACAGTAAGGGCCGGAATCTGGGCCGGAGCGGCACTCGCCTGACTGCTTGCCAGCAGCATTGATCTGTAACCGCCTTATGCAAAAACGGGGCACATACAATTGCCCCGTTTCTCTGTTCTTTTCACGGTACTCTGTGCTTCAACACAGGCACTGAAAAGTAGCATTGCCCTTCTTTTGCCACAAGCGCCGCTTTGCCCGGCTTGGCGCTTGTACGCACCTTTACAATGCCGCCGTGTAAATAGCCTTCACATCCGCATCCTTCGGACAACGCGGGTTGGTAAGGCCGCAGGCGTCTTTCTGGGCATTGACCACCATGGTGTCGATATCCTCGGCCTTTACTTCCTTGCCGTAGCGCTTGCCGAGTTCAATCAGGCCGCCGGGGATGCCGATATCGGCAGAGAGCTTTTTGATGGCCACCAGGGCCAGTTCAGCCGCATCACGCGGAGCCAGGCCTGCGGTATTTTCGCCCATCAGTTCGGCAATTTTGATGAAGCGATCCAGCTTGGCAATCAGGTTGAAACGCTCCACATGGGGCAGCAGGATGGCATTGCACTCGCCGTGGGGCAGATCGTAAAAACCGCCCAACTGATGCGCCATGGCATGCACGTGACCAAGGCTGGCGTTGTTGAAGGCCATACCGGCCAAATACTGCGCAAAACACATGCCTTCGCGGGCCTCGATATCGGCCCCGTTGGCCACTGCCGGACGCAGATGCTTGGCGATCAGCTCAATGGCCTTTTCTGCGGCCGAGTCGGTCATGGGCGTGGCAATGGTGGATACGTAGGCCTCAACCGCATGGGTAAGGGCATCCATGCCGGTGGCTGCAGTCAGCGCAGGCGGCATGCCCACCATCAGAAGAGGATCATCCACGGCAATGCCTGGCGTTACCCGCCAGTCCACAATGGCCATTTTCACGTGGCGGGAGGTATCGGTGATGATGCAGAAACGAGTCATCTCCGAGGCCGTGCCGGCGGTAGTGTTCACGGCCAAATACGGCGGCATGGGCTTGGAGGATTTATCCACGCCTTCGTAGTCATGGATCTTGCCGCCATTGGCAATAACCAAGCCAACGCCCTTGCCGCAGTCGTGGGAGGAACCACCGCCCAGGGTGATGAGGCTGTCGCAGTTGTTGTTCTTGTACGCATCCACCCCGTCCTGGACGTTTTTGTCGGTCGGGTTGGGCACGGTTTCATCAAAAACAACGTATTCCATCTTGGCGCCATCAAGAAGGTCGGTGATTTCCTTGGTGATGCCTGCTGCAGTAATACCCTTGTCCGTCACGATAAGCGGCTTGGAACCGCCCAAGGCCTTGATCTTCTCAGGGATCTGCTTGGCCGCGCCAATGCCGATCAAGGTAACACTGGGAATAAAATAGCCGTAAACCTGTTCTCTCACTGCCATGATGCCCTCTCCAATATTGGTTGCCGGTTTCATGCTTTGCCCTGTCACATGCAGGCAAGCGGTTCAAATATAATTAAACCTAGCATTTTCCATGCCAAAACGAGGCACGAAACATCGGCAACAAAAGACTCAGGCAATACAGCAGGAAGGCTCAAAACTCCTGAGCTGTTTTGAGCTTGCACACTGGAAGCTCCGGGGCATTTGGTAACATGGGAAAGGGTTTACGAGTCATTTTGACCCGTAAATACACTGCTTAGCGTAGTCGGTTTATTCAAACCCGTACTGCAGCAACTTGCGGTACAGGGTTTTGCGGCTGATGCCCAGACTGTCCGCAGTCTGTTGGCGATTGCCGCCGTAGACTTGCAACAACTTGAGGATGTGCTGCCGCTCCACGGATTCAAGGCTTAAGGCGCCGCCGCCATCCACAGACTCCTGCAGCTCCCTCGGCAGACAGCGCTCGGTGATGATGCCGTTTTCGGCCAGGATGATGGAGCGTTCGATCACATTGCGCAGTTCCCGGATATTGCCGGGCCAGTTGTAATGCAGCATGGCATCCATGGCAGCAGGCACCACCCGGTAGCGGAGATGGTCTGAGCCGAGTTTGGCCAGAAAATATTCCACCAAAAGGGGAATGTCTTCTTTGCGCTGCCGCAGGGGTGGAATATGAATATTAAAGGCGTTGATGCGGTGGAAAAAAGCCTCGTTGAAGCGGCCCGCCTCCACCTCTTCCTGCAGACGGCGGTTGGTGGCAAAAAGAAAACGGATGCTGACCTTGCGCTCCTCCTTTTCACCGACCCGCCTGAACAGGCCGGTTTCCAGCACTCTCAGCAGCGAGGCCTGCACCTCCAGGGGCAGCTCCCCAATTTCATCCAGAAAAAGTGTGCTCCCATGGGCAAAGGAGAGGAGTCCCTCTCTGGTACTGTCTGCCCCGGTAAAGGCCCCCCGCAGATGACCAAAGAGCTCGCTGCGCGCCAGTTCCTTCTGCAGAGCTGCACAGTTCTTGACCACCATAGGATGGGCAGCCAGAGGCGAGCCCCGGTGAATGGCCGTGGCCACAATATCCTTGCCCACACCGGAATCGCCGGTAATGAGCACCGGAATTTTTGCCGGCGCAACCTTGGCAATAAGAAACTGGATATCGGCAATGCTTTTGGAATGGCCGATAAAACGCAGCGAATCCTGACTGCTTTCCGGCCCATGTCGCAGTCGCTTGTTCTCCCGGGCCAGGCGTACTCGCTGATGCGCCTTTTCAACCAACATATCCAGCCGGTCAAGATGGAAGGGTTTGCGGATAAAATCGTAGGCTCCAAGTTTCATGGCCTCCACCGCAACATCCACATCCCCATGCCCGGTGATCATGATCACCTCGGCATGGGGAACGGATTCCCGTACCTGAATAAGCAGATCAAGCCCGGACACATCCGGCAGCCGTAAATCCAAGAGGATGACATCAAACCAGTGGCTGCGCATCTCGGCCAATGCCGCCGCGCCGTCAGCAGCCGTGTGGATTTCCCGATGTTCAGCGGCCAGTTCCTTCTGCAGCAGCCGCCTGATGGATTCCTCGTCGTCAATAACGAGTACGCCATACGCCTCCTCTTTCATGGCTCTTGCGCCCCAGGCAGGATGACGTGAAAGGATGCGCCTTTGCCCAGACTGCTCTCAACCCTGATGGTGCCCTGATGCTGCTGCACAATGGCATAACAGGTGGAAAGCCCGATCCCTATCCCCTTGCCCACCGCTTTGGTGGTGTAAAAGGGTTCAAAGAGTTTCTCCTTCAAACCTTCGGGAATGCCGCTGCCGTTGTCTGCCACGATCAATTCCACTTTGTTTTTTTGCTCCAGGGTACTGATGCGGATAAGGCCCTTGTCGGCAACCGCGTCAAAAGCATTGGTCAGAAGATTGAGGATCACCTGCTTGAGCTGGGATTCATCCCCGCTAATAACCGGCAAATCCGGGCAGAGGCTGGTTTGTACGCCCATGCCGGATCGCTCCTTGATGCGGTGTTTCAGAATAAAGAGGGTGTCGGTCACGCACTGGTTGAGATCAACCCGGCCCATGCCGGAACTGTGCGGGCGGCTGAAGGTAAGCAGGGTGCGCACGATATCGTGACAGCGCAGGCATTCCTTAACGATGGTCTCGGTATATTCCTGAAAATCATTGAACAGCTCGCCCTCAACTTGCGGCTCCAGGCGAGCGAGCCTGCGCTTCAAACCTTGGGCAAAGCCATGGATGGCGGCCAGGGGATTGTTTATTTCATGGGCAACACCTGCCGCCAGCACACCCACCGTGGCCATTTTTTCTGCCTGGTAGAACTGCGCCTGAAATTTTTTTTCCAGGGTCACATCCCGCTTGAAGAGCAGCACCCGCCTTTCCCCGGCTGATCCCTCCTTGAGCGGCGAAGCGATCACCTCGTAATGTTTGAACTCCTCTCCCACCTTGTAGATACACAGATCCTTGACCACCCTGTCCAGATCCAGCGCCTTGATGGCCGGACATTCCTCGCAGCGTTGCGACCGGCCCCGGAACACCTCGTAACAATGACGCCCCACGGGCTCCATCTGCGGGTACCACTGGGCAAAGACATGGTTCACCCGCTGGATGATCAGGTTTTCGGAGAGTACGGCCATCAGATCGGTAATGCCATCCAGCAGGGCCTGGATTTCCTTGCGCTTGCTCTCCAACTCCAGATTGGACTGGCGCAGCAGTTCAAGCTTGGACTGCAGTTCCTGGTAAAAACCGATCTTACAATGCTCGATGCCGATCAGGTCTTCCAGGGTGGTTGGCGTCTGCGCCTGCATCACCATACCTCTTCGATGATCTGCAGAAATTCCTGCCAGGTGGCCGGTTTGGGATTGCTCAAGTTGCAGGCGTCCTGCACCGCCATCTGAGAGATGCCGGTCAGGGTGGCCTGTTCCTGTTTGGGGATGATTTCGCCCAGACGAAGCGGTACGTTGAAAGAGGCAAAGAATTCCTCCAGTCGCGCGATACCGGCCAAGGCGGTCTTTTCTTCGGATGCTTCCCTGTTGCCCAGGATAACCCGGCACAACTCCGCCATCTTACGAGTATTGAAGGGCAGGTTGAAGCGCATGAAACTGGGCAGCAAAATGGGATGCACCACGCCATGCTGCATATCGAACTGCCCGCCCAAAGAATGGGCCAAGGCATGCTCCGCGCCCAAACCGGCATTGCTGAAGGCCATGGAGGCAGATACCGAAGCGATGCTGAGTTGCTCCAGGGCTTCTTGGGAACGGGTAGCCACTGCGGTGGGCAAATGCTCCAGAATGAGATCCACCGCCTTTAGGGAGTGCATTTCGGTCAGTGGCGAGGCAATACGCGACATGTAGGCCTCGATGGCGTGCGCAAGCGCATCGATGGCGGAATGGATGATAAGTGATTCGGGCTTGGTGCGAAGAATAAGCGGATCGACAATGGAGATGTTCGGCACCAGGGTACGGGTGATGATGGACATCTTCACCCGCCGCTGCATGTCGGTGATGATGCAGAACTGGCTGATATCCGAACCATTGCCGGCAGTGGTGGTGATGAGCAGCATGGGCGGCAGGGGTCGACGCACCCGGTTAGCCCCTTCGTAACTCGCTATTTTGCCGCCATTGTTGACCAGGATCGCCACACCCTTGGC
>JAUNUN010000092.1 GCA_030538155.1 bacterium
AAACAAGATCGGGAATTCAAAAAATTCGACGCTTGCGCTACTGCTGATGAACTGGAAAGGCCAGCCGAAAGCCGAGGCTGTTGTTGGCGTCGCCGGGCGAGAACCCGCTGCGGAGCGCCGAACGCACGAACCACGGGTAGTCGCTCCAGCAGCAGCCGCGAACAACGTGAAAAGAAGCCGAACAAGCTCCCTCCCAGGCAGAGCCATCCGTGGGCGCGCCCTGGTAGGTATCATGCCGGCAGTCCTGTACCCACTCCCAAACATTGCCGCTCATCTGGTACAAACCAAGACCATTAGGCGAAAAGCTGTCTACGGCCACCGTCTCCCCTCGGTATTCGCCGACACGGGAATAGGACTTTTTATACTCCTTACTCGCATTAAAGTTCGCCTCATCAGCGCCTATGCTGTCCTTGCCGGTGCCGAAACGGGACTTCATACCGTCCGCTCTCCAACCGGCAGCATACTCCCACTGCGCCTCACTGGGCAGGGCATAACGCTTGCCGCTCTTGCGGTTCAATTTGCCGATAAAACCCTCCACATCCTTCCAGCTTACGCTATCCACCGGGTAGCGCGGCCCCTTCTTGAACCGGCTGGGGTTTTCTCCCATTATCTGCTCCCATTCCCCCTGGGTAACCGCGTATTTGCCCAGGTAAAAACCCTGCAAGCGTACCCGGTGAACTGGTTTTTCATCCCCATCACCATCGCCAAAAGTGTCGCCCATGTCAAAACTGCCAGGCGGCACCCACACAAACTCCATGCCGGTATCCGGGTCTCGATACTCCTTGCCGTAAGGGCCCTCGCCTGGGGCAGACGGCGGTGGTGCAGGCAAGAAAGCGCTTTGTTGTCCCTGGCGTTCCGTACCTGCCTGAGACACATATTTTTGTACCAGGCTCTGATCGCTCTTACTCGAGTGCTCTGCATAGAGACCAAGCAGAAACAAACCGCACACTACAAGCATCGGTACTTTCAGTGTGCCCGCCAGACGGGTCAAGGTGCGTGCCTCTCCCTTCTTCAGCCTGTCTGTATCGACCTTCTTTTCCGCTTGTCTAGGCTGTTCCTTCTCTTCCTGCTGTTTCTTTTCAGCCTCCGCACGCTGCCGCTTAGCGTATTCTTCTCGTGATCGCAGGCACACGGGGCACAGAAAGCTGGTTTGATCCTGGTGCTTTTTACACAGGTGTTCCCTACCGCATCCCAGGCAACGGAAGGTGGCGACAAGGTCGTTCATGCCGCCGCAAATGGGGCAACTCACCAAGGCAGGGCCGGCTTCCGTCTGTGCCTGCGCAGCATGTTCTCCACCGGCAAGGAGGATGTCATCGGCACGGCCCATTTGATGAAAGTCGGGCATTTGTTGCACATGGTTGGCAAGTGCCCATCTCTTAACCTGCTCGCTCACATATTGGCAGAGCTGGTGGGCCTTGAGGCAGTGATCGCGCCAGGCCTCCTTTTCCAGCCCCTGCCTCAAATACCAACTGAACACGCCATGCTCTCGGGCCTCCCATTCGTAGGCCCGCTGCCCCTTGCTGCAGGCCTTGAGCAGCAGGGTAAGCCGCTTGCCGCTGGAGGCGTCTGCATCAGCAGCAGGAGGGTCGATGTTCCGGCTCAGCAGGTCCAACTGACTGCTTAGGCGCGCTCATGTAATGAGCCGCGTCGCTTTTGCCGGCTTCTGGGTCGTTGCGGCAGCAGTCTAAGAAAAGTAGACGGTTATGGCTGCGCAACCGGCTGAACTTTCGTTGCAAATCTTCCAGGCGGTACATGCCGACCCAGTCGCCCGGAATGGCGTTGCTGAAAAGCAGGTAGCTGTCATTCCCCTGCACCGAGCCATGGCCGGTAAAAAGAAAGAAGAAGATGTCATCCTCGTGCTCGATAAAGGATATGATATCGTTTAGGCCCTGGATGAAGTCGGCCTGGCTGGGGTTGGCGAGAACAGTGGTGCGGAAGCCGCAACGCTGTTGTAAGACCTCGCCGATTTTTTCCACATCCCGTACCGCAAAATGCACAGGAGCAATGGTTCTGCGCTGATACTGACCAACCCCGGCGAGAAAGGCGTATTTTTTCATGCTCGACCCGTGTCAGTTTTGATCCCTGGTTTCATATTCCAGCAGGCCGTATTCCCAGTTGGCCGACGGCATCTCAAAAAGCGGCGAACGGCTGCGGCGCACCTCGCCGCCGAAAGAACCTCGACTACCGGCTTCGAGTCTGGGGTCGAGGCCGGCCAGGTCGTAGATAACGTCGCGGTCGAGCAACAAGGCAAAGAGGCGGTCTGGATAGCCGCTTACATCCGTGGCTGGGCCGTTGACATCAAACCAGCGTCCTTGGGCAGGAATGGCAAGGAGTTGCCCTTGCCGAAAAAAGCTGGGCTCGCCGTTGTTCGGAAAAAGGCGCAGGCACCTGCCGCTGCTGCCGAAATTGAACAGGCGCAAATAGCCTGATGCCGGTGTATGCACGCTAAACGATACAGTTTCGCCGATATAGAGTGCGCCATCAAAGCGGCTCTCTCGCCCGGCCGGGTTTTGGCCGGTATCTGCGCCTGGAGCATTGGCCTGGCCCTGCTTAGAGGTTCCAGCGTCTCTGCCGGCAAAACCGGTTGCAAAGCTTCCGCGTGCGCCGCTTTCCTCCCTTTTCTTGTAGCGAGCCTGCATGGCAATACGGGGCTGCTCCCCCTTTGCCTCTTTGACCATTTTAAGAAAATTGACAATTGCATCGTGTCGGTCTGTCATGGGGCTTCCCTCCTACTGTATATCCTCTACCCGCACTACCATGTCTCCCCTCCCATCTTTCCAGGAAAGCCGGAACCGGTACCAACCGCCGCTTGGTGAAGGGAAACGGGGAGGCAGTTCGCCTGCACATACCTCTATCGGTTCGACGATGAAGGCTCCGCTTTCATCATGTACGGATACGGTGAAAGGACGGATATCCGTATGTTCAACTCTTTCCACCAGGTTGATTTCTATTTCAGGCTCACCTCTTTCGCTTCTGAACAAGGCGTAACGTATGTGGGCATTTGTCCCTGCTTGTCGAAAGCAGGCCCAGTCCGGCCTGGTAGTGGGCGGCGTCGGAGAGAAAGTAGCACTGCGGGATCGCAGGGCCGGACTCATCATGGGCTGAGGTATGAGTGTTGCCGTTAATTCCAGGAGTCGGCCGCCGACAGTCATAACCAGATCAACAATGCCGGAACTCGCCTGTTTCCTGGTCTGCAGAAGATGGGCGGCTCGGTCAAAACCGCGCATGAAATCGTTCCGCATGTCCGCGCAAGCATAATCAGGCTGCCAATTTTCTTTATCCAGATTCTCCATGGTCTTGGCAAACCAGATGGGAACATCCTCATACTGTCTTTTCATAGCAAACCCTCTTGTATGCATTGTTCCTGAACGATCTCCTTGATTCTTGTTTTCAGTCTGTTGATCCAGTTATTAAGGGTCGTCATCTTGACCCCGGTCGATGCTGCAATCTGTTTTTGTGTGTAACCTGCCTGATACAATTGAAAGACCTCTTTTTGCAGAGGATTGGCAACTTTATCGAGAGCCTGTTCTATCCGCTCAAAAAGCTCTTCCCGGAATTCGGCATCTTCCCTGCTCTCATTCAGATCATCTGGGGCGGGGATATTCTCGATGGATTGGCGGCTTTGCGGGTCATCCTGCCCGGGGAAGGGGGTCGACAGCACCTCATAGTGACGAAGACGGACCTGCTTTCGATAGTGATCTTTGGCGAGATTGCTGAGCACTCGGAACAGCCAACTAGGCCAATTTTGAATTTCCAGCAATTTTTCCGGGTTATTGTTCAACATTCGCAGACATTTCAAAAGACACAACTGGATTATTTCGTCACGATCCATATCCTCCAGGGCATATCTTCTTGCTATTGCTTCGGCAGAACGGACAACAAGAAGATGAAACTCTTTGAAAAAACAATTCCTGTCTTGAGCGTCTCCAGCCAGAGCACGCTCTAATGACAGGCGCAAGGGTTCATCAGCCATTTCCATCAATCCTCCTTAGTTTTCTCTACATCAGCATGTCTCATGGTTCTAACGGCGGGTGGGCCTTGGGCAGCACCTGTCCGCCATGCTGCTGAATAGGCGAGGTCAGATTTTAGCGGGAATATTCTTGCCAATACGCGATGTTGCAGCCGCGAGCAGGCCCGGATCATTGTGTTATCCCAAGAAAACAACGGCTTTCCGGCTGCTTTGACGAAAGCCCGCAGCGGAATATACCGTGCTGAAAAATTGGACAAGGCTGTATGAATTATATTGATATTTGTGTTGGATTGGAAACGACAAATGATATATTTTTGCATCGCTTTGGGCTCTTGAGATTAAGGTGTCCTGCTTCCACCGCTTACAAGAACGACATACTTAGAAATAGTTCTTTAACCGCGCGTGCCGGGCAAGCGTTTTCAATGGCATGGGCTTTAAAGGATTGCGTTCATTTGATAAGACGAGAGTGAGGAGTGTTTCTTTCACGCGGCGCTTTCTTCCAGACGAGATCGAAAGCCTGGTGAAGCGTGGGCCGCGATATACCGTTCTGCAAACGGACTGGCCTCGGAAAAGAGCGTAGGGCGAGCGCCAGAGGGCTGCTATCGTGTGATGCGCCATACCTAACAAGACTGCTTGTACAGTTTTCGCTATCATCATTCTTGCGATTTTTGCCGACAAACGGTAAGTTATCAGCTTTTATTCCGGCTCATTTTCAATGAGATACCCCTATTCAGGGTTTAGCTGGGCACGGTTTTCGTGTTCTTGAATTTCAGGTAGCAAGGCTGTGCGTGTTTGTTCTGAACCGTGGCGTTTAATCGCAGAGGCGAACGTTCTTTGGGCTCAGAAAATGTGACGCAGGCCGGTCATCAAGTCGTTCCTTCCAGATTTTTCTTTTTCTGTATCACCGTTTATTTCGCCGGCTTCGTCTGCCATGCCGATGCAGCATTTTTTTGTGCTTTTGTGCGCATC
>JAUNUN010000027.1:0-35388 GCA_030538155.1 bacterium
ATGCCGTCGGCCTTTCACGCCGGCAACACCGGTTCAAATCCGGTTGGGGACGCCAGATAAAAAAAAAGCGTGTCAGAGAAATCTGACACGCTTTTTTGTTTCTATGCTTTTGCTTAACCCTTTGCCCAGGTCTCTCTGATCTCAAACTCGCTACGGCAACTACGGTAGCGGATCAAACATCCTGCACCGGCCTGCAATGTCCATGCAGGCCGGTTTTCAAAATCAATCATTCCAAAACAAAGTCAGCCCGGCGGTTCGAGGCATAGTCATTTTCATTCTCGCCGAAAAAGAGGGGCCGCTCCTCACCGTAACTGATGGTACGAATGCGGTTTTCAGCTACGCCCAACTCCATCAGATAGCTTTTGGCGCTTGCTGCACGGCGCTCGCCCAGGGCCAGGTTGTACTCATTGGTGCCTCGGTAGTCGGTATTGCCTTCAACCACCACATTGCGGGATGGGTTGCCGTTCAAGTACGCGCCGTTATGCTCCATGCTGGGAATTTGGTCGGCCCGGATCACGGACTGATCAAAATCAAAGTAGACCGGCTTCATCTCGGGAGATGAACGGCCATGCTCCCGCTTATAGGCATCGCTCTGGGAATCGGCATTGGAAAAGAGACTGCCGGTACCGGCACCTGCGCCGCCGGTTGCATCCAAACCTTCAGTGGCAGGGCCGAATCCATCTTGGCCGGGCCGCATTTCTTCAGTGATCTGACCTTCACGAAAGCCGTCGGTCAGGCTGCCTTCCGGCCGGTTATTGCCGGTTGGCGTGTACGGCGTCACCTGTTTGGATTTACAGCCTGCCAGCAGCATGGCACAGACCAGCACACTCAAAAGAAAAATTCTCGAAATTTTCACCATGGAAGACCTCGCAAATATGTGAAAGTTACGGCAACGTACCAGCGTATGTATATAGCGTTCCTGCCGGGGAAAGGTCAAGTGAAAGAGCGGTTTTGCAAGGCCAAAGCACGCCTGATTCCAGCCTGGTTTCAGGTTTTTCTTGCGCCCCACCACATGCGATGGTAGATCACCCTGAAGCATAATCCCATTTTCAGGAGGAAACACGCATGCTCAACAGGTTCAGCATACTGGTTGCAACTCTTATTACAGGCATCTTCATGCTCTGCCAGCCTGCGACTGCAACGGAAAAAACCATTGTTTTCGCCTCGGACGCCACCTGGCCACCCATGGAGTTTGTTGATGAACAAAAAAACCTGGTTGGTTACGCCATCGACATGGTCTATGCCATTGCCAAGGAGGGCGAGTTTAAGGCGGAGATCAAGAACACAGCCTGGGACGGTATCTTTGCCGGCCTTATCGCCGGCAAGTACGATGCCATCGTCTCTTCGGTCTCGATTACGGAAGACCGTAAAAAAAACATGGATTTCAGCGAACCCTACTACACGGTGCGCCAGGCCCTGATTGTGCGCAAGGATTCAAACGCCGCCACCCTGGCTGACCTGAAAGGGCAGAAAGTCGGTGGCCAGATCGGCACCACCGGCTATTTCACCATCAAAAACAACAAAGCCCTGGAAGCCAAGTCCTATGACGAAATCGGACTTGCCATGGAAGACTTGAATGTCGGCAGGCTGGCGGCCGTGGTTTGCGACGATCCGGTTGCCGCCGACTATGCCCTGAAGCGCTACCAGGATACCCTCAAGATCGTCCAGATCATCGAAAGCGGTACCGCTGAACAGTACGGTTTTGCCGTCAGCAAGGGTAATGACGAGGTGCTGGCCCTGATCAACAAGGGCCTGGCAATAATCAAGGAAAAGGGCATTGATAAGGAACTGCAGCAAAAGTGGATAGGCCGGTAAGCCGCTGCCATGACTGAACGGGAAAGCCCGCAAATAGACGTGGGGGATGGCGCGGCCATCCCCCGTCGTGACGACAGGGGTCTGGTTTCCGCCTGGTGGATCGCCCTGTGCGGCGCGGTGCTGCTCCTGATTCTCTTGCCCCTGCTTAAGCCGGATCCGTACCTGGCTATTCTCCGCTTCATTCCTGATGGTATCCTGATCACCTTTCAGGTGACCGTTTGCTCGATCATCCTTGCCATTATTATCGGCCTGCTCACCGGCTTGGGCCGCATCTCCCGCAACCGCTTCATTAACCTCATTGCCTCCCTGTACGTTGAGGTGGTGCGGGGCATTCCGCTTCTGGTGCAGTTGTTCTACATCTACTTTGCCCTGGGCCGGGTGGTGCGGGTGCCGGATATTGCCGCAGCCATCATTGCCATGGCCTTCTGCTATGGCGCGTATATGGGCGAGGTTTTCCGCGCCGGCATTAAATCCATAGACCGGGGTCAGTCCGAGGCCTCGCACTCGCTGGGCTTCAATCACACGCAGACCATGATGTATATCGTCCTGCCCCAGGCCTGGCGCACCATTCTGCCGCCTGTGGGCAACGAGTTCATCGCCCTTTTGAAAGACACCTCACTGGTCTCCATTCTGGCGGTGTCCGATATCCTCAGGCGTGGGCGCGAGTATGCCGCCGAGAGTTTCAACTATTTTGAGACCTACACCATCATTGCCCTGGTCTATCTGCTCATCACCCTGATCCTGTCCAAGGGGATCAGCATCATGGAATATCGGCTGAGCCATTATGAGCGGCGCTGATCCTATTATTCAGTTACGCGGCGTCAACAAGTCCTTTGGCGCATTCCGGGCGCTCAGCGATATCAATCTGGATATCCGGGCCGGCGAGAAAATTGTGGTGATCGGCCCCTCAGGCTCGGGTAAATCTACACTTTTGCGTAGCATCAACCGGCTGGAAACCATTGACAGCGGCTCCATTCTCATTGATGGCCACGATCTGTACGACCCTGCGGAGAACATCAACAGCATCCGCATGGAAGTGGGCATGGTGTTTCAGAACTTCAACCTCTTCCGCCACAAAACCGCGCTGCAGAATCTGACCCTCGCGCCGGTCAAATTAAAAAAACTGCCCCTTGCCTTGGCCGAAGAAAAGGCCATGACCCTGCTTGCCAAGGTGGGCATGAGTGAGCGCAGCGGCCACTACCCGGTGCAACTCTCCGGCGGCCAGCAGCAGCGGGTGGCCATTGCCAGAGCCCTGGCAATGGAACCGAAAATCATGCTTTTTGACGAGCCCACCTCGGCCCTTGATCCGGAAATGATCAACGAAGTGCTGGAAGTTATGATCGCGCTCGCCACAGAGGGCATGACCATGGTGGTGGTGACCCATGAAATGGGTTTTGCCCGCGAAGTGGCTGATCGTATTATCTTCATGGATGCGGGCAGGATTTTGGCTGATCATCCGCCCGAAACCTTTTTCAACAACTCCGGCAACCCGCGCATCCAGCTTTTTCTGCAGCAGATTCTGTAGTCGTCCGTCATCATCCCGAGCGAAGAGAGAACAATGGATTCAAGCCAAGGTACACCTGCGCCTGCTGTGGCCGATCTGCCCAACATGCCCGGCACACCTGCACACCTGCTGGCCGTGCACAGCCATCAGGGCACAGGCTACAGTCCTCTGGTTGACTACGGTACCTGGCGGGTGGCCCTGCTCAACTACGACAGCACACTTGAGGTGCCGACCCTGGACAAGATGCAACGCCACAACGAAACAGATGAAGTCTTTGTGCTCCTCAAGGGGCGCTGCCTGCTTTTTCTCGGTGACGGCGCAGAGCAGGTGGAACGTATCTACGCAGAAGACCTTCGCCCCTGTCTGCTCTACAACGTGCGCCGTGGCGTCTGGCACAACCACAGCCTGAGCAAGGATGCCCAGGTTCTGGTGGTGGAAAACCGCGACACCACCTATGACAATTCCCCCTTCACCAGTTTGACCACAGCCCAGCAGGGGGAACTTGTCCGCCTTTGCGCGCTTGCCTGGGGTGGGCAAGCAACAGCCCCTGCTCACGGCAAGTAAAGGGGTTTCCTACTTAATAGCTTGTTTTTACAAGACAACTCTCTTTCCCTCAGGCTTGTTTTGCTGGGATGCATCGTGTATACTCCCCTCTGATTTGTGCTTTTGTTTTCTGTTTCCAGCAGCCAAGGTTTCCCATGAAAGTATCCTGCAGCAAAAAGACCAAATTTATTTTTATTACCGGCGGTGTGCTCTCCTCGTTGGGAAAAGGACTCTCAGCCGCTTCCATCGGCACCCTGCTTGAGTCCCGCGGCCTGAGCGTCACCTTTCAAAAGCTGGATCCCTATATCAATGTCGACCCCGGCACCATGAACCCTTTCCAGCACGGAGAGGTATATGTCACCGACGACGGCGCCGAGACCGATCTGGACATGGGCCATTACGAGCGTTTCACCAGCGCGGTCATGAGGAAGATGAACAACTACACCTCGGGCCGCATCTACTACACCGTGATCATGAAGGAACGCCGAGGCGAATACCTGGGCGGCACGGTGCAGGTGATTCCGCACATTACCGATGCCATCAAGGAGGCGGTACTCCAGCTCGACGGCTGCGCCGACGTGGCCCTGATCGAAATAGGCGGTACCGTAGGCGACATCGAGGGGCTGCCTTTTATCGAGGCCATCCGTCAGTTGCGCATCGATCTCGGCAAGGAATACTCGCTCTTCATCCACCTGACTCTGGTACCCTATATCCGCACTTCAGGTGAGGTGAAAACCAAGCCGACCCAGCACTCGGTTAAGGAACTGCTCGCCTCGGGCATCCAGCCGGATATCCTCATGTGCCGCACCGAGGTGCCGCTTTCTGACGAATTGAAGCGGAAGATCGCCCTGTTTTGTAATGTGGAGGCCAAAAACGTCATCTCTACCCTGGATGTGGACAGCATCTACGAGCTGCCCCTGAGCCTGCGCCAGGAAGGGGTTGATGACCGTATCCTTGAAAAACTCGGCATCTGGACAGGCTCGCCCAACATCGCCCCCTGGGAAAATTTGGTTGAAACCATCAAAAACCCAAAGGATGAGGTGACTATTGCCATTACCGGCAAGTACGTGGAACTCACCGAGTCCTACAAAAGCCTGCACGAGGCCCTGGTGCATGGCGGTATAGCCAACCAGACCAAGGTCAACCTGCTCTATATCAGCGCGGAAGACCTGCTCGAAAGCGAAGAGCTGGAAAAACTTGCAGGTTGTCACGGCATCCTGGTGCCGGGCGGCTTCGGCAGCCGCGGCATGGAGGGCAAAATCCGCGCCGTCACCTATGCACGCGAAAACCGTATCCCCTTCTTCGGCATTTGCCTGGGCATGCAGCTCGCTGTGGTGGAGATTGCCCGCAACCTGGCAGGCATTAGCGGGGCCCATTCGGTCGAATTCGACAGCGCCGCGGTTGACCCGGTTATCTACCTGATGACCGAGTGGTTTGACAGCCGCAGCGGCAAAACGGAAATACGCGACCACAACTCCGATTTGGGCGGTACCATGCGCCTGGGCGCTTACCCCTGTGTGCTCAAGGAAGGCAGCCTGGCTGCAGCGGCCTACGACCAGGATACGATCAGCGAACGGCACCGCCATCGCTACGAATTCAACAACGCCTACCGCGAACGCCTGGAACAGGCAGGGCTTATCGTTGCAGGCACTTCTCCTGACCACAATCTGGTTGAGATCATCGAACTGAGCGGCCACCCCTGGTTTCTGGGCTGTCAGTTCCATCCTGAATTCCGTTCCAAACCAATGCTGCCGCATCCGCTTTTCCGCGACTTCATCCGTGCTGCCCTGCAGATGCGAGCTAAGAAATAAGGCTGCGCTATGAGCATGGAACTCGTTCAGTTCTCCCCTTTTCCAGGAGAAAACATCCAGGTTGGCCCTGGCCGGCCGCTTCTGCTTCTGGCAGGGCCCTGTGTGCTGGAAGGCGAGGCCATGGCCCGCGATACTGCCGCCGAAGTCAAGGCGATCTGTACCCGCCTGGGTATCAACTTTGTCTTCAAGGCCTCCTTTGACAAGGCCAACCGCACCTCCATCAGCTCTTTCCGTGGCCCTGGCCTGCACAAGGGCCTGGAGATCTTGGCCAGCCTACGGCAAGACCTGCGCCTGCCCATTGTTTCCGACATCCACGAACCCTCCCAAGCCGGGCCTGCGGGCGAGGTTTTGGACATCATCCAGATTCCGGCCTTTCTCTGTCGGCAGACCGATCTGCTCCTGGCCGCCGCCGCTACCGGCAAGGTGGTCAATGTGAAGAAGGGGCAGTTTGTGGCCCCCTGGGATATGCTGCATGCGGTGGGCAAACTGCGCGAGGCGGGCTGCAGGAAAATCTTCCTCACCGAGCGCGGCGCAAGCTTCGGCTACAACAACCTGGTGGTGGATATGCGCTCCTTTCAGGTCATGCGCTCCTTTGGCTGCCCGGTTGTTTTTGACGGCACCCACTCGGTACAGTTGCCAGGCGGCGCGGGCGCTTCCTCCGGCGGCCAGCGGGAATTCATCCCCCTGCTCACCCGGGCCGCCATGGCAGCCGGTATTGACGGCCTTTTTCTGGAAGTGCATCCAGATCCGGACAAGGCCCTGTGCGACGGCCCCAACTCCCTGCCCCTGGCCGGGCTTGAGCCCCTCTTGCAGGATCTCTTGCGGGTGCGCAGCGCGCTTAGCACACTTACCTCGGCATGACAACACAAGAACATACAGCAGCCATGTTCAGCAACTCCAGCAAGTCCAGCAGTTCGCAAGAACAGGAAAACGCCCTCCTCCGGGCCAGGCCGGTACGGCTTCTTCTCCTTGATGTGGACGGAGTGCTCAGCGATGGCCGTATCAGTTACGGCACTGACGGGCTGGAACTCAAATCCTTCCATACCCAGGACGGCTTTGGCCTGCGTCTGCTCAGACAAAGCGGCATTGCCGCCGGCATCATCACCGGCCGGGGCTCGGAGGCGGTGCGTCGCAGGGCCGCCGAATTGAAGTTGAGCCATCTCTACGAAAATGCCGCCGACAAGCTGGTGCTCTTTGAGGAGATCCTCCGCCAGGAAGGTTTGCAGCCGGAACAGTGCGCCTATATGGGCGACGACTGGATGGATCTGCCCCTGCTCAGGCGGGTAGGCCTGGCCGCAGCCCCGGCCAATGCCGTTGCCGCGGTGAAGGAGCGCGTCCACTTTGTTACTCAAAGAAACGGCGGTGATGGTGCGGTGCGGGAACTCTGTGATCTCCTGCTCAAGGCGCAAGGACTCTATGACCAACTCCTCTTACAGTTTGACCGATGAGCCATTCTCCCCGCAACCTTTTGTGGCTCTTGCCGCTGGTGTTTTTTGCCACCGCCCCGCTGTGGCTGCCGCCGCTCGGCCGTTTCCTTGCCCCGCGCGGCGGCTATGACCCCAGGTTCAGCGGCCAGGTCTCCTCTTCGCCCATCCAAAACTTCACCATGGATTCGGTCTCCATTACCCTCACCAGCAAGGGCAAGGAAGAATGGCAGATCGACGCCAGGCAGGCTTATACCGGCGAGCGCGACAATGAAATCGAGATGGTCGGGGTCAATGCCATGTACATCGGCACGGAACGGGAGCCGACCAATATCCAGAGCGAGCGCGGCCGTTACCTGGTGGAGGCGCGCGAACTGATTCTTCAGGACAAGGTCTTTATCAAAAAACCCACCCAGCGCGAGGAACTGCGCACCGATCTTTTACACTATTACGACGCCACCAAAATGGCGGTCAGCCCCGGACCGGTGGAGATCATCACCGAAGATTTTCACCTCAATGCCGGCAGTATGGATTACGATCTTTCAACCGATGGCTATGATTTCGGCGACCGGGTACGGGTGAACCTGTAGCTGCCGCCACCCGTCTTCACTCTATCAACGGAACAACAATGCTGCACATCAACGAACACTACCTCAAACTGCAGGCCTCCTACCTGTTCTCCGACATTGCCCGCCGGGTTGCGGCTTTTCAGGAAAAACATCCGGAGCGTGAAATCATTAAAATGGGCATCGGCGATGTCACCAACCCGCTGCCTCCTGCCTGCATTCAAGCCTTTCATCAGGCGGTGGATGAGATGGCCTCAAGCGAGAGCTTCCGGGGTTATGGTCCGGAGCAGGGATATTCTTTTCTGCGGGAAGCGATTGCCAAACATGATTTTCAGAGCAGGGGCGCCAAGGTGGATGCCGACGAGATCTTCATCTCCGATGGCGCCAAATGCGATACCGGCAATATCCAGGAACTCTTTGCACTCGATGCCAGGGTCGCTATTCCGGATCCGGTCTATCCGGTGTATCTGGACACCAATGTCATGGCAGGCCGTACCGGCGCATTTCAGGACGGCCGCTACCAGGGCCTGGTGTATCTGGATTCCACCGCAGAAAACGGCTATGTGCCCAGCCTGCCGCAAGAGCCGGTTGATTTAATCTATCTGTGCTTCCCCAACAACCCGACCGGCTCCACCATTACCAAGGCGCAACTGCAGACCTGGATAGACTACGCCCGCGAACACAAGGCCCTGATCCTCTTTGACGCGGCCTACGAGGCCTTTATCCGCGACGAAAGCCTACCGCATTCCATCTACGAACTGGATGGCGCGCGTGAGGTGGCCATCGAATTCCGCAGCTTTTCCAAAAGCGCCGGCTTTACCGGCACCCGCTGCGCCTACACGGTGGTGCCCAAGGACTGCATGGCCTATGACCGCGAGGGCAAGGCCCACAGCCTGCATGCTTTGTGGAACCGCCGTCACAGCACCAAGTTCAACGGGGTGTCCTACCCGGTGCAACGGGCAGCGGAGGCGGTGTATTCAGAACAGGGCAAGGCCGAATGCCGGGCCCTGATCGACGACTACCTGGCCAATGCGCGCCTGATTGCCGAGGCCATGGATCAACTGGGCTACGCCCATGTGGGCGGCAAGAACGCGCCCTACATCTGGGTACAGAGCAAGAGGGATTCCTGGGAGTTTTTTGATGCGCTCTTGGAGCAGGCCGGAGTGGTCTGCACCCCAGGCGCGGGCTTCGGCAAGTGCGGCCAAGGCTATATCCGGCTTTCCGCTTTCAATTCCAGGGCCAATGTGGAGAAGGCCATGGAGCGGATCGCCACCGCCTTCAAATAATACCCCTGCCCAGCAGCGGCAATGCCCCGTCTATCCGCTCAGTCCCTTGAGCAGGTGGCGGGCGTTGCTGCTGATGATCCGATCAAAAAGCTCCTGCGGCAAGTCCAGGCTGCGGAGTCCTTCCAAGCTTTTCTTTTGATCCGTCCAGGGCGAGTCGGAACCAAAGAGCAGGTACTCCTGCGGATGCGCCAGCAAGAGGCGCTTTAAGCGTTCCTGCGGTAAAAAATCCGTGCCGAACGACAATTCCAGATAGACCGGCCTGCCGACCAGCAGGCGTTCCACCTCATCCCAATCATCCCAGCCGCCCACATGGGTAGCAATAAGCTTAAGCTTGGGCCAGCGGCGGATGACCGCGTCAATCCGGGCCGGGTCTGCCTTGCGCTGCCGTGGGAAGGCAATGTCAAAGCCGGCGTGGATAACCAAGAGCAGGCCCAACTCGCTCAATTCCTCGTACAAAGGAAAAAGAGCCGGATCATCAAGCAGGTAATCCTGATAAAAGGAGTGCATCTTGATACCGGCAAATCCCTGGCCATGCACTTCGCGTATACGGGTCAGGAGCTTTTCGTCGCGCGGATGCACCGAAGGCAGGGGAATGATGCGCTCGCTGCGCACAGCAGCTGACCAGGCGAGAATATCATCAAACTGGGCGGGTCGGGTGGCAATGGAGCAGAGTACTGAGCGCTCTATGCCTGCAGCATCCATGGAGGCCAGCAAGCCCTTGATGGTGCCGTCGCCATAGGCGCTAATATTGCCGCTCTCTTCCAAAGAGGCCACGGCCCGCCGGGCCAGGGCATCGGGAAAGGCGTGGGTATGGAAATCAATGATGCCCATAAATCTGGCCCCTGAAAAGATCAGGACACATTGAGGAAGTACAGACCCAGTTGCAGCACTGCCAGGGCATAGAGGCCGGCGGCCACATCATCGAGCATGATGCCTAGGCCGCCGTGGATGTGCTGATCCAGCCAGCGGACTGGAAAGGGTTTGAAGATATCGAAGATGCGAAAGAGGATAAAACCGGCCAGGGCCGCGAGCGGGTGGGTCGGGGCTGCACAGAGGGCGATAAGCTGGCCTGCCACCTCGTCGATCACCACCAGGCTCGGATCGGGTCGGTCGAGCAGTTTTTCCGTGGCACCGGCGCTTGCCACACCAACAACAAACACGGCCGCCACAAAGAGGAGATATGGAACTGCATGGAAGGGGAGAAAAGTCCCGACTGCAAGCCAGCAGAGGGCAGTCAGGGCCGAGGCCCAGGTGCCCGGCGCCTTAGGCAGATAGCCGCTGCCCGCACCGGTGGCGATAAAGAGAAAAAGCCGGTCCATAAGGCTCCCCTACCTAGATTGCTTTGACTCTTGCCGGTCCGACTGGGCTGCCGCACAGGCTGCATAGATGGTACGCAGCGGCACCTTATGTTGTTCAGCGAGCTTGCGGCAGGCTTCGTATTCCGGCGTTACCATCACACCTGCGGGCGTCTTGATACGTTTTGCCGCCACAGGCCCCCAATTGGTGTCAACGGTTATGGCCTCTCGCGGCAGGAGCATGCGCTCCTCCCGCCGCCAGCGCAGACCAATGGCCGTGGTTTCACTCAAAACAACCTCAGCCAGTCGCTGCCGCATAGCCGTTTCACAGAGCACTCGCAAGAGAAAACCAGGCCGTCCTTTCTTCATCTGCATGGGAATCAGGCTGACGTCAAGCGCGCCGCCGGCCATCAACTGTTCACTCACATAGGGCCAGAGTTCCGGATTCCAGTCGTCGATATGGGTTTCTAGCACCTCCACCGTCTCTGCTTCAGACCCTTTTCGCTCAGCCCGGCCCAGCACCAGCCGCAGCAGATTAGGGCGGCCATCGCTGCGCTCCATGGAACCCGTGCCATAACCGCTCTGCTCAAGCTGCATGGCAGGCATGGGGCCAAAGCTCTCCGCCAGGCCGGCAACCAGGGCCGCACCTGTGGGCGTGACCAGTTCCTGGGCCAGATCCAGGCCATAGACCGGTACACCTTCCAGCAAACGTAGAACTGCCGGAGCAGGCAGAGGCAAAAAGCCGTGCGCTGCCTGCACCCAGCCCTTGGGCATGGGCAGTGGTGAGGCAACCAGACGCTCGATGCCAAGCCAGTGTAAGCCGGCCACGCAGCCCACGATATCGGCAATGGCGTCCAAAGCGCCGACTTCGTGAAAATGCACGGCCTCAACAGTACTGCCATGGACCGCAGCTTCTGCCTCCGCAAGCTTGGTGAAGACCCGAATCGCGCCATCTCGCACTTCCGGGGCCAGCCGGGACTGGTGCAAAATGGCGCTGATTTCCTTGAGCCCACGGTGATGGTGACTTTCCGCACAGTGGATGGTCGCCTGCACGGCAGTAATTCCCTGCACCATGCGGCGCTGCCACTGTAAACGTATGCCGTCCAATTCTAAAGCGGCATACGTCTCTTCCAGCACTGCAGGCGGCAGGCCCGCATCCAGCAAGGCACCCAGGAACATGTCGCCGCTGATGCCTGAAAAACAGTCAAGGTAGGCAGTGCGCATCAGCTGATCACCATTCCAGGCTGGAGCGGATTACCGTGCAGGCAGGCAGCCACAGGCATCCGCTTTTTGCCTTCGGGCTGAATTTCGCGGAGACAGAGCATGTCATCACCGGTGGCAACAAAAAGGCCGTCCTGATCTGCCCGGCAAATAGTGCCCGGCGCTGCCTCGCCTGCCTTGGCAACTCGTTTGGGAGCAAAGAAACGGAAACGGATGCCATTGATAAAACCGTAGGCCGAGGGCCAGGGATCAAGCCCTCGGATCAGGCAGTGCAGACGCGCAGCGGGCAGGCTCCAGTCCACATGACCCTGCGCCTTGTTCAGCATGGGGGCATGGCTGGCCTGGTCATGGTCTTGCGGCTCTGCGGCCAAGGTGCCGCTCTTCAAGCCGTCGACCGCCTTGAGCAAGGTTTCGGCACCCAACCCGGCCAGACGCCGGGCCAGCGAACCTGCGGTGTCATCTTCATGAATCGGTTCCATGGCGCGGAGCAGCATCGGGCCGGTATCCATGCCTGCGTCAAGCTGCATGATGGTCACCCCGGTTTCTTGATCCCCATTCAAAATCGCCCACTGAATCGGCGCAGCGCCTCGGTATTTAGGCAGAAGCGAACCATGCACATTGATCGCGCCCAAAGGGGCGAGCGTCAGCACAGCCTCGGGCAGGATCCTGCCATAAGCCACCACCACAAGAAGATTCGGTTTGAACTGGGCAAGTTCCGTCAAAAAATCGGCAGTTTTCACCGAATCCGGCTGCAGCACAGGCAGATCATGGGCCAGGGCCACCTGTTTGACCGGCGGCGACTCCAGCTTCTTGCCCCGACCGCGGGGCCGATCCGGCTGACAGACCACGGCCACGACTGTGTCCGGGCCGGCCAGCAGGGCCTGCAAGGAGGGAACGGCAAAATCAGGCGTCCCCATGAAGATAAGGCGGAGAGGGCCGCTCACGCCTCGTCCTCGGCTAGTATTTTTTTAAGTTTTTTCTTGTAGAGCGTCCGCTTGAGCGGACTGATCCGATCAATGAAAAGGGTACCCAAAAGGTGATCCACCTCGTGCTGAATGATGCGGGCGAAACGATCTTCGGCATCAAATTCAAGCGGCCGGCCCTCCACATCCTGGGCAGTAACATGAATCTTTTTAAAACGCCTGACCTTGGCCAGGCATTCCCTCACGCTCAGGCAGCCCTCATCATCAAAGACGCTGCCTTCGCCATTGGAGATGACCGGGTTGATCAGGGCCATGAAGTCCTGGCGCTCGGGAGTGTTTTGTTCAATCACCACCACCTGCAGTGGAACGCCGATCTGGTTGGCGGCCAGCCCCACCCCGGGCGCGGCAAACATGGTTTCCCCCATGTCGGCCACTAGAATCTTGAGCTGGTCATCAAATTCGGTCACCGGCTCTGCTTTTTGTCGCAGCACCGGATGCGGGTAGGTGAGAATCTTTCGTATTGCCATATTGGGCCTGTCCGTGGTGACGCTGACGGGCATTACGTCTGCGTCTTTATCTGTCAAATTTTATCAGCTATGTAATCAGTTTAGCCCTGCTTGTAAAGCCGGAGGAGCAAGGGGCCGTTTTCCATTCAGGTGTACCAAGAAAGAGAAGCAGGCCGCCTGGAACACAGCGGTTGCACTTGCTTGTTTTCTCGGTTCCAATCAAGTACTATCTCTCTTTTAACCTGGCAAAAATATGTCTGAATCAATACACGAGGCTGGCCTTCGTCTCCTGCGCCATCCGGTGCGGCCACTCCTGTCCATAGTGGAATTTATCCTGCACACCGGCGGATTTGCCACAGTGGAAGAGGTGCTGGCGCTCCTGCCGGAAAGCATTGAAACAGAAAGTGCACACTACAAAAAGGCGCGGCAATACCTGCAGCCCTATGTAGAAGAGCTGGATCGCTTCCACAGCAGGAATCTTGGCGAAGACCTTGGCTGCCCTGTTGTTCTGGATGAGAACGGCGACCCTGTGGGCGAAGCTGCAGCCGGGAGCGCCCTGCTGGCGCAGCGAATTCTTGAAAAAGAACTCGAACAGATCAACAGTCTGCTCTGCGGTGCGCACACCTGCACCCTGTGCTGCACCGGTCCGGATGCCGTCATGCGGCAAGACTACTTTGATATCCCCCTGCAAGCGGGCGAAGAAACGCTTTTCCCCAAGCTGGGCTGGATACCGGCCGGGCGGCCGGACACGGCATTGCAGGAACTCGATACCCTGGCCGCGGCATGGCAGGAATCGCAGTCTGTGGCTGTACTGGCCACACACCTGCAGGGGACGAGCCTAGTTTTACCTAGGCTGAGCAGTTGCCCGGCACTTGATGGCCAAGGCCGCTGCAGCATCTACGAAAAACGCCCGCAGGTCTGCCGCAAGCCCCAGATCTTTCCCTACCTGCTGGAACAAGAGCAGGATCGCGGCCCAGACGGCAGGCCTGTTTACCGCCTGCGCAACACCCTGCTTGCGGTCATGGACTGTCCCTATGTGCAGCACCTGCAGGACGATATCGCCCTTTATGCAGCGGCAAGCGAACTGGAACTTGTCTACCGCCGCAACAAAGCATAACAACCCGCCTCGTTTACACTACTTATGAGCAGCACCGGTCTTCTCTGTATCCTCCTCTCGTATCTGGCTGGAGCCATTCCCTTTGGTGTTCTGCTTTCCCGTGGCAGTGGTATCGATATCCGCAGCCAGGGCAGCGGCAACATTGGTGCGACCAATGTTGCTCGTCTCTTAGGCAAAAAAATGGGCCTGATCACCTTGCTCTTTGATATTGCCAAGGGTTTTATCCCCATTTTCTGCACCGCACTTGTGGTGCAGGCCGATCCAAACCGCACCCTCATCCTGGCTTTGAGCGGGGCAGCCACGGTGCTGGGCCATATGTTCCCGGTCTATCTCCGTTTTCACGGCGGCAAAGGCGTGGCCACGGCACTCGGCCTTTTCCTCTACCTTGCGCCTTGGGCCGTGGCCCTGGTTCTCTTGGTCTTTCTCGCCACAGTACGCTTCACCGGCTATGTTTCGGCCGGTTCCTTGGTGGGGGCTGCTTCCATGCCCCTGTGGCTCTTGGTTCTGGGAGGTAAGCCCTGGGAAATTGCCCTGGCCGTTTTTGTGGTGCTCATGATTTGGATCAAGCATAAAGATAACATCAGCCGCCTGCTCAAGGGCACGGAAAAGTCCTGGAAAAAGGGTAGCGGGGACGACGCGTGAACCGGCAGCAATGGCAGGAGATCGAGGCAGCAGCAGCCCTTCTCCAGTTGGGAGAAACAGCGAGCCTGCAGGATATCAAACGCGCCTACCGCCGCCTGAGTAAAAAGTATCACCCCGACCTAGCCCAAGACGAGGTCGCACCTGATGGAAACAATGAGCAGATGTACCGCCTCACCGCAGCCTACGACCTGCTCCGTCGCCACTGTGAAAACTTCTCTTTCCCGCTCAAACAGCCGCATGATGCAGAGGAGTACGACCTCTACGACCCGCAGGAATGGTGGCAGGCACGGTTCGGGCAAGACCCGATTTGGAACGGCAAAAAAACACGTCAACGATAACCTTTACTTTCACAGGGCAGAGCCAGCATGCGAATCCCGGAACTTATAGCCCAGCGCAGTCCTTTTATCTCCCTTGAGTTTTTTCCTCCCAAAAAACAGGAGGAATGGTCGGCCTTTTTGGAAACCGCCCAGGAACTGAAGGCCCTCAATCCGCTCTACTGTTCCGTGACCTATGGTGCGGGCGGATCCACCCAGGACAACACCCTGGAGATCTGTCAGCAACTGATCGATACCTGTGGCTTTACGGTCATGCCGCATCTGACCAGCGTGACTGCCAGCGAAGCAAAGATCAATGACTTTCTCGATGCAATCAGCCGCATGGGTATCGACAATGTGCTCGCCCTGCGCGGTGATCGTCCTGCCGGTTATACCGGCCCGGACTCGGAGCTGTATGCCGCCTTTCCCCATGCCAGCGACCTGATCCGGCATATCCGCAGCCACAGCCCGCATCTGGCTATCGGTGCCGCAGCCTTCCCCGAGGCGCATGCCGAATCACCCTCGTTTACCGCCGATATTGCAGTCATGCGGGAAAAATTCGACTGCGGCGCCCATTTTGCCATTACCCAGCTCTACTTTGACAACCGCTGCTACTTTGACTATGTTGACCGGTTGCGTCAATTGGGGGTAAGCGCGCCCATCATTCCCGGCATCTTGCCTGTGCGCAGCCTCTCTTCACTGCGCTTCACCCTGAAACTCTGTAATGCCCGCGTACCGGGCGAGCTGATCAATGCGGTACTGGAGGCAGAGGAAAAAAAGGGACCTGAAGCGGTTTACGAGGTCGGCATTGCCTATGCCCGCCGGCAGGTGCAGGAACTGCTCGATGGCGGCGTGCCCGGCATCCATCTCTACACCCTGAACCGGGCCGATATGTGCATACGCCTGATGGAAGGGTTGATGTAAGACGCAGCCATTTCAATTCTGCCGCGAGTGAGCAACCCCAGCTTGACAAGCTAATGATATTTTGTTTTTTTATTATGCCGTTAGTAAAACAAGCAAACGAGAATCATTGATCAGTAAACAAGCCCCGTTTTTATCATGGATACCAGTGAACAAGAAATACCTTCAGTACGGATGTCGCGCCGTGCTTTTCTGGGCAAGACGCTCTGTTCAGGCGCAGGTTTAGCCCTTCTTTCTGCGCCGGATCTTGCCGAAGCCGCCCTGCGCACAGGTAAACGCACACTCTCTTTTTACCACACCCACACGGGTAAGGAACTTGAACTTGTCTATGCGGCGGGCAAGCATTACAACCCGCTGGCCCTCAACAAAATCAACACCTACCTTGGCGATTTCCGTACGGGCGAAGTCCACACCATAGACCCCAAACTCCTGGATATGCTCTGGGCACTGCAGTGCCGTTGCGGCAAGGATGGCGTTTTTTCCGTTATCTCCGGCTTTCGCTCGCCGCAGACCAATACCAGCCTGCGCGGCAGAAGCAGCGGTGTCGCCAAAAAAAGCCTGCACATGGTGGGCAAGGCCATTGATGTGCGTTTTTCGGAAGCATCAACCAAACGCCTCCGAGACTATGCCGTCAACCTCAAGGCCGGCGGTGTGGGCTTTTACCCTTCTTCCGATTTTCTCCACCTGGATACCGGCCGCTATCGCACCTGGTAAGGCTGACAGTATCTTATAATTTTAGAATTAAGGACGGAAAAAGAGGCGGGGTATGTGCGCGCCGGCTACGTCAGCGCCCTCCGGTGCACCGCAGTCGCTGCAAGCCATTCCATTGCCGGAGCCGATACGGCTCCAGGGCCTTCTGCGTTCCGGTTGTGCTATGGTCAGGCATTACGGCCACAGCACTAAGAGCCACACCATCACCACCACGAAGACCGTGCAGCCCACGGCTGCCGAGCCCAAATCCTTGGCCCGGCCTGCCAGTTCATGTCGCTCCAGGCCGATGCGGTCGACCGCTGCCTCAATGGCACTGTTCAACAATTCCACCACCAGCATCAACAAGAGGCTCCCACCAAGGAGTGCTCGCTCCACACCGTTTTCGCCCAGCCACAGGGCAAAGGGCATCAGAATCATGGTTGTGATCGCCTCTTGGCGAAAGGCCGCCTCGTTCCGCCAGGCAGCCTGCAGTCCGGCCTTGGAGCACTGCGCCGCTCGCAGGATGCGGCCAAGGCCCTGCCCGTTTTGCAACTTTCCTCTCACGCTATCCTCTTTGTTCAAACACACTCTTTTGTACGCATCCCTGGCCCTCTCGCTACCACACTCGCGCAGGCAACCACGCCGCACCTTGCGGTCATTACCAAACCTTGCAACTGGCACTGCACAGGCCGCAATACCTGTATGATAGCACAGACCAGGGGCTGATTACAGAACAATTGAGCACGCTGTCTCTGCAAAAAGGCTGACGATACCGGCCTCAAGAAATCCGATCTCGGAGCCAAACCATACTGCGGCATAGTTTTGCAAGAGAGCGCCTGTGTCGAGGGGTGGAATGCCAGACTGGCCAGACCGAGCCCCTCTGCTCAGCAAAATTGATTTCTTGCATAAATATTTTTTTATTCATTTGACAGCCGCTGCTTTTTCCATTAGGTATCGTGTTGGTATTATGAATCACAATTCATAGTTGGTGGCGGCCGGCACCTGTTCAACACGTGCTTCTAGGGAGTTAACATGATAACCATTGACATTACCCTTCTGCTTCACATCATCAACATAATCGTGTTGATGTTTGTCCTCAACGCAGTTCTCTACAAGCCGATCCTCGGCATTTTGGAGAAAAGAGCGCAGCGCCTCGATTCCCTGCAGGGTGAAGTGGTGCAGTTTGAGACGAACGCCCAAGAACAGCAGGCAGAGCTGGATCGCAAGATGCGGGAAGCCAGTGCGCGTGCAAAAAAAGCCCTGGACGAAGCCAAGGCAAAGGCCCAGGCCACAGGAGCAGAGCAACTTGCAGCTATTCGCACGGCAGCCGATGAAGAAAAAAAGAAAGCCCTGGATAGCGCCCACGCGCAGGTCGAAACCGCACGTAAGGCTTTGCAGGAAAATACAGCTGATTTTGCTTTAGCCATGGCCGAAAAAATACTGGGAAGGAGTCTGAAAGCATGAACGCATCGCCGGCATCTCTGCTGCGGCAGTTTACGCTGATCCTGCTGCTTGCAGCCATTCCACCACTGTTTGCAATCAGTGCTCCGGCGCTGGCCTCTGAGCCTGCCGGACACGCCGTCAACCAGCAAAAACAGGCTGCGGCGGCCAATCAGGGCGCAGTCCTTGCTACGGGGGAAACCGTTACTGCCGAAAGCCACGAAGAAGTCCACAGCAGCCCACTCAGTGGCGAGAAACTGAAGGATCTATTCTGGCGCACCATCAACTTCATTGCCCTGCTCATCATTCTGGTGAAATTTTTGGGCAAGCCCATTATGAACAGCCTGAGCAGTCGTCAGGAACGGATTGCCAACGAACTGGCTGAAATCAGCGCCAAGCGGGATGAGGCCGAACGTTCCTACGCCGCCTTTAGCTCCAAGCTTGCAGGCATGGAAAAGGAAATGGAGCGGGTAATCAGCCAGGCTACGGCCCAGGCGCAGATCGAAAGTGATCGCATTTTGGCTGAAGCTGAACGCGCCGCCGAAGATATCAAACGGCAGGCCCAGGCGGCGGTACAGGGCGAGATGGAAGACGCCAAACGCAGACTGCGGGAAGAGATTGCCGAAGAGGCTGCAAAGATGGCCGAAGAGCTGATCAAGAAAAACCTGACCGCTGCGGATCAGGAGGCCATTACCGAACAGTATCTTGAACGAGTGGGGGCAGCGCTGTGAAAAATACCATTTTGGCGCGCCGTTATGCCAAGGCGCTTTTTTCACTGGGCAAACAAGAAGGAAAGAGCGAAGAGTACAGTGAGAAGCTCAGTGCGATTGCCGAGCTGTTTTACGACGAGGCAGCCGGAGTACGTGACGCCCTGGCCAACCCGCTCTACCCTCTGGATATGCGTCAGCGGGTGATGGTCAAAATTGCGGAAAACGTGCAGGCAGACGCCATGCTCTCGGGTTTTCTGACCCTGGTTGTGGACAAGAACCGCGCCGCCATCCTGCCCGACATTGCCGATGAACTGCGCATCATGTCCGACAAGGACCGCAACATCAGCCACGGTGTGGTTACATCGGCTGTAGCCTTGAACGAGAAACTCCTCGCCAAGGTGCAGGCCACTCTGGAAAAACTCACCGGTACCAAGGTGCTCCTTGAAACCAAGGTTGATCCTGCCATTATCGGCGGGATTGTGGCCAAGGTTGGCGACCTGGTGCTGGACGGCAGTATTAAGACACAACTTAACGGACTTAAGGAATCTATCAAGGGGAGAGAGTAACCAATGCAGATCAAAGCCGAAGAGATCAGCCAGATTATCAGAGATCAGATAGCCGGCTACACCAAGGACATAGACCTCAAGGAAACCGGCACCGTTCTCTCTGTTGGTGACGGTATTGCCCGTGTATATGGTGTCGAAAACTGCCAGGCCATGGAGTTGCTTGAGTTCCCCGGCAATATTTTCGGCCTTGCCCTGAACCTGGAAGAGGACAACGTTGGTTGCGCGGTTCTGGGTGATGTTCGCGAGATCAAGGAAGGCGACGTGGTCAAACGGACCGGCCGTATCGCCGAGGTTCCGGTTGGGCCTGAAATGGAAGGCCGGGTTGTGGACGGTATTGGCCAGCCCATCGACGGCAAGGGCCCGATCAATGCCAAAGAAAGCCGCAAGATCGAGGTGCTGGCCCCTGGCGTTATTGCCCGAAAAAGCGTACACGAGCCCTGCTACACCGGTGCCAAGGCAGTTGATGCCATGACCCCGGTAGGCCGCGGCCAGCGTGAGCTGGTGATTGGCGACCGCCAGATCGGCAAGACTGCTCTCTGTGTTGACGCCATCATCGCGCAGAAGAATTCAGACATCCACTGCATCTACGTGGCCATCGGTCAGAAACAGTCCACGGTTGCCCTGGTAGTTGAGGCCCTGCGCAAGCACGGCGCCATGGAATACACCACCGTGGTTGCCGCCTGTGCCTCGGATCCCGCGCCGATGCAGTATGTATCCGCCTTTGCCGGTTGCGCCATGGGCGAATATTTCCGCGATAACGGCCAGCACGCGCTCATCATCTATGATGATCTTTCCAAGCAGGCCGTCTCCTATCGCGAGCTGTCCCTCCTGCTGCGCCGTCCTCCGGGACGCGAGGCCTATCCCGGCGACATCTTCTTCAACCACTCGCGTCTCTTGGAGCGTGCGGCAAAACTGAACGACGAATTGGGTGCCGGTTCCCTTACTGCGCTGCCCATCATCGAAACCCAGGCTGGCGACGTATCCGCCTTTATTCCCACCAACGTAATCTCCATTACCGATGGTCAGGTCTACCTTGAGCCGAGCCTGTTCTTTGCCGGTGTGCGCCCGGCCATTAATGTTGGCCTGTCCGTATCCCGCGTAGGTGGTGCAGCCCAGGTCAAGGCCATGAAGCAGGTCGCAGGTACGCTGCGCCTCGATCTGGCCCAGTACCGTGAACTTGCCGCCTTTGCCGGTTTCGGCTCGGATCTGGATGCAGCCACCCAGGCTCAGCTCACCCGTGGCGAGCGTCTGGTGGAGATTCTGAAGCAGCCGCAGTATCAGCCGCTACCCATGGAAAAGCAGGTAACCATTATTTTTGCCGGTACCAAGGGCTTTCTCGATAAGCTCCCGGTGGACACCCTGCGCGACTACGAGCAGGAACTGTACGCCTTTATCGAGACCAACGAGGCCGGTATTTTTGACGAGCTGCGCGAAAAGCAGGCCATCTCTCCTGAACTGGAAGAGAAAATGAAAAAGGTGATTGGTTCCTTTGGTGAAACCTTCAAGGCAACCAAGGGCTTGAATTAAGACCTCTGCATTGAGCTTGAATTCAGACAGGGATAGAGCGTATGCCAGGACTCAAGGATGTCAAAAATAAAATAAACGGCATCACAAAAACTGCGCAGATCACCAAGACCATGTATATGGTGGCCTCGGCAAAGCTGCGCAGCGCACAGAAAAAAATGGAGGACTTCCGCCCCTATACGGCCAAGTTCACCGATGTGATGCGCGAGCTTTCCCATGGCGGCGACAGTGATGCCGGGGCTCTGCCCCTGATGGAGGAACGCGAGGTCAAGACCGTTGAGATTCTGGTTATCACCTCGGATCGAGGCCTAGCGGGCAGCTTCAACTCCAACATCATCCGCACGACCGAGCGTTTACGTAGACAGTACGAAGCAGAGGGCAAGAAGGTCAGCATTGTCAGTGTGGGCAAGAAGGCGAGCCGCTATTTCCGCAAGACCGGTTTACAGCGTGCCCACTTTAATGACATCATGGCGGCCTTCCAGATGTTCAATGCCCGCGACATCGCGCAGTCGGTCACCTCCGCCTTTCTCAGCGGCGAAGTCGACAAGGTGGATATTGTCTACGGCAAGTTCTACTCCATGGCCATCCAGAAGCCCGAAGTAGAGGCACTGCTGCCGATCAAACCTGTAACTGTCGAATTGGGCGAGACAGCGGAAACTGCCGCCGGCCCTGCAGGCGCATACTCCTTTGAACCGGATTCCAACGAACTGATGACCGGTCTTCTGCCGCTCTTTTTGAACGTACAGGTCTATCATGCCCTGCTGGAAGTTGGTGCAAGTGAACAGGCAGCTCGTATGACCGCCATGGATAACGCCACCAAGGCCTGCAAGGATATGATCAAGGAACTGACGCAGTTGTACAACAAGGCGCGGCAGGCCGCTGTTACCAACGAATTGCTCGACATTGTCGGTGGTGCAGAGGCACTGAAAGGTTAAAGAGCATAACGAAATAGATATAGGAACATCCTGTTTTTAGCATAACAGAGGAGACCATCCAGATGGACGAGGCAAAAATCGGCAAGGTAATACAGGTCATTGGGCCAGTTGTTGACGTTGAGTTTGAACCGGGCAACCTGCCTGAAATCATGAATGCGCTCTTCATCACCAACCCGGCCATCAACGACGATCCGGACAACCTGGTCTGCGAGGTTGCCCAGCATCTGGGTGACAACGTGGTGCGCACCATCGCCATGGATCAGACCGACGGTTTGGTGCGCGGCATGGATGTGAAGGATACCGGCGCACCAATCTCCGTGCCTGTCGGCAAACCTTCCCTTGGCCGCATCATGAACGTGGTAGGCCGCCCGGTGGATGGACTTGGCCCGATTGACGCCAGCCAGTCCATGCCCATACATCGTCCTGCCCCGGCCTTTACCGACCAGGACACCGAAGTCAACGTACTTGAGACCGGCATTAAGGTTATTGACCTTCTGATCCCCTTCCCCCGTGGCGGCAAGATGGGGCTCTTTGGCGGTGCCGGCGTCGGCAAGACCGTTATCATGATGGAGATGGTCAACAACATTGCCATGCAGCACGGTGGTATCTCCGTGTTCTGCGGCGTTGGCGAGCGTACCCGCGAGGGGAACGACCTCTACCATGAGATGAAGGACTCAGGTGTTCTACCCAAGGCGGTTCTGGTATACGGCCAGATGACCGAGCCGCCGGGCGCGCGTTCCCGCGTTGCCCTCACCGGCCTGACTGCTGCGGAGTATTTTCGCGATGAGGAAGGACAGGACGTTCTGCTCTTCATCGACAACATCTTCCGCTTTACGCAGGCAGGTTCCGAGGTTTCCGCCCTGCTCGGCCGCATCCCCTCGGCGGTTGGTTATCAGCCGACCCTGGCCACTGACCTGGGTGCCTTGCAGGAGCGCATCACCTCGACCAACAAGGGCTCGATCACCGCTGTTCAGTGCGTGTATGTGCCTGCAGACGACCTGACCGACCCCGCGCCAGCCACCACCTTTGCCCACCTGGACGGTACTGTTGTTTTGTCCCGCCAGATTGCAGAACTTGGTATCTATCCTGCAGTGGATCCGCTGGACTCAACCTCTCGTATCCTTGACCCCAATGTTGTTGGTCAGGAACACTACTCCACTGCCCGCGGCGTACAGGTTACCCTGCAGAAGTACAAAGAACTGCAAGACATTATCGCCATTCTCGGCTTGGACGAACTTTCCGAGGAAGACCAGATTACGGTTGCCCGCGCTCGTAAAATTCAGCGCTTTTTATCGCAGCCCTTCCATGTGGCTGAAGTGTTTACCGGTTTCCCCGGCAAATACTGCAAGATTGAAGAAACCGTACGCGGCTTCCAGGAAATTCTTGAAGGCAAGCACGATGACATCCCCGAGTCTGCATTTTACATGGTTGGCACCATTGATGAGGCTCTGGAAAAAGCAGCAGCCCGTCAGGCTGCAGCCTAATCTGCTGTTCTGAACAGCGAGGACGACATGGCGCAAATTCATCTGGAAATAGTGACACCCGGAGGCCCGGTTGTCAGTGAAGACGTGGATGTGGTCACAGCGCCGGGCAGCGGTGGCGAATTCGGTGTTCTGGCAAACCATGCCCCCTTTTTAACAACCATTAAGCCTGGCACCCTGAGCTACAAAAAAGACAGGGACACGACCCACCTCATGGTCAGCGGCGGTTTTGTGGAAGTGTCCAACAACCGCGCCACCTTTCTGGTGGAGAGCTCGGAATTCGGCACGGCCATTGATGTGGAGCGTGCGCTTCAAGCCAAGGAACGGGCGGAACGTCGTCTGGTTCAAGCGGCGCAGGGCGATGAACACATCAGCCGGATCCGCGCCGAAGCAGCACTGCACCGTGCCTTAGCGCGTATTCAGACCGCACAGAGGACTAAATTATAGAAAGAACGAAGCCTCGGTGCATGCACCGAGGCTTCCAGGTATGTCAAAAATCCGTCTTGCCCCTTCTCCGGCAAGACGGGTTTTTTTATGAGGCAGAGATAATTCAATAGTGCGAGAAATGTGAATCAAAAGAAAAGGGAAATACGCCGTGCTGACGTGCCTGGCTGCATTGAGGAGAGCATTTGGCGAACAAAAAAAAACGAACCCAGATGGCGCTTTGATAAGGAATTGAAATTATAACAGCTATGTCCGTATGTCAGCCAGAGAGTGGAAGGGCAGGTTTGGACGGGAGCAGATCAGTACCGCAAGGCAGCGCTGTGGTGATGTTGTACGTAGGCAATAAGACCGTTGACGATCTCGGTGGCTATCTTGTCCAGATAGCTGTCACTTTGCAGAAGTTTTGCTTCAGCAGGATTAGTGATAAACGAAACCTCCATCAAGATTGCAGGCATCTCAGCACCGATAAGCACATAAAAGGGAGCCTGCTTCACTCCTAGATTCTTAATTTTATAGTCCTGCTTCAAGCCCTTGGCCAAATTGCGGTGCACAAACTGCGCCAGGCGGGATGACTCATCGATCTTGGCGTTTTTGAGTAAATCCTGCAAAATATCCTGCAGTTCGCCAATGCTGTGGGTTGAGGTCGCGTTTTCCAGGGCCGCTACCCGCATGGCGTCTGCATCTGAGGCCAGGTTGAGATAATAGGTCTCAACGCCGCCAACACGCTTATCCGGGTGGGCATTCACATGCAGGGATAAAAAGAGATCCGCCTTCCTGGTGTTGGCAATGGCGGTACGCTCTTCAAGGGCAAGATATGTATCCTTGTTTCTGGTCAAGCTGACATCATAACCGTACTGATCTTTCAACTTTTTGGCCACAATCTTAGCGAGTTGCAAGACCACATCCTTCTCTTTCAAGCCAAAGGCAATTGCACCGGGGTCTTTGCCGCCATGGCCGGGGTCTATTACGATGTGACGCACCCCCAAACCAAGCTGCTGCGCAAGGGATATCGGCTCAGGCTTACCGGCCCTCGTCCTTGTGGTCGACAACACCGGCACCTTCTTCTGCCCCTGCAGAGCAATAATCTCACCAGGCTGTTCAAGAGGGTCTGAATCAGGTAATTGAGGTTCCGCCTTAATGGCCTGAGTAGACGCTGTTGCTGCAGGCTTGCTTGCCTGTGCACGCTGCTGTGCCTGCTGTGCCGTAGCCACTGGTTGTGCGCTGCGCGGTGCTTTGACGCCATGCACATCCACTATAACCCGGAAGGGATCCGGCAGGCTGAAGACTTTGTAGTCGGAGAGAGATTCGATATCGAGCACCACCCGCACCGTGTCTGCGGCGTATTGGCCGGTACGCACCCGCTTAAGCAGACCATCATCAATAGTCAGCGGCGGCTGGGCATTGGCGGCAAGTATACTCCGGCTGAAATCAACCACCAGCCTGCGCGGCTGAGAACCTCTTTTTTCAAGCAGGGTGGAAGTAAAGGGAACAGCCGCAGTCGCCGGAATAACGATGCGGGTATAGTCATCGGAAGACCAGTACTTGATCGGCTCGATGCGCGCCTGGTCTGCACTGGTACCGCTGCTGCCAGTGCTGTCGCTACTAGTAGGGGCCACTGCCTGAGCCTGTTGCCCCTGGGGGCTTGGCCTGCTCGAAGAAACGGTTGACGTGGGCCTTGCTGTGGGCCGTGTCTCTGCAGGAACTGGTGTGAAAGCACTCCCGCTATCCTGCCGCTTACCGGCAGCCTTATTGACAGTGGTCCCGGACAAACGCCTGAGTAAATCGGCTGCCAATTGGGCCTGATCACCTTGCGGATAGCTCTGGGTCACTTTGTACAAGAGTTCCCCGGCTTGTTCTTTTTTGGTGGGATGCAGCAAAGATGCCTCAGCCGCAAGGTACAGAGCATCGTCGGCAAGGGGGCTTTTGGGATAAGAAGCGGCAACGTCATAGAAGGAGTCTATGGCGTTATCCAAATCAAGCGGTACCCGGAAGCGCTCGTACATCTGCCGGTACAGGCGACCCTGCATGAAGCGGCTGGCAGTGGTGAGCTCCTCGCTTTTGCGCATGAACTGCACCTTGCGGAACTGCCGCACAGCAGCAAGCCAGTTCTCCCGGTTACCGGCCAGCCGTTCATCCTGCTCCAACCGGGCAAACATGGCCTTGGCCCCGCCGTACAGGTTTTCTGCAGAACCTGCCGGGGTCTTTGGCTCAGGCATCGGCATAGCGCGGACCGGCACCGGTGCCGCTTCTGCAAAAGACAATACCATTCCCTGCAGGCACAAGCCGGCAAGCAGCACTATAAAAATACGTAATAATGGCAAGTTACGCATAAGTCTCTGGTACGGGGAGGACAACATCTTGCCTCAGCGGATAATCTGAAAGCGGAGCTTGAACATGCAATGAACACGCTGCATCAGCAATATACAGCATTTACTTCAAGAGGTAAAAGAAATTGTACTACAATCTCACTGTAGCTGCGGTTTTCCTCGGCCCAAAGAAGAACAAGCGCCTTCTTCCTGTCCCAGATCAATCGCAATAAAACCAGGGAGGTGAAGGGAAAATGTGTGGCAGACCGATACATAAAGGTTTTGATATTTTGATATAGTGGGGGAATTACTCTTCCTGATTGACCAAGGCCTTAATCTGATACAAAAGCTCAAGCGCCTCCTTTGGGCTCAAACCATCTGGGTCAAGGGAGTGCAGCAGATCGTCCAACGGAGACTGTTGCGCGGGCAGAAGCGACATCTGTCTGGAGGCCAAATCATGTGCCTGAGGGTTTGCCTGGGTTTTTCGCCTGATGCCGCCGGGCTTCCCCTGCTCCACTTTTTTGAGGATAGCGGTTGCCCGGCGGATCACATGCGCAGGCACCCCTGCCAATGAGGCCACCTGGATGCCATAGCTGCGGTTGGTGCCGCCGCTCACCAGTTTATGGAGGAAAATAATCCTCTCGTTCCACTCCTTGACCGCAACCGAATAGTTCTGCACCTTCGGGCTGGTTGCCGCCAAGTCCACCAACTCATGGTAGTGAGTGGCAAAAAGGGTTTTGATGCCGGTGTCGTTTTTCCCGGCCAGTTCCTCGGCCACGGCCCAGGCTATGGCCAGGCCGTCGTAGGTGGAGGTGCCGCGCCCGATTTCATCTAGAATGACCAGGCTGTCGCCGGTGGCGTTATTGAGGATATTGGCGGTTTCATTCATCTCCACCATGAAGGTGGACTGGCCCCGGCGCAGGTCGTCCATGGCACCTACCCGGGTAAAAATCCGGTCCACCAGGCAGATGTCGGCGCTCTCCGCCGGGACAAAGCTGCCCAGATGGGCCATGAGCACGATCAGGGCCGTCTGCCGCAAGATCGTGGACTTGCCGGCCATGTTCGGCCCGGTGATGACATGGAGCAAACTCGTGTCGTGATCCAGATGCACATCGTTGGGCACAAAACGGCCCGGATCCATGCCCCGCTCGATGACCGGGTGCCGCCCCTCGACAATAGTGATGAAGCGCTCCTCGTTGATCTCCGGACGGCAGTAGCGGTAGCGGGCTGCAGCCTCGGCCAGGGCGGCGAGCACATCCACGCCGGCCAGTTGTGCCGACACGCTGAGCAAACGCTTGCTCTCTTGGGCAATGTGCTCACGAATGCGTGAGAAGAGCGCAAACTCCAGCTCCAGCCGCTTTTCCTGGGCCGTACTGATGGACTCTTCCAACTCCTTCAGCTCAGGGGTGATGAAACGCTCCGCATTGACCAGGGTCTGCTTACGGATGAAGTAGTCCGGCACCTTTTCCGCCTGGGCCCGGCTCAGTTCAAAATAGTAGCCAAAGACCCGATTATAACCCACCTTCAGCTTGGCCAGGCCCGAGCTTTCCCGCTCCTTGGCCTCAAGCTCCAGAATCATTTTTTTGCCGTCGCGCAACAGCACAAGCAGGCGATCAAGCTCAGGATCATAGCCTTCACGGATAAGGCCGCCATCCTTCAGGCCGAGCGGCGCATCTTCGCGGATTGCGCTGAAGATCTGCGCATGCAGATCGGAAAGTGTATCAAAACCTGTTGCCATCTCCTGCAGCAGCGGGGCCGTGCAGTCGCTCAGCAGGGTATGGAATTCCGGCAGGCGTTCCAGGGAAAGACGCAGACTGTTGAGGTCGCGCGCATTGCCCTGGTTCAAGGCCAGGCGGCTGCAGAGCCGCTCAATATCGGTGATCTGGGCCAGCAGTTCCCGAAACTGCGCCCTCTGCCTGCTGCGCCGGGCCAGTTCCTCCACCACCGCCAGGCGCGCATTGATGGCCGTGCTCTTGCGCAAAGGGAAGAGCAGCCAGTGCCTGAGCAGGCGCGCACCCATGGGGGTGGCGCTGAGGTCAAGGGTATCGAGCAAAGAACCCTCCCGCTTACCGCCGATCAGGGTTTCGGTCAACTCCAGGTTGCGGCGGGAGGCCTCGTCAATAATGAGATAATCTTCGGAGTGCAGCGGACTGAGCCGGTCAATATGGCTGATGTCCGTTTTCTGCGTTTCCTGAATATAGCCGAGCAGAGCTCCTGCCGCCTGCAGGGCCAGAGTGAACTCGCCGCAGCCGAAACCGGCCAGGTTAACGGTGCGGAAGTGTTCGTGCAGGGTGCGTTCTGCGGCAATGGCTTCAAAGTGAGTATCCTGCCTTGAAGTCAGGCAGATGGGCTCCAGTTGCCGGCTAATTGCCTGCACCAAAGCACGTTCTCCATCCAGCACTGCCTGGGGCACAAGCAGCTCGGCCGGCTGCATGCGGCTTAGGACATCTAAGAGCGCTTCCCAGCCCTGGCTGACCGCCACCTCGCTCACCAGAAAATGGCCGGTGGAAACATCGAGAAAGGCCATTCCGGCCAGACGTTTCTTAGCTTTTGCCGGGCCGGGCATGATGGCACAGAGGAAGCAATCCTTTTTTTCATCCAGCAACTGGTCTTCCGTGGTCACTCCAGGGGAGACCACCCGCACCACCTCGCGGCGCACAATGCCCTTGGCTGCCTTCGGGTCTTCCACTTGTTCGCACAGGGCCACCCGGTAGCCCGCGCGGATCATCTTGGCCAGATAGCCGGTCAGGGCATGGTAGGGCACGCCGCACATGGGCACTCTGTTGTCGTCGTCCTTGCTGCTGCGCGAGGTGAGGGCAATACCGAGCACCGGCGCAGCCAGTTCGGCATCCTCAAAGAACATCTCGTAAAAATCGCCCATGCGGTAGAAGAGGACGGCATCCGGATACTCTTCCTTAATCTCCAGATACTGCCGGAGCATGGGAGTCAGCTTAGGGGCACTGGGGGCTTTAGTCATGGTTCTTCATGCTTCACATAATCCTTCTGGGCGAGGTACTGCTGGAAATCGGGCAGGAGTAGATCAAAGCTACGCTCGATATGCTGCGGAATAGTGCGAACATCGGCCAGCACGGTCATGAAATTATGGTCGCCGGGCCAGCGCGGCACTACGTGAAAGTGCAGATGGCCGGGAATGCCCGCACCCGCGCAGACCCCCAGGTTGAGGCCGATATTGATGCCCTCTGCATGAAAACGCAGGCGTAGTACCTGGGCGGCAAAGCCGAGCAGTGCCATCAGGGCGCCCTGCTCATCCCCGGTAAGTTCCGTAATCTCGGCTACATGGCGGCGCGGGCCAACCAAAAGGTGCCCATTGGCATAGGGAAAGCGGTTGAGGAGCACCACCAACAAGGGGCTGCGCAAAAGAAGCAGATGCTCCTTATCGCTTGTCGTCTCACCCGGCGGTTCAAAGATGCAGCCATACGTACGTTCGGCGCTGCCCTCCACATGTTCCATGCGCCAGGGCGTCCACAGGGTTTTCATTTCGTGCCGATCATACCAATGGTTACCGCAACTGATCCACACTGTGCAGGGTGGCGCTCAGTTCATCTCCTACCTCTAAAACGGCGTAGCTGCCACCCGGTCGGAAACTGCCGGGATTGAGAAACAATACCCCGCCCTCCCGGTGGCAGACGGCCTGATGGGTGTGGCCGTAGATAATGCAATCCGCCTCCGGAAAAAGCGTCCACAGCCGGTCTTCAATATGCATGCCCAGGTGCGCGCCATGGGCAAGGCCGATGGTGAACGTGCCAAGCCGGAAAACACGGCGAAGCGGCAGTGCGTCTCTGGTGGCGGCATTGCACATGTTGCCGCTGACCGCATACACGGTTTTGTCTGCAAATGCGGCCAAGATACCCGCGTCGGTGATGTCGCCGGCGTGGATGATGACATCGCAGGCGGCAAAACAGCGACCGGCCATTGCCTTGAAATCCGCATCCATCCTACTGAGATGGGTATCTGAAAGCACCCCTGCCCTGATCTGCATGCTATGCCCTTTTGGTTTGAGAGAACAGACAGGTCATTGTAATCAAGTCCGCTAATCGGCACAAGGTTTGTGCTGTAAGGCGTGTGAGGGTTGTCGCATCGGTGGATCGTGCCTGCAGCGAGTACAGGGCGCGGCAAGATCACTGAACAGCCTGAGTAAGCGGCATTTTATCGCCGGACATGGTAGTGTATGTACCGCTCGTGTTATTTGAAGAAAGTACGCACGAAGTATGTGCAAACAGGAAGCGAAACAGGAGACGAAATAGGAGGTCTTATGGAGATTTCAGCGGAAAAAAAGAAAGAGATGCTGTGGACCATGCTTTTGTCCCGGCGCTTTGAAGACGAACTGACGGAGCTGTGTAAAATCGAGGGGAAGATTCATGGTATGATGATCCTGGCAACCGGCCAGGAAGCGGTGGGTTCCGGGGCTTGCACGGCACTTGAGCTGGAAGACGTCATCATCACCAATCACCGCAGCCACCACCATCTCTTGGCCAAGGGCGCTGATGCCAAGGCCCTGATGGCCGAAATTTTCTGCAAAGCCACCGGCTGCAACAAGGGCAAGAGCGGCACCCTGCACCTAGCCGTACCGGAAGTGAACGCACCCTGCACCTCCACCGTGGTCGGCGCGGGGCCGCCTCTTGCCGTGGGCCAGGCCTTTGCCCAGCAGTACAAAGGAGAAAAGCGCGTCACGGTGTGCTTTTTCGGCGACGGCGCGGCGGCCGAAGGCTCGGTGCATGAGGCCATGAACATGGCTGCTCTGTGGCGGCTGCCCCTGATCTTTATCTGTGAAAACAACGTTTATGCCGGGGCCCAGCGGCTGGAAGAACATACTCCCGTTCTCGATCTGGTGAGTAGGGCCGCAGGCTATGCCATGCCGGGGCTGAGCGTGGACGGCAACGACGCCCTGGCTGTGTATGAAGCTGTGAAGGCAGCGAAAAAACATGCCCTGGCCGGGGAAGGCCCCACTTTTATTGAATGTAAGACCTACCGTTGCCACGGCCATGGCGAGGCAGACCCACAGCTCTACCAGCCCAAGGAGGAAATCAAGGCCTGGGAGGCAAAATGCCCTATTCCCCGTCTGCGGGACGCTCTGGTACAGGAGGGCATCATCACTGCTGCGGATTTTGAGGCCATGGAAAAGCGGGCTGGAGCCATGGTGCTGGAGGCGGTGCGTTTTGCCGAAGACAGCCCCTACCCCAGCCCTGAAGAGGCGCTGGAGGATGTCTTTGCCTGATTCCAATTCCATACCGTGTTTTTTGATCTGGAACTGGAATACGCGTTCGACCATTCAGGAAATCTGAAAACCCGAAAAAATACGCTACAGGAAAAAACGATATGCAGAAATTAGGAATGGGACAAGCCGTGAATCAGGCCCTGCGTGAGGAAATGCGCCGCGACCCCGGCGTGTTCATCGCCGGAGAAGGCGTTGGTGTGAGCATTCACCCCAGTCCGCTCTTTCCCACCCATGGTCTTCTGGAAGAATTCGGCCCGAAACGGGTGAAAGACACCCCGGTTTCTGAGGCGGCCATTGCCGGTCTGGCAGTGGGCGCGGCCGAGGCCGGGCTGCGACCGGTGGTGGAAATCATGTTCAATCCCTTTTTCACCCTCGCCTCCGACATGATTGTCAACCACGCGGCCAAGCTGCGCTATATGTCCGGCGGCAAATCCAGCTTTCCTCTGGTGGTGCGCATGAAGTGCGGCGCGGGCATTGGAGCCGGCAGCCAGCACTCCCACAATCTGGAGGCCTGGGTGGCGCACTGCCCCGGCTTAAAGGTAGTTATGCCCGCCACCGCCGCTGATGCCAAGGGTCTGCTCAAGTCAGCCATCAGAGACGACAATCCGGTCATCTTCATTGAACACATGGGGCTGTATTTCGCGCCCATGCCGGTGCCCGAAGAAGAGTATCTCACCCCCATCGGCGAGGCCGAAGTCAAGCGGCCGGGCAAGGATGTAACGGTTGTGACCTGGTCCGGCATGCTCGGGGTGGCCATGACGGCAGCGGACACGCTCGCCCAAGAAGGAGTGCAGGTGGAAATCGTTGATTTACGAACCCTCGCTCCTCTCGATAAAAAGACCATTCTTGCCTCTGTGACCAAGACCGGCCGTTTGGTGGTGCTGCACGAAGCCAACCTCACCGGCGGCTTTGGCGGCGAGATTGCGGCCGTGGTCATGGAAGAGGCCTTTAGTTCGCTCAAAGCGCCCCTGCGCCGGGTGGCTGCGCCGGATATTCCGGTGCCGGTCAGCCCGCCCCAGGAGCAATTTTTTATCCCCAGCGCCGAACAGCTCATCAGCGCCATCAAGGAAATTCTTTAGCCGTACATCTCGCCTCCTTGATACCATTTTTGATCTGGAACCGGAACAAGGCACGCGAAAGTGACCGGCATCGGCACACGCGCCACAGCGGTAGGCCACGCTACTTCGAAAGGTACGTGTCGATGCCGGTAAAGAGTGCCTTTTGATAGGGAAGCGGAATATCATTGTAGAGATACACTTCCGCCAAGCCAAGCAGCCTGTACAGCTCGACCCGGCAGCAATGCCGAAGAAGCGCTTGCGCTCGTAGGAGCCATACGGTAAACAAAGAGATTCTCAAATCACCATTTCATAGAAAGATAGAAAGGTCAGACACCATGTACACCGCTTCCGATTTGCGCAAAGGCCTGAAAATTCAGATTGATGGCGAACCGTATATCGTCACCGATTTCGATTTTTCCAAACCCGGCAAAGGCCAGGCCCTGTACCGCACCAAAATGCGCAACATGATTACTGGGGTGCAGTTCACCCAGACCTACCGCTCCAACGACAAGTTCGACCGGCCCAATCTGGAAGAGCGCACCATGCAGTTTCTCTATTCGCAGGACGACGAATTCCACTTCATGGATACCTCCTCCTACGAGCAGATCTTCCTCAGCCGTGAGCAACTGGGCGACCACCTCAACTTTCTCATCGACAACATGGAAGTGCAGGTGCTCTTTTTCAGCGACCGGCCCATCGACATCAGCCTGCCCACCTTTGTCAACCTGGAGGTGACCGTGGCCGATCCCTGGGCCAGGGGCGACACCTCCGGTTCAGACACCAAACCGGTCACCGTGCAGACCGGCTTTCAACTGCAGGTTCCGCCCTTTGTCGAAGAAGGCGATAAAATCCAAATCGATACCCGCACCGGCACCTATATCACCCGCGTCAAAGAATAGACGCCATGCTCGGCCGTCTCGGCCTGCAGCGCCGCTCGGACTACATGGCGGCGCTGCGCTCTTTTTTTCTCGCTCACGGCTACATTGAGGTCGATACCCCTGTACGCCTGCCGGTGCTGCTGCCCGAGGCGCATATTGTTGCCTTTTCCTCGGATGGCTGGTGGCTGCAGAGTTCTCCGGAACTGTGCATGAAGCGCCTTTTGGCGCGCGGCTGCGACCGGCTCTTTCAGATCTGCCATTGCTTCCGCAAGGAGGAGTGCGGCCGCCTCCACCAAAGCGAATTCTGCATGCTGGAGTGGTACCGCACGGAATCTGATTACCATGATCTGATGGCAGAGTGCGAAGCGCTGTTTGCTCATCTCAGCCTGCATCTCGGCCACTTCCCCGGCCTGCACACACCCGGCCGGATCCGCCGGCACGGTAAGGTTATCGATCTCACCCCGCCCTGGCAGCGGCTGAGTGTGCATGAGGCCTTTCGCCGCCATGCCGGTATGGAGGTGGAGGAGGCCATGGCGCGGGATCTTTTCGAGGAACTGCTGGTCAGCCGTATCGAGCCGCTCCTGGGCTGGGAGGCGCCTGTTTTTCTCTACGATTATCCGGCCGCCATGGCTTCACTCGCCCGGCGCAGTGCCGTCAATCCGCAGGTGGCCGAGCGCTTCGAACTCTACGTTGCCGGTATGGAACTGGCCAACGGCTTTTCTGAACTGACCGATACGACAGAACAGCGCCTCCGCTTTGCCGATGCAATTGCCGCGCTTGAGGCTCAGGGCAGAGAGGCGGCCATGCCGGAGCGCTTTCTGGATGATCTTGCATACATGCCCGCAGCAGCGGGCATTGCCCTGGGCGTGGATCGCCTCTTTATGCTCTTGGCCGGTTATGATGATATCCGCAAGGCTATCCCCTTCCCCGCAGAAACCCTGTAAATCAGCACATATCATGCTGTTTTCACGCTCTTTCCATGGATACCTGCGCTTTTTTATGGTGGCCGGCAATATGCCCTGATATAGTAAGCCCTCGCAGCCGCTCGCTGCTCTACAACACCTTACGACAACCTTGTCCATCAACGTTGGGGGACGGTATGCCGACAAGAAACCACATGACTGGCCAAAAGGTCCTGGAAAAACTGCTGGAAGGAAACAAGCGCTTCGTTGACGGCACCATGGAGCACCCAAACAACAGTGAAGAGGCGCGCAAAGGGCTCATTACCGGTCAGGAACCGTATGCCGTGGTCCTGGCCTGCGCGGATTCGCGTCTGCCGCCGGTTGATATTTTCGACCAGGGCCTGGGCGATCTCTTTGTTATCCGCGTGGCCGGCAACTTGCTCAACGACCACGTTCTGGGCAGTATCGAGTATGCTGTGTCTCACCTGCACACACCCTTGGTCATGGTCATGGGCCACACCTACTGCGGGGCCATCACCGCCGTGGCCCAAGGGGTCAAACTTTCCGGCCATATGTCCACCCTCAGCCCCAAGATCGACATTGCGCTCAAGCGGGCGCAAAAGCAGGAAGGCGATCTGGTGGACAATGCGGCCAAGGAGCTGGCCCTATTAACGGCCGCCTCCATTGCCCGCTCCGAGCCGATCATCGGCGATCTGGTCAATGAGGGCAAGGTACTGGTGGTGGCCAGTTATTACGATTTGGACAGCGGCCGGGTCAGCGTGCTTTCCAGTTCGCAATGTGTATAAATGCGTATAACAAGCGGCGTCGACTTGTACCGTTTCTGTCCTTTTTCATGGATGTATTGTGCCTTTTCCCATAGATAGCGTTATCCCCCTGCTTGAGGAGGAGGTGCGCGGCCTACAGGTGCCGGTGGTGGATCTGATCGCCGCACAGACAAAAGACCCATTCAAGGTCTTGGTGGCCACCATTCTCTCTGCCCGCACCAAGGATGAAGTAACCGCCGCGGCGGCGCGCAGACTCTTCAGCCGGGCCGCCACGTCGCAGGAATTGGCGGTTCTGACGGTAGCAGAGCTTGAAAAACTGATCTACCCGGTCGGCTTTTTCCGCAACAAGGCCCTGCACCTGAACAAACTGCCCGAGGCCTTGGCCACGCGCTTTCAGGGCGAGGTGCCAAGCGCCATTGAAGACCTGATCACCCTGCCCGGAGTGGGCCGGAAAACCGCCAACCTGGTGCGCTCAGTGGCCTTTTCCCTGCCCGCCATCTGCGTGGATACCCACGTTCATCGCATCATGAACATCTGGGGCTATG